>CAZCOO010000009.1:0-19850 GCA_964500395.1 uncultured Verrucomicrobiota bacterium
CGCTCCTAAAGAACTGCCGGTACGACCGACACGTGCTTGCCCGCGAACCAACGGGCTTCGCCCGTGGAGTTCCTCGGGATGACAGGAGGGGGGGACGCGTCAGGACAGGCTGAGGCCGGCGGGCAGGCGGTCGCCGAGGGCGCGGGCCTGTTCCTCGGCATCGAGTTCCCCGCCGGTCTCGACCAGGCGGCGCCAGTGATCCGGGGCGCGGGCCGATGCCAGCAGGCGGAGGGCCCGGTCCCGCGCATCCGCGGGCAGGTCCCGGTAGCGATCGCCGGTGCGGCGGGCGAGCTGCATGACCGCCGGCGGTGTTTCGTCCTCGTCGGCCGCGTCCCTGCAGAGGGTGCCCAACCAGCGGGCCGCGGCCTCCGGAGGAACGGCACTGTTGAGCGGCCCGTACACCGGCGCCCGACTGCCGAGGCGGCCCAGCGACCAGATGCGGGCCTTTCGCTCGGATCTGTTGCGCCGTTCCATGAGTCCGTCCAGCATGGCGTCGCCGAGAGCGACGCGATCGGCGGCGGCAAGATGTTCCAGGGAAGCGAGGAGCCGCAGGATTTCCGCGGTTTCGTGCCCCCCGGCCGACAGGCCGCGGCGGTGGAGATCGGCCAGCAGGGGGGCGGCGAGGGTTTTCTGCTGCGGGGGCGTGAGGCCGCCGGCCACGCGCCGCCACAGGATCCACCATTCGGCCCGGCACGCTTCGTTGCGCGGATGGCGGATTTTGTGCTGGTGCATTTTCCACGCGCGGCCGACCCGCCAGTCGTCCATGGCCGCGCCGAACCCGGGGCGGAGGCAAAAGCCGAGCAGGTTGTACCAGCGGGCTTCGACCACAGCGCCCCGCTCCCGCGCGGCGGCGAGATCGAGCAGGGCCTCGCCCAGTTCCCGCAACAGCGGGAGGGGCCAGTCCGGCCGCGGGCGATCCAGCACTTCGTCCAGCTTGCGCGCGACCGATTCGGGCGCCACCCGCGGCGGCGACGCCTCGAACGCGTGGCGGAGCACCGCCCGGGCCGCATCCGCGACCTCGCGGCTGACGTGCTCCACGGGTTCGGAACCGGCGGAGGTCGTTTCGCCCGCGCCGGGCGCGGCCCGGACGTCAAACTGCAACTGCCAGGAGCGGTTCCCGCCGCGCTCCTCGCACCGGACGTCCAGGGTCCCGATTTCCGTGAGCCCGGCGCGCAGCGTAACCTCGACCTGTTGCGCCTGCCGCTTTCGCTTTTTCCCGGCCTGCAGGACCGTGCGGATGGGGGGGAGCGCCCGCAGTTGATCCGGGTCGGCGGGCACCAGGTCGCCTGCGTCATCGTTCGTCCTCGTACTTGAGATGTACAGGGGAAACTCCACCGGTTCGCGAATCCGCAACCGGAACACGGGCTGCTCTATCCGGATGTCCCGCCCGGGCTCCAATCCGGCCGGGGCGAGGCAGACGGTCCGGGGTTCATCCGTTTCCCCCGCGGACACCCCGATGTAATAGGTGTGAGCGAGGCCGGCCTCTACCCGCGGGCCCTCGCCAAACCGGGCCAGCCCGTAGGCGGCGGCCCCGCGGGCCACCGCACTGTCCAACCCCGGTCCGGTGAGCACCTCGATGTCCGCGGCGGGTCCGTCCGCCCGAAACCAGTCCCGCACCACGTCGACCACGCGTTCGCGCAAGCGCGGGGCGGCGAAGAAGCCGCCATTGAAGAGGATGCGGGTGGGCCGGGCCATCCGGCGGCCGGCGGCGCCGTCCGCGGAGGCGGAGGCGTGCTGCCGGAGAAACGCGGCCAGGTACCTCGTGATGGCGGGGTCGGGCGCGTAGGGGAGGCTGAACTCCTGAAACCCGGAGCGCCGGTCCTGCGGCACGGCATCGGACGAAACCCGGGGCAGAAAGCCCTCGGTGAGAATCTCCTCGACCTCGCTTCGCCGCAGCTCGACCTGCCGGCTGCCGCCCACCAGCCGGGCCCCGCCGCCCGGGAGGGCGATCGTCAGGGCGTCCGGGGGATCGGCGCCGAGGAGGCGCTCCTTGGCCTCCCGGCAGCGCTGGACGAGGATGGACCAGTCCGCAGGCGACAGGGAGTGCGCCCCCCCGATGCGTTCTTCCAGGACATGAGCCAGGGCGAGGTCGAGGTTGTCGCCGCCGAGAATGAGGTGATCCCCCACCGCGACCCGGTGAAAGGCGGGGCCGCTCTCGCCCTCTCGCCATTCCAGCAGGGTGAAATCCGTCGTGCCCCCGCCCACGTCGCACACCAGCACCTGTTCTCCATCGCGGCAAAGATCCTCGAGCGGGGTGTCCACGGTCTGCATCCAGGCATAAAAGGCGGCCTGGGGTTCCTCCAGGAGCGTGAGGCTCTCCAGGCCGGCCTCGCGCGCGGCCTCGACGGTCAGCTCGCGGGCGATTTCATCGAACGAGGCGGGGATGGTGAGCGCCACCGCCTGCTCGGCCAGCGGGTGTTCCGGGTGGGCGTGGTCCCAGGCGGACCGGATGTGGGCGAGCAGCCGGGCGGAGGCTTCGACCGGGGACAGGGGCTCGACGTCCGGGTGGCCGTGCCAGGGCAGGATCGCCGCCCGCCGGTCGACGCCGGCGTGACTCAACCAGGACTTGGCGGACTGGATCAAGCGGCCGGGGTCGGCGAGCCCCCGGTCCCGCGCGCCCGCGCCGACGACCCAGAAGGGGTCCTCGCCGTTCCGCTGCCAGGGCAGGCGCCCCGAGGGGGCGGTCGGCCGGTAGAGAAACGAGGGAAGCGCGGGGCGGTCCTCCACGGTATCGGGCCCCACGAGCTGGGGGATGGACAGGAGGCGGATGGACCGGTCGCGTCCGCCGGTCTCGGCCCAGGCCACGGCACAGTTGGTCGTGCCGAGGTCAATCCCCACCGCGAAGCGCGGCGGCTCCCGGCCCTCTGTTTGTGCGGCGTCCTGGTTCATTGCAAACATCCGCCGCCCGGGGGCTGCGGCCCCCGGCGGCAGGAATCTAGGTTCCTATTCGTACACATACCGGCGTCTGGGAGTGCGTCGGCCTGTTCGCGCCTTCAGCCGCGTTCGTCCGGTTGTTCCCGGACCTGGAATTCCAGTTTCCAGCGGTCGTCGGACACAGTGCCGGCGCACCAGAGCTCCAGCATACCCAGTTCGGTGACGCCGGACTGGAATTTCACGGGGACGAATTCGCCCTCCACACCCTCGGAGGCGGGGAGAGTGGCTTCCACCGGGTCCGTTTCCTGGAGCTCGTCGTCGCTCCAGCGCGAGAGAACCGTGCCGGGCCGGTCATCCTGGCGCGTGGTGGAGCTGAAGAACCGGAAGCGGGCGGGTTCGCCGACCACGAGGCCGATTTCTTCCGAGGGGACATCCGTCTCGCTCCCCTCTTCCATACCAAAGGGCGCCACGCACAGCGCGTAGACGGGGCGCGGGGCGCCGGGAACGGCCAGGCCGGCCGTTTCGATCCCGACGTAGTAGGAGCGGGCGGTCCCGCCGCGGATGCGGATGCCGCGCCCCTGCTTGGCTGCGCCGTAGTACGCGGCCCCGGTGGCCACGGCGTGGTCCAGGTCTTCGGCGCCGTCCAGGGCGGCGATGGCGCCGCCGTCGAACCACGGCCCGAGCACCTCCAGCAGCCGCGACCGGAAGGCATCGGCCTTGAGTACGCCGCCGTTAAACAGCACGTGGGTCGGCCGGACTCCCTCCCCGCCGGCGGCGTGCATGTGGAGGAATCGGGCGAGGTGACGGGTGATGGCGGGGTCCGATTCATAGGCGAGACCCATCTGCTGAAACCCGGAGGCGCGGTGTCGGGCGGGCCGGTCCTGCAGGCCGCAGGGGGGGAAGAAGCCTTCGAGGAGCAGGTCGAGCGCGGCTCGGCGCTCGATCTCGGCGGAGATGGTCCCGCCGACGAGCTTGCTGCCGCGGCCGAGCACGCTGACCGGCAGGGTGTCCGGCCCGTCTTCCCGGAGGAGGCCCTCCTTGGCCGCGCGGCAGGCATGCCAGAGGCCGACGGCCTGCCAGGCATCGACGTCCACGCCCTTTTCGGCAAAGACCTGCTGGGCGTGGTGGGCCAGGGCGAGGTCCATGTTATCGCCCCCGACGAGGATGTGATTGCCCACGGCGAGGCGGTTGAGAACGAGGTCGCCGTCCTCATCGTCGACGCCGACGAGGCTGAAGTCGGTGGTGCCGCCGCCGATATCACACACCAGCAGGCGATCGCCGGCCCCGACATCGCGGCGCCAGTCCTCTCCCCGCTTGTGCAGCCAGGCGTAGACGGCGGCCTGCGGCTCTTCGAGCAGGACGAAGTCCTCCGGCAACCCGGCGGCCAGCGCGGCTTGCCGGGTGAGCTCGCGGGCGCCGGCATCAAACGACGCGGGGACGGTGAGCACGACCTGCTGGTCGGCAAAGGGCGCCTCCGGCATGGCATGATTCCACGCGGCGATCATGTGGGCGAGGTAGTGGCGGCCGGCCTCGAGGGGCGAGATCTTCTCCCCTTCGTCCGGGGCATTCCAGGGGAGGATCTCGCCGGTGCGGTCGACGCGCGGATGGCAAAGCCACGACTTGGCCGCGGAGACGGTCCGCTCGGGCGTGTCGGCCGAGCGGCGCCGCGCCCAGTCCCCGGCCGAGCGGGCCGGCTGCTGCTTCCACGGCAGGTCCAGGGCGCCGGATTCCCGCTCCTCGCGACCGGCGAGGGTGAGGAAGGACGGCAGGGCGGTGCGCGCCTCCACGGTGGCGGCATCCACAACCTGGGGGATCTCCAGCAGGCGGACACCGGTTTGTTCGGCCCCGAGGTCGGCATAGGCCACAACACTGTTCGTAGTTCCGAGGTCGATTCCAATGGCGTATTGACGACTCATGGTATGAACTCCTTGTGAGGATGAATGCCGGCACGGCGCGGATGCATGGCGCGGCGCCGGAAAAAGCTGGATGAATGCGGGACAGGGCCCTTCAGCGGGTGTCCACTTCGGCCGGGGCGAGGATGCGGGTGTCGTCCGGCTTTCCGTTCCACACCGGCAGGTCGCAGGCGGCCGCCTCCCAGCCGGGATGGCGAAGGGTCCCGCGGAAGGGCGGCTCGCCGGTGGCGGGACCGGTGAGCTGGATGCGGGCGGCATTGTAGCCCGCCGGGACCTCGACGGCACGGCCCTCTTCCTCCGCCCGCAGGGGCTGCGGATCGAACATGCGCCGGATCACCCTGGCGCTGTCGCGGTGCACGTCGCGCGCGGCGGCGCCGACCTGGGCATCGGGATAGCCGTCGAGCGGCTCCATGAGAAAATCGAGCAGGCGCGCCTCCCGCTGGAGGGCGGCGAGGAGCGTCAGCGCCTCACTGCGCGCGGGGGCGGGGGCCGGCGGCGGCTCGGCCGCGGGGCGGGTTTCGTCAGCCGGTGCGCCGGAGAGACCGGCGGCCACGGTTTCGGCAAAGGCGGCGTCGCGCAGGGTGCGCCAGGCCGCCCGAAGGGCGAGTCCTATGCGTGTCATGATGTCTGAAACTCCTGTTCATGGTGTATCTTCGCTGTCAGCCGGATGGCTCCTCGGAACCATCCGCGGCGGCCCGGGAGAACGTCGAGAAACTGGGCGCCGCGTTGAATTCGGGCCTATAATACACCGGGCCGGGGTTTGCCAAGGCTGAATTGAGAGAAAAATCAGCCGCCGCGGCCTCAGGAGGCGGCGGGCTCAACGGCGGTGAGGGAATCCACCGCCTCGAGCAGGGCCTTCGGGGAAAACGGCTTGGAGAGGAAGCCGGCGCCGGTCTTCTGCTGCAGGTCCTCGATCCGCTGATCCCGGGTGTAGCCGCTGACGAACAGGATGTGCGCGTCGGGGAGCTTTTCCCGGATGATGCCGGCGCAGGTCTCGGGCGGCGGGCCGGGCATGACCATGTCGAGGATGACGACGCTGTACCGCTCTTCCTCCTCCTGGATGCGGCGCAGGACTTCGTAGTAATCCTGGGCGGTCTGCACCTTCCAGTCCTCGTCGGAAAAGATCTTGGCAATGAGCCGGCGAATGGGTTCTTCATCATCGGCGATCAGGATCCGGCCGATCGGCGCCGCCGGCATCACCGACATCGTGTCGTCCTCATCGCGCACGGCCCGGGCGGTTTTGGACTCCTGTTCAGGCAAAGGCAGGAACAGCCGAACCTCGGTGCCCTCCCCCGGCTCGGAGCGGATTTCCAACCATCCGTCGTGCTGGGCGACCATGCCCTGGACCATGGACAGGCCCATGCCGCGGGCGCCCGGCGATGCCTGGGTGGTGAAGAAGGGGTCGAAAATGTGCTCGAGGTTTTCGGGACTGATGCCGATCCCCGAGTCGATGACATGAATACACAGGGTATCGAGCGCGCGCCGGCCGTGCTGATCTTTCCCCGTCCCCTCCGGATCCACCTTCAAGGTGAGGGTGCCGCCTTCCGGCATGGCGTTCAGGGCGTTTTCAATAAGATGGAGCAATGCCTGCTGCATCTGGGAGGCATCCACCCGGACCCGGGGCAACGGCAGCGACCATTCCCGCTTCACCGACACGTTATTGGATTTATCCGGGTCGGACGACAGGGCCACGCGGATGACGGACCGCAGCAGTTTGTCCAGGTCGACCTCTTCGCGTTTGAGCAGGGAGGTTCGCCCGTAGGATTGGATTTGTGAAACGAGCTGGGAGCAGTATTCCACCCGCTGCATGGCGATTTCCAGGCCGTCGAAGGCCGGATGGTCGGGGCCGAGTTCTTCGAGAGCGAGCTCGATAAACCCGCGGATGGGGGTGAGGTGGTTGTTGAACTCGTGGGCGATACCGCGGGCCATCGTCCCGACGGTCTGCATACGGCGGGCTTCGGCCAGTTTTTCCCGCTCTTCGTGCAGGGCCTGGGTGTCGCGGAGCACCCCCACCACAATCGGATTGTCCGGATTGTCCGGCTCCAGGGGAACCGCCGTCAGGTGGACCCAGTGGTACGTGCCGCTCTTTTCCCGGAGGCGAAGTTCGGCGCTGATTCGCCGGCGATGGTTGAGGATGCCGTCAAACCGGGACCGGAGAAGGTCCAGATCGGAGGGATGCATCATCTCCCGCAATTGTGCGGGTGAAGGCCGGTACTCGCCGGGTTCATACCCGAGAAAGGCGTGCCCGAGATCGCCGTACCAGGAGATCTCATCCGCCCCGCAGTCGGAGGAAAAGGATACGTCCCCGGATTCCCGAGCGATCAGGCGAAACGGGTCCACCGCCTGCCCGTTACCGGCCGTGGAGGCTCGGTCCGCCCACAGGGCATGCAGGACCCAGCCCCCGGCAATGCCCAGGGCCAATACGCCTATTCCGAAAACAATCAACAAACTCATATCACCTGAACCCGGCCGCTCCCCCTCCTGCTGCCCGGGGACCGGCCGCAGCAGCGGCGATCCTGCGTCCGGCTGCGGACGTACCCCTTAGAATATGCAGAATTTCAATTTTGAATATTTTGTCCATTTTTCCCACACATCCTGCCCCGCTGCAAGCGACAAAGTGGGGGATTCGCGCATATGGGGGGCCTGGGCAGACCCCGAGAAAAGGCGGTCTTTATCCAACTCCCCCATTGCCGCAAACCTCTTGAGTTTGTTACAGTTAGCCTTTCTTGGAACGCCCCGTGTGAACGCCGATTCGACAGGCGGTTCCAGAGGACCTGCCCCGGGGGGGGAAAGCACCTGCCCGAGGGCCCTGTCCCGGAGTAGAGGGCAGCCGGGATCCTCACCCGTTTCATTGCAAGCATCAGGATACAACACTATGACAGACAATGCGAAAACACCTCCGCCGCCGGAGGATACCGCGGCCCGGTCCGACTACGGCGCCGGCAACATTACGGTTCTCGAAGGGCTGGAAGCAGTCCGGAAACGGCCCGCCATGTACATCGGGGACACCGGGGTGCGCGGCCTGCACCATTGTGTGTACGAGGTGGTGGACAACAGCATCGACGAGGCGCTCGCGGGATTCTGCAGCCATATCGAAATCACGTTGAACAGTGACGGGTCCATCTCCATCAACGATGACGGGCGCGGCGTTCCCGTCGACCTCCACGAGACCGAAGGCAAGCCGGCCGTGGAAGTGGTGCTCACCATGCTGCACGCGGGCGGAAAGTTTGACCACAGCTCCTACAAGGTCTCCGGCGGGCTGCACGGGGTCGGCGTATCCTGCGTCAACGCGCTCAGCGAATGGCTCGAGGTGGAAGTCCGGCGGGACCGGGAGGTGCACCACCAGCGGTTTGAAATCGGCCGCCCGGTGACCCAGCTCGAGACCATCGGCAAGACCAAGAGCACCGGGACCAAGATCACCTTTCGACCGGATGCCCGGATCTTTTCCGTCACGGAATTCAACTGGGATACCCTGGCCAACCGTCTCCGTGAGCTGGCGTTCCTGAACAAGGGGATCACCATCGACCTCGTGCAGGAAGACCCCGCCCGGCAGGAGACATTCCGGTACGATGGCGGCATCCGGGAGTTCGTGGAACATATCAACAAGAACCGGCAGCCGCTCCACCCCGAGGTCATCTACATCGAAAAAGAGCGGGAAGAAGTGGCCGTGGAGATCGCCATCCAGTACAGCGATGCCTACAACGAGACCCTTTTCTCTTTCGCCAACAACATCAATACCGTCGAGGGCGGCACGCACCTGAGCGGGTTCCGCTCGGCGCTGACCCGGACCCTCAACCAGTACGCCCGCCGCAACAAGCTCTTCAAGGACGACAAGACCTCGATGAGCGGGGACGACGTGCGCGAGGGCCTCACCGCGGTCATCAGCGTCAAACTGCCCGACCCGCAGTTCGAAGGGCAGACCAAGACCAAGCTGGGAAACAGTGAAATTCAGGGGATTGTCGAATCGATTCTGAACGAGGAACTCAACACCTACCTCGAGGAGCACCCCCCCGTCGCCAAGCGGATTATCGAGAAGGCCCTGCTGGCCGCGCGCGCCCGGGAGGCGGCGCGCAAGGCCCGGGACCTCACCCGGAGAAAAAGCGCGCTGGAGAGCGGGTCCCTGCCGGGCAAACTCGCCGACTGCTCCGAACGCGACCCCAGCAAGACCGAACTCTTTATCGTCGAGGGAGACAGCGCGGGCGGCTCGGCCAAGCAGGGCCGCGACCGGCAGTTCCAGGCCGTCCTGCCGCTGCGGGGGAAGGTCCTCAACGTGGAAAAGGCGCGGGATGACAAGATCCTGAACAACAACGAAATCCGGACCATGATCACCGCCATCGGCACCGGCATCGACGGGGCGGATTTCGACCTGTCCCGCATCCGCTACAACCGCATCATCCTGATGACGGATGCGGACGTCGACGGCTCGCACATCCGCACGTTGCTGCTGACCTTCTTCCACCGGAAGATGCCGGAGCTCCTCAAGCGCGGGTACATCTATATCGCCCAGCCTCCGCTGTACAAGATCAAGCGGAAAAAGCGGGAGGAATACATCGAAAGCGATGCCGCCCTGACGCGAATCCTCCTGAGCCTGGGGACGGATGAAGTCACCCTGGCGGATCCCGGGGGCGAGGACGCCTTCGAGGCGGATCAGCTCGCCGGGATCCTGGAAACCCTCACGCAGATCGACGAACTCGCCAAGCAACTCACGCAGAAGGGCATCGACCTGGATGAATACCTGGCGCTCCGCCGTGGAGAAGACGGACAGCTTCCCCTCTACCGGGTGAAAATCACGGAAGGGGCCGACAGCCGCTTTCAATACGTCTATACCGAGGCCGAACTGCGGGAGCTCTGCCAGACCGAGGAACAGCGCCTCGGCAGCGAAGTGGAGATCTATACCGGGGCTCCCGAAGAACCCTCCAACGGTCACGCCACGGTCACCTGGACGGAAATCTTTGCGGCCCCCCAGCTGGCCCGGCGGCTCCAGGACCTTGAACGCCGCGGCCTGAGCGTGGACCACTTTCAAAAATCCGAATCCCCCCTCTACTACCTGAAAGAGGGCGATGACGAATCCACCGCCATCCACTCCCTGCCGGAGCTGCTGGAAACCGTCCAGAAAATCGGGCGGAAAGGCCTGAGCATTCAGCGCTACAAGGGGCTCGGCGAAATGAACCCCGAACAATTGTGGGAAACGACCATGCACCCCGAGCACCGCAAGCTCCAGCGCGTCATGCTGGAGGACGCCGTGCGGGCCGACCAGATCTTTACCATCCTCATGGGAGACGACGTCGAACCCCGGCGGGAGTTTATCATGGACAACGCCCTGAACGTACAGAACCTGGACATCTGACCTTATGAGCGAACAACCACCTCTCGACCCGACCACGCCGCGCGTGGTGTCCGTCAATATCGAAGAAGAAATGCAGAAGGCGTACATCGATTATTCGATGAGCGTCATCGTCGGCCGCGCCCTTCCCGATGCCCGGGACGGGATGAAGCCCGGCAACCGCCGCATCCTCTACGCCATGCGCGAGCGCGGGTGGAACCACAGCAAACCCTTCGTCAAATGCGCCAAGGTCGTCGGCGAAGTCATCGGGAATTACCATCCCCACGGGGATGCCGCGGTGTACGACACGCTGGTGCGGATGGCGCAGGATTTTTCCATGCGCTGCCCGCTGATCGACGGGCAGGGGAACTTCGGCAGCATCGACGGCGACCCGCCCGCGGCCTACCGGTACACCGAATGCCGCCTGCAGCGCCTGGCCGAGGAAATGCTGGTGGATATCGACAAGGATACCGTCGACACCCAGCCGAATTTTGACGAGACCCTCCAGGAACCCACCGTTTTGCCC
Source organism: uncultured Verrucomicrobiota bacterium (assembly GCA_964500395.1). GTDB lineage: Bacteria > Verrucomicrobiota > Kiritimatiellia > CAZCOO01 > CAZCOO01 > CAZCOO01. The sequence continues at coordinate 10,637 of CAZCOO010000009.1, forward strand.
GCCCGCTTCCCCAACCTGCTCGTCAACGGCAGCACGGGGATTGCCGTGGGCATGGCCACCAATATCCCTCCCCACAACCTGGAGGAGATCATCAATGCGGTGATCCACCTGATCGACACCCCCGAGGCCACCGTCGCCGATCTGATGCAGTACGTGAAGGGGCCGGACTTCCCCACTGCCGGCATCATCCGGGGGGTCAACGCCATCCGCCAGATGTACGAGACCGGCCGGGGCCACATCCGGATGCGCGGCCGGGCCACGATCGAGGAAGACAAAAAGGGGCGCGAACGCATCATCGTCACGGAAATCCCCTACGCGGTCAACAAGGCCTCTCTCATCGAGAAGATCGCCAACCTGGTGCAGGAAAAGAAGCTCGAGGGCATTTCGGACATTCGGGATGAATCCGATAAAGAGGGCATCCGGGTTGTGATCGAGTTAAAGCGCAACGCCGTGGCCAACGTGCTGCTCAACAACATCTACAAGCACACCCCCCTGGAGACCACCTTCGGCGCCATTATGCTCGCCCTCGACAACGGTCGTCCGCGGACCATGAATCTCAAAGAGCTCCTCCAGTGTTACATCGACCACCGCCTGGAGGTCATCACGCGCCGGACCAGATACGAACTGGCCAAGGCCGAAGCGCGCGCCCACATTCTCGAGGGCCTCAAGATCGCCATCGACAATATGGACGAAGTCGTCCGGGTGATCCGGGAATCCCCGGACCGCGACCGCGCCCGCTCGGAATTGATGAGCCGCTTCGGGCTGTCCGAGCTGCAGGCCAACGCCATCCTCGATATGCGCCTCTACCAGCTCACCGGCCTCGAGCGCAGCAAGATCGAGAAAGAGTACGAGGAGATCCTCAAACGCATTGAATACCTCAAGAACCTGCTGTCCGATGAAAGCCTGCTGTTCGGGGTGATCAAAGATGACCTCGCCGACGTGCGGGACACCTACAGGCGCGACCGGCAGACGGAGATTGTCCCCGGCGAGGGGGACATCAACATCGAAGACCTCATCGCCAATGCGAGCTGCGTGATCACGCTTTCCCACAGCGGGTACATCAAACGCGTTCCCCTGGCGACCTACCGGGAACAAAAACGCGGCGGCCGCGGGGTCGTCGGCATGGGCACCAAGGAAGAGGATTTCGTCGAGCACATCTTCACCGCCTCCATGCACGACACCCTCCTGTTTTTTACCGACAAGGGACAGGTGTACTGGAAAAAAGTCTACGAACTGCCGGAAGGCGGGCGCACCGCACGCGGCAAGTTTATCCTGAATCTGCTGGAGCTCCCCGAAGAACACAAAGTCGCCGCCCTCATCAAGGTGCAGGAATTTTCCGAAGGGCATCACCTGGTGCTGGCCACCCGCAACGGCGTGGTCAAGAAGACCAACCTCCAGGCGTACAGCCGGCCGAGGGCGGGCGGCATCATCGGCATCCGCATTGACGAAGACGACCAGCTCATCGGGGTGCGGCAAACCACCGGGGACGACGAACTGATGCTGGTCACCCGCAACGGCATGAGCATCCGTTTTCATGAAGACCAGTTGCGGGACCAGGGACGCGCCACGCGCGGCGTCCGGGGCATCAAGCTGAAGGCCGGCGACCGCGTCGAAGCCATCGAAGTGGTCGACGGGGCCGCCACACTCCTCACCGTCACGGAAAACGGCTACGGCAAGCGCACGTCGTTCGAGGAGTATCCCCAGCGGCAGCGAGGCGGAATGGGGGTGATCGCCATTCGCACATCGGAACGCAACGGCCTGTTGGTCGGCGCCCACCGGGTCACGGACGAGGATGCCGTGATGATCATCACCCGGAACGGCACGATGATCCGAATGGGCATGGCGGACCTCCGGACCATCAGCCGCAACACGCAGGGTGTTCGCCTCATCAACCTCCGGGGGGATGACCGCGTGGTGTCGGTGGCCTCGGTCGAGGCGGAGGAGGACGACGAGACCGCCTCTCCGGAGGCGCCGGTCGAGGGAGTCTCAAGCGGCGGAACGGAGGCCGAAACAGAGTAACGGGCCGGCCCGCCAGGCGGCGGCAGACGGTCCCGGCCGGGTGAGGCAGGGGGCTCTTTGCCCCCGCCGCTGCCGGCGTCATCGCGCCGGCCGACCCTTTCGCGGGAGCCCGGCCCCCGGCATCAGGTGTCCTTTTTGCGATTCTTCTGCGGTTCATCCACGGTGCTCACAATCTCCTTGAGCATCGTGTTGTACCCCTTCCCCCCCTGCATTTCCTCCTGGACGGCATTGAGGACATCGGTGGTACCGCCTTCCTTATCCGCTTCCCGGATCACGAAGACGGTGGACCCGACACGAATGCGATCCCCGACATCGATGCGCACACTGTCGATGGGCTCGCCGTTGACATACGTTCCGTTCTTCGACTTCAGATCGCGCGCGTAAAACCCATCGTTGTCCTTGCGGAAGCCGAAATGTATGCGCGAGGCCTTATCGTCGTGAATCACCACGTCCGCCTCGGGACTGCGCCCTACGGTAATGGGGTGATCCGTCAACTCAAAGCTCCCTCGCTCTCCGTCTGGACCCGTATAGCGGACAATCATGTGCGCGCCTCCTCTTTACCCCGGCAGTATATCCGGGCGCCCGCCTCGGGGCAACCCCTGTGCGGCGCCCTACAGAATGCCGCGGTCCAGGAGTGTGCGAAAGTAGTCGATGGCAAGGCTCAGGCCTTCCCTCAATTCAACCTGCGGCTCCCAGCCGAGAACCCGTCGGGCCTTGTCGATATTCGGCTGGCGGACTTTCGGATCGTCCAAAGGCAGGGGTTTGTGGATAATGTCCGATTGGCTCCCGCAGAGATCCCGAATGGTTTCGGCAAACTGCAAGACGGTCATCTCGTGCGGATTTCCGATGTTGACCGGCTCCGGCTCATCGCTCATCGCCAGCCGATAGATGCCTTCGATGAGGTCCGAGACAAAACAGAAGCTCCGGGTTTGACTGCCGTCGCCAAACACGGTGATCGACTCGTTCTTCAGGGCCTGGGTGGCGAAGGCGGGGACGACCCGTCCGTCCTTGGGCCGCATCCGCGGGCCGTAGGTATTGAAGATCCGGACGATGCGGGTGTCCAGGTCGTGATAGCGCTGGTAGGCCATGGTCATGGCCTCGGCGAAGCGCTTGGCTTCGTCATAGACGCCGCGCGGCCCGATGGGATTGACGTTGCCCCAATAGTCTTCCGTCTGGGGATGGACCAGCGGATCGCCGTAGACCTCCGAGGTGGAGGCCAGGATAAAGCGGGCGTTTTTCGCCCGGGCCAGCCCCAGCGTTTTGTGGGTCCCCAGGGCCCCGACTTTCAGGGTCTGGATGGGCAGATCGAGATAATCGATGGGGCTCGCGGGTGAGGCAAAGTGAAAGACAAAATCCACCTCGCCTTCGAGGAATAAATACTCGGTGACATCCTGCTTGATAAACCGGAAGTGCTCATCTCCGGCCAGGTGTTCAATATTGGCCGTATTGCCGGTGATCAGATTGTCGAGGCAGACCACGGAGTGCCCTTCGGACAGCAGTTTCTCGCAGAGGTGGGACCCCAGAAATCCGGCGCCTCCCGTGACGACAGACGTAGGGGACGGTTTTGCATCGGTCATAACGAGGTTTCTCCTTGCATGAGGATCGTGACGGTACACGGGTCCCGACGGATTGTACAGGGCAAAGGATGTCTGCCCGGAGCCCTCGCCGGACGCAGGGTCAGCGGGGCGGGCGACGCGGAGTGCAGGCGCTCTTCATACCCGCCCGCGAAGGCCGGGGCGGGGGGATGGAGCGGGCATCACTCCGCCGCGGGCAGCTCTTCCTGCGGTATTTCGTAGCCGCCCTCGGAGGCGCTGATCGCCATTTCCGGATAGAGCTCGCCGATGAACTCCCGGATCTCGTCGTGGTGGGCATTTGACGTGCGCTCCCGGACCCCGGAGACGGAAATATAGGCCCAGCGATGCGCCACGTTGAACAGGATGCGGTCGGAGGCCATCCAGAACATGCGCTCGATGTGATAGGGCGTCTCCCGGTTTTGCCCCACGAACCAGTAGGCATAGTACGTGTACATCTCAATGGTGTCTCCATTGGCCCGCTTGTGGCGGCGAATCATGTCGAGCACCATGACATCCAGGGGTTCGCGCCCCGGAAGAGGCACGGAAATCACCTGGTCGCGGATAATTTCGTTGCCCTGTCCCACGAGGCAGACCTGGGGCCGGTGAATACTGCTGCGCTGGGTCCCGCTGAGCACAATGGAGGCGTGCACGGTTTCTCCCGCCGGGTTCTCATACTTCTTTTTGAGGAGGATGGTGTCCTCCGGAAGCAACTTCTTCTCGGCAATCGTCATGGAGCTGAGTTTCGCCCCGCATTCCGGGCAGGTGTCCGGATCGGACAGCTCACTCATGTGAAACGTAGCCCGGTGGTCGGGGTTCTGGCAGAAGCGGAGTTCATCGCCCATCCAGGCATTGACGCGGTCCGGGAAGTAGACCCGCACACCGGCCTTGTTGCTGACGGATACATCCACGGTAAAGGCCAATGCCAGGGATGTGACAAGGAGAAGGCCGATGACGACAAAATACGGTTTCAGCTCTTTGACGTTCATGGTTTGCACCTCCTGGCGGGACCTTATCCCGCGGATTCACTCGATGCGGTAGCGTGTCGCTGTTCTTTCAACAGCCGAACCAGGTTGTCCCGAACCTCCCGGAAATTGAGATTCAGGAACGCGCCCATGGCGACAAGCAGGCCAATCGCCACCGGAAAAAAGATATAGCCCGAGTAATCGTGGAAGATCCCCGTAGCCACCTTTTGCCCGAAGGCCTGGGCCATCAGCCCGATGGCCAGGATACGCGCCATGTTCCCCAGGACGGCAATGGGGATGGAGGCGAGAAACAACAGCCATTTCCGGATCACCGTTCGCTGGGTGAAGTAGGCGTAAACGGCGGCAATGGCCGTGAGCGCAAGAAGGGAACGCAACCCGCTGCACGGGTCGTCAATGTTGAAGGAGAAGGTACCGTCGACGGCCTGGATAATCGCGCCGGAGCGTTCCACCGCTATGCCCAACCCGTTGAGGGTGGACGCCGTGGAAATCGCCACAAAGTGTTTCAGGGGAAAGGTCAGGCTGTCCAGGAAGTTGAGAGGAATACAAAAAATCAGGTAGGCGGCGGGAAACATCAGGATCTTGGCCGTCCGCCACCCGTAAAAGTAGAACGGGATGCTCCAGGCCAGCCCGATCAGCCCCATGACCGAAAGCCGGGGCTGCTGGGCCTTGGCCCCGACGTAGTGGGCGAGAAGGGAGCCGATGACGAACACGAGGCCCACCCAGCTCACCGCTTTCGGCGCGTCGGCGATTGCGCGCCGGTTATACCAGATGATCCACATGCTCACGATGGGAATGAGGTATCCGTGCGAAAAATCGCCCCCGCTTACATCCCAGCGAAATTTCAGCCAGAGGAAAGCGGACGTACCCAGCTTATCGGTTTCAACAGTGTTCCCCTGCAGGTGAAACATGAGGAAAATGATCCCGCACATCAACGAGGTGAGCCCGATCTTCATGAGATCGGTCTGGCTGAGGGCGGCCAGGCGCCACCGTTCGCTCCAGATCGGTTGTTGATAAACGGTGCTCATGATGATGGCTCATCCCGTCCGGCGGCGGACCCGTTTCCTCTGTCGGGGGCGCCGGCTTTCATCCCCCAATTCAGACATTCCCGGCAGATTGGTCGCGAGGGTTTAAGACACGCGATCAATAGACATAATGAACGTAAAATACGTTCAATAGCGGGCTCTGTCAATTTGCCGCTGCGGGTTTGACCGGCGGCAGGGTTTCGGAGAGAAAATCGGGAAGAAGGGCGATCGCCGGGACATGGAAATCCGCCGGAATATCCCCCTGCCGGTCCGCCACGAGGATCGTCCGGCAGCCCGCCCGGCGGCCGGCGGTGACATCGCCCGCCTGGTCGCCCACCATCCAGGATCGGGACAGATCGAGATCGTGGTCTTCGGCAGCCGCCAGAATCATACCCGGGTTCGGCTTCCGCCAGGGGTGGTCGTCATCGAGATCGGTACAGACATATATATCGAGAAAATCGAGCCCCCGTCCCGCCAGTTCCGACCGCATCCACTCATGAATTCGGTCCAGCGTTTCCCGGGTCAGGCACCCCCGCGCGACTCCTCGCTGATTGGTGATCAGGATGGATACATACCCCTTATCCTGCACGACCTGCATCGCCCGGAAGAAGTCGGGTTGGAGATGAAAGTCCTCCAGGCGCTCCACGTAGCCGGGGCCGGGGGAGCGGTTGACGATGCCGTCGCGGTCAAAAAAGACACAAGGGTGACCCACGTCTATTCCTCCAGGGAGTGAAACGATGTGATCCTGCCGTCATCCAACAGCAACACTGTACGGCGCAGATCGTCGCGACTGCGCGCATGCCAAACATACCGGGTCCCCGATTGTTCCTTCAACACTACACCGTGCGCAGGGACTCCCACGAGGCGGTGAATCCGGGGGGTGCACATCCGGGCGTAGATTCCGAACGGGGCGGCCTCCCCGGGCCCTGCCGACCGGCGGCGGAGCTGCGGCGACCCGTTTACCCGACCGGCGAGAGGTCGATCCGCATTGGGCCAGCCCGCTTTCAGAAGGTATCGCCGGCCAAGCTCCAGTGGCGCACCGTAGGTGTCTTCTTCAGAGAATTCTTCGTCCACATAGCTCCCTGCGCCCCAGCAGCCGTCATCGCCGGAAAAGCCGAAAAAGGCCCAGCCCTCCGTTTCCATGGAGCCCCACCCCACCCCGAAGCGCTTGCCGTCAATGCGGGGATTATTCTTTGCGACCGGTAGAGACACCTCGGCCAGGATGCTGCGCGGCCGGTGGTGGTCCGGCACGTCGAACGTCTTGTGGACCAGCACCCGCTGCGCCTCCAGCAGCGTCTCCCCGCCCTGCGGGAACAAATCGGGCACCATCGACCGAGCCGCGGTAGCCTCCACGGCGTCGCCGTCCGCATCGTGAACGTCCACCTCAACCAACCACCCGTCCCCGGCTTCCCGGATATTGACCGTTCGCAGGTCCGGCGGCCTGTTCCGGTCGACAAACTCAACCGGTGCCGGCACGCCCCGGACCTCGTCCCCGCCGTTGTACACCGCAACCGGCCGCAGGGTCGTCCGCCCTTCTCCCACCCGCCCGGGATCGAGCCTCACCACAGATTCGGCGATGCTAGAGGCGCCGGCAACCCAACGACCGTGGTGCAGAACCCCCAGGCCGACGGGGTCTCCCTCCGCCTCGATGCGGAGCGGAAGAGACCGGCTTGCATCCAGCCGGGCATCCTCGTCCAAGGCGGCGAACCGGACCCCGCGCCCCTCCCGCCGGACCTGCACCCACTCGCGATGAAAGGCCTGGTGGCGGATGCCGCCCTGTGTGGCCACCACCGTGCGCAGACAATGCGCGCCGGCGGACAGCACCCCGGGATCTATCTCTGTACGGGGTTCGGACTGCCACTCCGTGAGCGGCCGCCCGTCGAGGAAAAACCGGTACACGACTTTATCCGCCAGCTTGAGCGGAAGCACCTGGGCCATTACCTCCACCGGTTCCGTCCCGCTCACGTCGCCGAGGATCACAGAGGTCACGCTCATGGGGGCGGCGTACGGGCTCATGAGCGGATCGCCGATCAGAAGGAGCTGCAGCGGGCAGCGAACGGACTGGACCAGGCTTTCCAGCAGCGTGCACCCCCGGCGATAAAAGGCAAACATCCGCGCGTGCGGGAACTTGGTCCAGATGGCCCGGGGTTCCGACACGGTTCCGGAGGAGGCAAAGGCGCCGGCGGACAACCAGTCCGTCGTCTTGGTCTGATGGCGGATATGGTACACGGAGCCGAAGCTGGTCAGCGTTGCCGCATAGCTCCCGGGCCGATAGAGGCGGATTGACGTTGCAGGCGCCATCGACGCCCCGGCCATCAGGCCCACCACATCCTTTTTCCGCCGAGGGAAGGTCTCCGTGATTTCCGCCTTCAGCCCCATCGCCCTGAGTTCTTCGGCCGCGGCATCGAATTGCCACGCCCGCGCATGCGTCCGGACGTCTTCGCTCTTCACAAAGTACACCGTACCGCGCGGCGCCGACCGGTCCGCGGCGACGGAAAGTTCGAGCCGCTTGCGAATCGAATCCGCCGTCTCCCCCCGGGTCCCATTGTACCCCAGCAGCATGCTCGGGAGCGGCATGGGACCCCGCACCAGCTCCCGGTAGCGTTCCAGAGTCATCCCCGGGTGCTGAGGGCCGTCCGGGCGGGCGGGCCCGGCGAACAGCGGGGAGGCATATGTCCCGTCGTGGATTTCTTTGCGCGCAGGGGGCTGATTGCGGACGAAGGTGAGCCCCGTCAGCGACAGCCCGATTCGGTCGTGGACAATGCGGATCGGGAAGTCGGGGGCGTACACCCAGGCGAGGATGCGGTCCGGCCCGAGGCCTCGTTCGCGCAGCGTCTCAACAGCCGGCGTCCAGATCCGCTCGGTAAAGGCATCATGCCCGATCTGGGCCCGTACACTGTGAATGCCCGCCGGCACATCCAGGGTGATGACGTGCGCGGCGGGAATGTCCCGGCTGCGGACGTACTCATTGGCCACCCGGCGGGAGAGGTCCGAGTTCCCGTTCACCAGGACGGCCACCTGGTGGGGACCCAGGCCGAAGACAGTGGCCGGGGCCCCCAGGACAAGCGCGAGGAAAAGAAGACGGATCATCCTGTTCGCCGATCCGGAAATCAGTACGCCCCTTCTTTCTGCAGCACGGCGCGTACGGTACGGAAAAGGATGACAAAATCGAGCCAGATCGACCAGTTGCGCACGTAGTACGTATCCCATCGCTCCATCCCCTCGAGCCCCACCTCACTCCGGCCGGAGACCTGCCACAGTCCGGTGATGCCCGGACGGACCCGGTCGCGCAGGAGCCGCACCTGCTCGGAGAGGCCATAATAGTGGTAGGCCGGGAGCGGCCGGGGGCCCACCAGGGACATGTCGCCGCGGAGGACATTAAAAAGCTGGGGCAACTCATCGAGCGACGAGCTTCGCAGCAACTGCCCGGTACGGGTCACCCGGGGGTCGTTTTTCAGCTTAAAATTCTCTTCCCATTCTTCGCGCAGGTCGGGGTCTTCATCGAGCTTCGCTTCGAGGATCTTCTCCGCTTCCTTATGCATGGTGCGGAACTTCAGCGTCTTGAACACGCGGCCCTTCTGCCCTACCCGCTCCTGCACATACAACGGGTGCTCCC
>CAZCOO010000009.1:19860-21633 GCA_964500395.1 uncultured Verrucomicrobiota bacterium
GGTGCTCCCGGTCGACCAGGGCGATCAGCGCACCCAGCAACAGACACAGGGGCAACCACACCGGGAGGGTCAGAAATACGATGACGAGTTCCGTGGCCCGCTTCAGGAAACGGGACAGCGGATCGAGAAGGTTACTGGTGATCTCCAGCCCCAGGATGCCGCGGAGATCCCGCGGGGTGACCCACAGGGAGGGCGCCTCCACAAGATCCGGGATCAGCACGACATGTCGGTAGGTCGAAAGCGGCCCGTCCAGCAGCTCCACCAGGCGGTGCCGGGAAATGCCGGGCAATGCAACAAAGGCAACGGGGGCCTGGCGCGTCCGCTCCTGAATCCCCCCGCGGACGGGCACCCCCCGCACGGGAGCGCCCGGCTGCATGTCATCCGAAAACGCGCCCACCGATGTATACCCCAGGCCCGGTTCGTTCTGAATGGAAGAGAGGACGAGGGGGATCGTCTGCGAGCTGCCGTACACCACGGAGGGGATCCCCCACACGCCCTTGTGGATCAGCACGAGCTTGGAGAACCGGCGAAACAGCGGCAGCATCGGCAGCCCCACCAGGAACCCGAAGGTCAGGGTGAGTCGACTGGCTTCTGAACTGGTCTTGCTGAGGAACATGGCCGCCGTCACAATGCCGAATACAGCGGCCAGCAGAATCGTCTGGCGCCGGAGTTCCTCCACCGCCCCCAGGCCCCACCCCGGCAGGAGCCGAAGCCCGGCCGACCCGACCCACCAGGCCACTATGATCAACCCCCCCCAGGCCGGGAGCATGTGATCGCCTTTCAGCAACCAGCGGAGCCCCCCAGCCATCAGGAGGGCAAAAGTGATGGCCAGGCCGTCGCCAACGGCCATTGCGATCGTGTTGATAATCTTCCGATGCAGGTACGAAAAAGAGGCCCCCTGTACGACTCCTTCCGATACCGCGTGCGAGGAGATCAGAGACGGCACGCCCGCACTCTGTGATTTCGTCGTCATAAATAGGCGGTTCCTCAAAAAGTTTGATTGTGCCATCCCCCCCCTTCCCCCGCAATATCAAACAAAACGCCCGAACTCAGGCGATCCGGACAAAAAGAAACCCCGGCACAAGGCCGGGGCATCCGGAATCCGGGGGCGGGTTTCCGCGGGGCGACGGGTACGTCCCCCTAAAGTGGAGGAGCTTCGACATCCCTCGTCCGCCTTTCGACGCTCCCGACGGGGCTACGTCCCCGTCATATTCCTGAACATCTGTTCGTACTGGTCGGTGATGTGCTCCCAGGTATAGCGGTCACGAATCCGCGCCGGTCCGCCCTCCGCCATGCGTTTCTGCTCGTCCGGGTGGGACAGGATATAGTCCATCTGCTCCGCGACGCTCTCCGCCTGTTTATGGAAAAACAAGCCGTGTTCGCCCAGGACTTCCCGGTTAAAGGGCGTATCCAGCGCCAGAACGCAGCACCCCGCCGCCATGGCTCGCAACAGGGTGGGATTCGTCCCGCCGAATTCATGCCCGTGGAGGTAGACATAGGCGTTCGCGTACAGTTCATCGATAAGATCCTGGTCATCGACATGCCCCAGGAATCGCAGGCCGGGATGCTCCTTCGCCCTCAGCCGGTCGGTGTACTCATTGGCGTACGGCGTACCTCCCACCACTGCATAGGGGATATCTGTTTCCACCCGACAGTAGGCATCAACCATGACATGCACATTGTTGTCGGGAACCAGCCGGCACGCAGTGAGAAGGTATTTCCCGGGCTCCAACCCCAGGTCCCGTATTTTCTCCGGGTGCCTGGAGGTGTAGC
>CAZCOO010000009.1:21733-26465 GCA_964500395.1 uncultured Verrucomicrobiota bacterium
TTCCCGGGCTCCAACCCCAGGTCCCGTATTTTCTCCGGGTGCCTGGAGGTGTAGCAGTTGGCACCGTAGGCGATGTCGACGGACTCCACCCCGAAATCCTCTTTGTAGATCTCCTGCATGCGCCCGGCATCCGTCACCACCACATGCGAGGTGTACTTGCTGATCCGGGCCGCGTTATAGAAGTATCGTTTCCCGGTGGGGCCCCACTTGGGGCGGCGCCACTCCATCCCGTCCACATTGATGGCGGTTTTGATGCCGGCGAGTTTGGTGATCAGGCAAAACGGACTGTTGGCCACGTTGACAAACATCGCCACATCCGCCCGGCGAAAGGCCAGGTGCAGGGCCGCCAGGCAGGTGTGGGAAAAGGTGCTGAGACTCTTGGTCTGGATCGACGGCAGGTAGACGAGCTGCATGCCCCGGTACTCCGGGATTCGCTCCGGGAAAAGAGACTGCCGGCAGTACACCGTCACCTCGTGTCCGCGCTCCACCAGCCGCGGGCCGACCTCCTGGGCAAAGGTCTCGTACCCGCTGTATCCCGACGGCACGCCCCGCACACCCAACAACGCAATTCTCATACCCGCTCCTTTTCCCGGCCCTCGAGATAGGTTTTGAGGCCCTCTTTCCAATGCCGCATGCGGTTGAGCCCCTCCGTTTTCAGCCGGGCATTTTCCAGGACCGAGAACGCGGGGCGCGGAACCTTGGCCGGGAATTCATCCGGGCCGGCCACATTCAACCGGGCCGGCAGGTTCGCCAACCGAAAGATTTCTGCGGCGAATTCGTGCCAGGTACACTGTCCCTCCGCGGTCGCGTGGACCACCCCCATGACGGGGGAGGCCAGCAATGCCTCGACCTGCCGGGCGATATCCAGCGTCAGCGTGGGCGTGACCGTTTCGTTATCCACGACCCGCACCTCTTCCCGTTCGCGACCCAGTTTGCACATCAGGTCAACGAAGTTGAGCCCCTTGGCCCGGCAGGGCGCCCATCCGTACAGGCCCGACACCCGCATGACGGTACACCGCGAAGCCGACGCGAGGGCAAACGCCTCCCCCGCCAGCTTCGTGATGCCGTAGGCATTGAGAGGCCGCGGACAATCCCCTTCCCGGTACGGCTCGTCCCGGTCCCCGTCGAAGACATAATCGGTGCTGATGCCGATCAGCCAGGCCCCCGCGTCTTCACACGCCCGGGCGAGGTCGCGCGAGCCGAGCGCATTGACCTGGAAGGCGCGGATGGGATCGGCCTCACAGTCGTCCACATTGTGCATGGCGGCCGTGTGAATCACGGCGTCGGGCTCCGCCGATTGGACGGTGCGCTGTGTGCAGTCTCCGTCGGCGAGTTCAATCTCCTCATGTGTCCACGGCACGACGTCATGCCCGCCATCGCGCAGCACCCGAACGAGATCGGTTCCGAGTTGTCCGTTGGCTCCTGTTATGGCGATTCGCATGATATCATGGGGTTGGTGGGGGAGGTAATCTGACCGGACTTCACCAGAGCGGTGAAAATCTCGATGTTTCGATAGGCGGGATTGTCGAAATCGGCGAAGGCGTCGCGATGCCCGTACAGATCCCGCACGATCTGCCGGACATCGTGGGCCGGCTTGAAGCTCAGGATCTTGACGGCCTTGTCGCAGGTGACCTTGTAGTTCCGGTAGTCCTGAACGTTGTGTATGTCGAGACGGATTTTCTGCCCGGAGAGGGTCTCGAGTTCCTCTTTCACAATATCGGCGACTTCGCCGACGGTGTAGTTACCGGATGCGATGTTAAAGACCCCCGAGACATCCCCATTGGCCTCCAGCGCCCGGATGTAGGCGCCCACGGCATCCTGGATACTCAGGATCGGACGCCAGATGGCCGGGTTGTTGATGCGGATCACCCCGGTCTCCAAAGCCGTGCGAAACATCGTATTGACGATTAAATCCAGGCGCATGCGGGGGCTGTAGCCGCTGATCGTCCCCTTCCGCAACGAGATGACGGAAAAGCGATCATCGGCGAGCTGGATCAACGACTGTTCCGCCTGAATCTTGGAAATGCCGTATGGGTAATTCGACACGGTGGGCATTGTTTCGTCAAAAAACTGGTCCACCGCATATCCGTAGACGGAGCAGGAGCCGGCAAAGATGAACCGGCGGACCCCTGCGCGCCTCGCCACATAGCCCAGATAGGCCGGGGAGGCGGCATTAAAGATGAAATTCAGCGCCGGGGAAAACTCCGCCATGGGGTCGTTGGAAAGTCCGGCGAGAAAAATGACCGCATCAAACCCTGCTACATCCTCCTCGGTGAGCAGAAAGAGATCGCGCTCCAGTTTCACCGCTCCCTCGGGCAGCGTCCATCCAAACCACCCCGCGTCCACAACATGCACCTCATAGCCTCGCTCCAGAAGCGCCGGGACCAGGGCCGCCCCCACATAGCCCGCTCCGCCGGCCACCAGGATTTTTCCTTGATTACGCATATCCTATCTCCCTCGGCAGAGTTGAAATCGGCCACATGATGTCTCTCCCTTTGTTGCTCATCGATATCGCTGACGGAATGTCTCATCCATCATAGGCAAATTGCGCTCAGTTAGTCGGAACTGGAAGACTACATCCCGTTGGGACCGCGGGCAATGCAATCATCTGGCGTTGCCGGATGTTTCGTTTTTGAACGCCAGATACGTGGCATTCGCTTTTTGTCGAAGAGTGGCGCTGGTGGCGTTTACACGCTGTCGAGCGGCTTCTTTCAACGCTTTTCGTTCCTCCCGTGGCCCCGGCTTCAGATTATCGGCCTTGTCAAACCCATCGATAATTCTGTCTGCATTTGCCTGGTTATGAACAAACGGAACAAACTCCGTCTCGAATTTCCGATTCACCTTCTCAATTATTTTTCCGTATCCTTGTGTCACGTCCTCAAAAGGCGCGATGACCACGTGGTCCCGGTAACGCAAGACCGCCTGGTAAAACCGGATGTAGTGGCGGAGCGCTTGCCGGGCAGACGGGTAATAATCTCTCGAAAGCAGCGATGTGCAGGCTTCTTCCGGTTCTCTCAGGAGCACAATCACCGGGACGTTCCACCGGATGGCGAGGATAATCTGCGCCGGCACATGGAGGTGGTGCGCGCATTTGATGCGGTGAGGCTGGGATAGACGGAACGCGCGGGTCGCAAATGAATTCGCCGACCCCCCGAATCCCTCGATTACAATCTGCGTATCCGGCTGTGTCCGCAACCACCGGTGGCGCCTTTCAACCAGAATCATATACACCGAAAACAGGAACGGATACTTCCCGGTCAGGGTCCGGATTTCCTGCTTGAAGAAACTCAGGAGTCGTCGAACGGGACCCCGAGCTGATGTCTTTTCCGCTGGACGGCCCTCTGTCACACGCACCGGCTCACCTTGCTCTGAAACATGCTGATTCGGGGAACGAATCTACGCATCTGCTTCGCTCTCGTATTGAAATGCTTCCGATTCCGGACGCGCCAGCCATTCTTGCAGGGTCTGCGCGCTCCGGTCCTTCTCCGAAAGAATGGGGGTCTCGATCGGCCAATCAATCCCAAGGGCCGGATCGTTCCAGAGAATGCCGGATTCCGCATCCGGATTGTAGATTCCGGTACATTTGTACTGAATTTCGGCAAAATCCGACAGAACACAGAAGCCTCTGGCAAACGATGCGGGCGCGTAGAGCATTTTCTTATTCGCCGCGGACGCCCGGACCGTCACCGCCTGCCCCAGGGAGGGAGATCCTTTTCGGAGATCTACCGCAACGAGAAACGCTTCTCCCGCCGTCACCCGCATCAACTTCGCCATGGCCGGGTCCCATTGAAAGTGCAGCCCCCGCAATACCCCCCGCACGGAGCCCGAGTGATTGTCCTGTACGAACGGCGCATCGATCCCCATGTCGCGGAACTGGTCGGCCCGGTACGCCTCCAGGAAAAAGCCGCGATCGTCCCCGAAGACTTTGGGAACAATGGTTTTTACAGCGCCTCCAAAAAAGACTTCTTCAATTTCCAACGGCATGACCTTATTCCTCTCATTTCATTACTGTCAGCTCATGTTTACCATACGAATGGAATGCATTGGGGGGACAGGAATCCCCATCTCCATTTATTTGTTCTTGTTCTTGCTCGGTCAATTGTTTTCGAAGGAATGCGAGGAACATCCACTCGCTGAGATATCTGAGCACGCGGCGGGGTCTTGCTATCCCGCTGCGCATTCAGGTACGGTTCGGGTATGAGTGCCATCCTGCCGAACAAACTCTATACAGGCCACGCCAAGCATGCGTCCCCCGCTTGTGCCACGCCCCTGTCGAGCCCCCACCGAGAAGGTATGCGGCCGTGAACCGAACTCTCCTGAACAAGCTATGGCGTACGAAGAAACGGCTGTTTCAACCCGGGTTCCTCCGCGACCTGGAGGAACTGAACAAACACGAGCGCGAGTCGCCCTCCCGCCTTCGCCAAAGGCAACTCGAAAAGACCCGCCGTCTCGTCACGCATGCATACGAGTACAGCCCCTACTATCGTGAAAAATACGGCAACGCGGGGTTCGAGCCGGGAGACCTGAAATCCATGGATGACTTTGCCCGGCTGCCCATTCTGGAAAAAGAAGAGATTCGTGAGCATCTGGAGGACATCGTGGTCCCCGCATCCCGTTCATATCTCCGGCCATCCTTCACCGGAGGCTCTACCGGGATTCCACTGAAAGTGTACCACGACACCAGGGCAGACAATCTGATTTACGCCGCTTCCCTGCGAGCCTGGTCCTGGAT
>CAZCOO010000010.1:0-8074 GCA_964500395.1 uncultured Verrucomicrobiota bacterium
CCCGATTCGTCGCCGGATACGCCCGGCACACGACGGCGCGTTCAGGTTTTCGATTTAGACTGAGGCATCAGGATCCTTTCTCTCTTCTCTCTCTTCATGCCGCATAACCAATACATATAATACATTATAAGCGCCGCGGGCATCCCGTCCGAATATTAATGGCTTCATCCCCCGAAACCGGGTGCGGGTCGCTTTACGGCAGCCCTGCCGCGGCCTATGTTCCCAACACAGCAAATCGAGGGTAGGGTCATCGTTTCCCTGATAAAACGTTACCGACGATGAGACCTGCCTGATTCCTTGCCGACAGGGGGTTCCATGAAAGCGATGTTCGGAGTTGGTGGGTTGGCGATCCTCCTCGCCTTGACCGCCTGGCTGCTGGGCCCGCTCGGGTCCGACACATCGCGTTCTGTCCATCCTGTCCAAGACGAAGCTCGCGGCGCTCCCCCGCAGCCTCGCGCCGGCCCCGCGGCATCCGGTCCGTCCCGGCCGCCTTCGTCCGAGGATCCCGCCGCCGCGGTGGCGGGGGCCGGCGGGCACAGCGCGCACCCCGGCCGGGGACCTGTCGCCCGGAGCGACCTCACATCCATTTCCGGCGAAGGGGACTGGTTCCGCCGGGAGGCAAAGCAACAGTTCACGGGATCGCTTTCCCCGGCCGAGGAGTCCCGGCTGCTCCTCTTGAAATCGAGGGCCGTGGTTCTGCAGCATCCCGGTCGGGCGGTTCGAGATCCGGATGCCGCCACGGGTGAACTCTACGTCCAGTTTGCCCGAACGCCGACCCCTGCGGAGCGCTCCCGGTTCGCCACGGAGGGCCTGCGGATTCTCGAGCATGTGACCCGCCACGTATGGAAGGCCACGGCCACGCCGGCCGGGCTGGTGGTCCGGCACCCCCTCGTGGTCGGGGTCGAACCCGTGGACGCCCGAGACAAGCTCTCTGCGCTGGTCTGGCAGTCCATCCGGTCGGGCCGCGAGGAGATCCCGGCTGTCGTTGATTTCTACGGCGGCGCCTCGGACAAGGATGTGCGCGAGATCGTGTCCGCCTCCCAGACAGCCGGGCCGATCTCGATTGATGCAAAGGGCCGGGCGCGACTCAGCGGCAGCGCCGGGGGTCTCCTGGCCCTGGCCGGCCGGCCCGGCGTGCGGGCGATCGCGGCCCCGCCGCCGCCCAACCGGACGATGAATGACGATGCCCAGGCGCTCTCGCGCGTAGATGACGTCCAGGCCGCCCCGTACGAGCTGAGCGGCACCAACATCCCGGTGATGGTGCGGGACGGGGGCGAGGTCGATTTGCACAGCGATTTCGGGTCCCCGAGCCGGGTGACGACGGCGGACAGCAACGGGGTGAGCGACCACGCGACGCATGTCGCCGGAACGATCGGCGGCAGCGGGGCCGGAGCGGCTTCCGCGGAAGGCATGGCCCCGGGCGCGTTCCTCTATTCCTACGATTTCTACGGCGATAACGAGACCGAGCTGGCAGAGGCGGGCCTGACCTACGGAGCCCGCCTCTCCAACCACTCCTACGGTCATGTGATCGGTTGGAACGACGGGACGTGGAATGATAATACCAATCTCTTCGGGGATTATACGTCTTTCGCGGCCGACCTGGATGCCGCCATCCATGCCTATGACTTCCTGGTGGTGAAGTCGGCCGGGAACGACCGGAATGATGATGGATCCGGCCACCCCCACGACGGCTCTCTCTATGAAGACGGCTACTACGACTGCCTGGGCGACCGGAGCAGCGCGAAGAACCAGATCACGGTGGGGGCGGCGACCGACGGCGGGGGGATGACTTCTTTCAGCAGTTGGGGGCCGACCGATGACGGGCGGATCAAGCCGGATATCAGTGCCAACGGGAGTGGGCTGTATTCAACACTGCCGGGCGACAGCTACGGCAGCTATAGCGGCACGTCGATGTCCGCCCCGACGGTCACGGGCATCCTGGCGCTTATGCTGGAGCAGTTTTTGCAGAAGGGGATCACGAATCCCCCGACCGCCCTGGTGAAGGCGATCCTGCTCAATACGGCGGACGAGGCCGGGCGGGACGGGCCGGATTACCAGTACGGATGGGGCATTGCCGATGCCAAGGCGGCGGTGGATCTCATCCGCGCCCACTCGGCCACCAACCGCATGTACACGCAGGAGACGATCCGGGAAGCGGAGTCGCACCGCCACCTGCTCGAGGTCCCCGCGGGCACCCCCACTCTTCATGTCATGCTGTACTGGACCGATCCGGCGGGCAATTCCGCGGCTGCGGAGGCGCTGGTCAATGACCTGAACGTGGTCCTCCGGGGGCCCGGGGGCGCGGTGCATGATCCGTACACCATGCCGTTCGCCGAATCCGGCGGCTCCCCGGCGTTGAACGCCACCACCGGGACCAATGATGTCGACAATGTAGAACAGGTCGACATCCCGTCGCCGGCGAGCGGGACCTGGACGGCCACGGTATCCGGCGTGGTGATTGCTTCGGGCGAACAGGGCTACGTACTGACCACCGACCGCGGCCACTTGCCGGCGGCCGCCCTTTCAACCGCCCCCGCCTCTGTTGAAATGAACAGTCTGCCGGGCGACACCAACCAAGCCGCGGTGCAGTTGACCAATACCGGCGAGGGAATTCTCCGCTACCGGGCGCAGACGCAGGTGTCTTCCTCCACCAACTATGCCTGGCTGGACAGCAACGATGCCGGCGGGCCCGTGTATGCCTGGGAGGATATATCGACCAGCGGCACCCTCCTGGGGCTCAGCGATGACGGGGAGTCTTCGTTGATCCCCCTCGGGTTTGAGTTTCCGTACTACAGCAACACGCACCTCTCCGTGCAGGTCGGCGCGAACGGAGTCGTGTCGTTTTCCACCGGGCAACTCGACTACACCAACGATCGCTTTCCCAGCCTGGCGGCGCCCCAGAAATCCATCGCGCCGTTCTGGGATGACCTGAATCCCGCCAGTGGCGGCGAAATCCGCTACCAGCAAGCCGGCGACCGGTTCATCGTGTCCTGGCTCGATGTGCCGCGATACGGGACGTCCGACGGGCAGACGCTGCAGGTCATTCTGTACGACACAGGACGCATCCGGTTCCAGTATCAGAACATGACCGGCCCCACTCTCGATTCCGCGACCATC
The DNA here is from genome assembly GCA_964500395.1 of uncultured Verrucomicrobiota bacterium. Taxonomy (GTDB): domain Bacteria; phylum Verrucomicrobiota; class Kiritimatiellia; order CAZCOO01; family CAZCOO01; genus CAZCOO01. The sequence continues at coordinate 3,118 of CAZCOO010000010.1, forward strand.
GGCCTGCAGGACGATGCCTCGAAGGGCCCGGTGGTGGAGGTCGCCTACAACGAGGCATACGTCGAAAACGATCTGGCCGTCGAGTTTGCGCCCCTGGGCGCGCAGTGGCTGGAGATTGCCCCGTCAATGGGGGAACTGCTCCCCGGCAGCTCGACCTCCATGGTGTTGACCGCCGACAGCGAAACGCTGGAGGAAACCACCCACACCACGAGCGTGGTGGTGGCGCACAACGGCGACACCGGCTCCGTATCCATTCCCGTGGAGTACACGGTCTCCACCAATGCCACAACGGGAGCGGAGGACGAGGACGGCGACGGCTTGCCGAATGAATTTGAGATCCGGCACAGCGGCAGCGCCACGGGGATGACGGCCTATGCCGATGACGATGCCGACGGCATCTACAATCTTCATGAATACATCGCATCGACCGATCCCACGAATGCCCTGTCGGTATTCGAGCTGAACACCGTGGTGCCGGACGCCGGCGGCGGCTACGTGATCCGCTGGCCCAGCGCCTCCAATCGGGTGTACGGGATTTCGTGGATGACCAACCTGACCGGCAGCGCCGCCCCCCTGAGTACCGGAATCGTGGCCACCCCGCCGGAAAACGTCTACACCGACACCACCCACAACGCCGCCCGGGGCGGGTATTACCGCATCGACGTGCGGATGGAGTGAGATCGCGTGCGCTCCGCGATCGCCGATGACGGAGCCGGTGACCGCCCCATGGCGGGGACTGGAGAGTTGTGGATGTGTGGAAGGGGGCAGGGGGCGATCTAAACATTCAACACATACCGCACAATCCATCCGATGGATTGCGCTGTAAAATGGCGATTCCACGCCCGGGCTGCTTTACGGGATCCGGTCCCCGACCTATGTTCAGGGTATACCACAAACGATCGGCGTGACCCCATAGTCTCACAAGCTACAACGTTGTATTTCGGTGCCGGGTCCGCCTGACAGAATGGAAAGGGTGGCCTTCGGATGAAAGCGTTGACTGGATTTACCGGCTTGGGGATTGTGCTCGTTGTACTGGGATGGGTGTTGATTACGGGGGGCTCTGACAAACGGCCCGGCGCTGTTCATTCGGCGGCTTCATCCGATCCTGGAGCGGAGCCTGTGCCTCACGACTCCGCCCGCCCGAACCCTTCCCCCGGCCAGGCACCTTCCCCCGCCGGGCAAGAACCGGCCCTCGCGAATGACGTACAGGCGGACGAGGCGACGCGGAGGCATCGGACGCTGCCGGGCGACCCTTCCGCGGTGGCCGCGAGCGCGCGGACATCCATTACAGGGCCGGACGACTGGTTTCGCCGGGGACCGAAACGGGATCTTCTCGCTTCCCTTGATCCAGGCGAAGCGAGCCGGTTGTTGCGGTTAAAATCGCGCGCCGTCGTCCTGCAGGGTCCCGGCACAGCCGTGCGGGAGCCCGATTCTCCCACGGGAGAGCTCTACGTGCAGTTTTCCCGAACGCCGACGCCGGACGAACGCTCGCAGCTCGCCGCGAAGGGGCTCCAGGTTGTCGAGCATGTAACCCGACACGTGTGGAAAGCCGAGGCCGACCGAGCCGGCCTCCTGGAGCAGCTTCCCCTGGTGGTGGCCGTCGAGCCGGTGGCCCCGCAGGACAAGCTCTCGCCCCTGGTGTGGCAGACCATGCAGTCGGGGCGTGATGAGATTCCGGCGGTGGTTGATTTTTACGAGGACGGATCCAAAACAGAGATCGCGAGCCGCGTGTCCCCGGCGGGGGTGTCCGGCGGGGACGTCACGGTCGATACAAAGGGCCGGGCCCGTCTGGCGGGCACCGCGGATGGGCTTCTGGCCCTGGCGTCCGATCCCGGCGTGCGGATTATCGCGGCCCCGCCGCCGCCCAACCGGACGATGAATGTCGATGCGCAGGTCCTTTCCCATGTCGATGATGTTCAGGCCGCGCCCTACGAGCTGACCGGAACAAACATAGCGGTGATGGTTCGGGACGGAGGGGAGATCGACCCGCACGGGGACTTCGGCTCTCCGAGCCGGGTGACCGTGGTGGACAACGACGGGGTGAGCGACCACTCGACACACGTCGCCGGAACCATTGGCGGGAGCGGGGCGGGGGACTCCTCCGCGGAGGGGATGGCGCCGGGCACATTCCTGTATTCATACGATTTCGACGGCGACAACGAGGAGGAGATGGAGGAGGCCCTTCTGACCTACGGCGCACGCCTGTCAAATCACTCCTACGGTCACGTGATCGGCTGGAGCGGGAGTATATGGAACGACAACACCAACCTGTTCGGGAATTACACGTTGACGGCCGAGGACCTGGATGCGGCGATCGGCGTGCATGATTACCTGGTGGTGAAATCTGCCGGCAACGACCGCAATGATGATGGCTCGGGCCATCCCCATGACGGCTCGCTCTATGCGGACGGTTATTACGACTGCCTCGGCGACCGGAGCAGCGCCAAGAACCTGATCTCGCTCGGGGCCGCCACCGACAGCGGAGGCATGACGCCCTTCAGCAGTTGGGGGCCGACCGATGACGGGCGGATCAAGCCGGATATCACCGCAAACGGCGATGAGCTGTATTCGACAGAGCCGGGCAACAGCTACGGGTCCCAAAGTGGAACATCGATGTCGGCGCCGACCACCACCGGTATCCTGGCCCTGATGCTGGAACAGTTTGTGCAGACGGGGGTGACGAATCCACCCGCGGGGCTGGTCAAGGCGATCCTGCTGAACACGGCCGACGACGCCGGCCGGGACGGGCCGGATTATCAGTTCGGCTGGGGGATCGCGAATGCGAAAAAGGCCGTGGACCTCATCCGCGCGCATACCGCGACCAACCGGGTCTACGCCGAGGACATCATTCAGGAGGCGGATTCGCACACCCACCTGATCGAGGTTCCCGCCGCCGCCACGAATCTCCACGTGATGCTGTACTGGACGGATCCGGCGGGCAATTCGGCGGCGGAAGACGCATTGGTCAACGATCTGAACATCACACTGCGGGGCCCCGGCGGCACCGTCCACGATCCGTACACCATGCCGTTTGCGGAATCGGGGGCATCCCCGGCGCTCAACGCCACCACCGGCACGAATGATGTGGACAATGTGGAGCAGGTCGACGTCCCGGCGCCGGCGAGCGGAACCTGGACCGCCACGGTGACCGGCGTGGTGGTTCCCACGGGCGATCAAGAGTACATCCTGACCACCGACCGCGGTCGGCTCCCGGCCCCGGCCCTCTCGAATTCCCCGGCAGTGGTTGAAATCAGCAATCAGCCGGGGGGCACCAACCAGGCGGTGGTGGAGATCACCAATACGGGGGAGGGCGTATTGCACTATCAATTGGTTCATCACGCTCCGTCGCCCACCGACTACACATGGCGGGACAGCAGTGATCCGGCCGGCCCCCAAATGGAGTGGGAAGACATCTCCGTGAGCGGCACCGATCTAGGCATGACGGACGACAATGTGTCGTTATTCTATTTTCTCGGCTTTTCCTTTCCCTATTTTGGCAACACCTACGATTCCGTGCAATTTGCCGACAATGGCGTGCTTTCGCTATCCCGCGGTTGGGTGGGGATGACGAACGAGGAGCTTCCATCGGATGGGATTCCGGACCAGAGCATTGCCCCCTTCTGGGATGACTTGAACTCATCCGCCGGGGGGGAAGTCCGCTACCTGCGGGAGAGCAACCGCCTCATTGTGTCCTGGTTGGGGGTTCCGCGGTTTTGGGACAGCGATGGAAGCTTGACGTTCCAGGCCATTCTCTACGAGTCGGGTCACATACGCTTTCAGTACAAGGAGATGAAGGCTTCCACCCTGTCGTCCGCGACGGTCGGGCTTCAGGACGACCAGGGGAGTGGACCCGTCGAGCAATTGGCTTACAACGAGACGTTCCTCCGGGAAAACATGGTGGTGGAATTCACGCCTCCGGGGGTGCCGTGGCTCGAGGTGCCCGCCGGCGGGGGAGAGCTCGCCCCGGGGGCCAGCACCACGCTGACGGTTTTCGTAGACAGTGCGGGACTGGAGGAAACGACCCACACCTCCACGGTGTTCATCGTCAATAACAGCGACACGGGGACCGTGGCCATTCCCGTGGAGTATACGGTTTCCACCAATGCGCCGGAGGGGAGTGACGAGGACGGCGACGGCTTGCCGAATGAATTTGAGATCCGGCACAGCGGCAGCGCCACGGGGATGACGGCCTATGCCGATGACGATGCCGACGGCATCTACAATCTTCATGAATACATCGCATCGACCGATCCCACGAATGCCCTGTCGGTATTCGAGCTGAACACCGTGGTGCCGGACGCCGGCGGCGGCTACGTGATCCGCTGGCCCAGCGCCTCCAATCGGGTGTACGGGATTTCGTGGATGACCAACCTGACCGGCAGCGCCGCCCCCCTGAGTACCGGAATCGTGGCCACCCCGCCGGAAAACGTCTACACCGACACCACCCACAACGCCGCCCGGGGCGGGTATTACCGCATCGACGTGCGGATGGAGTAGGGGGGGCGCGTGCTGCTCCCGAAGAAGAGAATGCCGGCGGCACCCCCACTGCCTGTTCACTACGTTGAACCGCGTGTTCTGTTTATGTTTCTTTTCTCCTACACCGGGAAAACAGGCGGCGAATGCCAAGAGCGGCCAGGCTGACGGTCAGCATAGCCGTAACAGATGGTTCCGGGACGGCTTCCACATCCATGCGAAGGTAGGGCGTCTCTGCCGCGGACGAATTCCGGCTGTAGAACCGGCTCATGGTATAGTAGTTATCATCGGTTGCCAGAAACACCCCGTGGTTGTTGGCCGTGCCGTTAACCCAATCCTGCACCAGGCTTGTGATGTCCCACTGGCACCAAATGTTTGTGCCGGTAGCCTGCAGGGAGGTTGTGGTCACGACCGAACCGTCATAAGCAGGGCGGTTGTTATACGTCGTGGTGGCTTCTTCCCAGGACTCCGTGATGCGGTGGGC
>CAZCOO010000010.1:8084-9411 GCA_964500395.1 uncultured Verrucomicrobiota bacterium
GGCCGTGACATCCGGAGATCCACTATAATTTTTATATACGCGGTACAGGTTGATGGTCGCGCTGTTGACGGTTCGCCCGCTGTAGGCGGATAGGTCAAACTGAAGGAGAATGTCAGACGCATGGTTCAAGGTGTAGCCGCCGACCTGGACATACCACGAATTGCCATAGACTGTACTCGCTTCATCCTCGTTAATCAGGGAGTCCTGACTGGCTGAGACATCGATGAAGAAAGCATGGACCGGCAGTGTGATCAGCATGGCCATTAGTCCCAGGGCCAGGGAGGTGAAAGACGATGTGAGACGCTTCCTGCTATCGGAGGTCCCTCGCTGATGGTTTGTTTTCATGGGTCTCTCCTTCCGGGCTGTGCCCTGTGTTCGATGCATTCGTTTCGATTCCAGCACCTTGGGATGGCGCGGCAAATACCAGGGTCCGCATGACCGTGTCTGCTGCGGGAGGGCCAAGTGCATGGGAACACCCCGTACGGGGTCCCCCGACAAACCCGTGGAAGGGTTCGCCGGCACAGGTTGTTGCTGCACACCGAGGCTGCGTGACTATGTCTTTTCGCAACAGAACCTTTGCGGCATCCGCCGACATCGATCGGCGAGCCCTCGCTCGACACATCGTCGACACCAGTCCCGGCATGGGTGGTACCGGCCGGACCGGCGGGGACGGGGGGCTTGGGGGGCGGGACTCTGCGCGTGGAGGATCGGAAGGGGGAGAGGAGAAGCAGCCGTTTACGGTCCCCACAATTCGTGGCGGCATGAGGATCCCTCATGCGTGGTAGCGGCCCCTTTTTCCCTGGTGTTCTCACTCTTACCCCGAGTGCTGTTCGCGAATCGCCCCTCGATCCGCTTCTGGTCCCACCCCTAGTGCAGATCACAATATGGGTCAAGAGTAAAACAGGGATACACTATTCCCTCCATTCGCAGGCAGAAAGCGGATTTCTTGTAGCGCGCGGGACACCATGCCCCGGTGGTGGCGCCCCCCTCCCGGGTCAGTCGGGTACGGTGAAGGTCTGCCGGCCCGGGGCGAGCGCGTGTTCCGCCCCGTCGGGAGCGATGAGCGTGCCGGAGAGGCCGGGGGGCAGGGTGATGGCCGCCTCGAGTTGATCGCCCACCCGCCGGACCTCGGCTTGAATGTCCCCGCCCGCCGGGTGCACGAGCGCGCCGGAGGCTTCGCTCAATGACCCGAGCTGCGGCCGGATGGTGACATGGTCGAAGCCGAAGGCGGAGGGCCGAATACCCAGAATGCCGGTCAGGAATTGATAGAGGGGATGCGCCCCCCAGCCATGGCAGTCCGACCGCGTTTTCCCGGGGGCCTCAAAGG
>CAZCOO010000010.1:9421-26384 GCA_964500395.1 uncultured Verrucomicrobiota bacterium
TGTTTCCACAGGTCCAGCCGGTCCAGGAAGATATCGATCCGCCCCGTTTTCTGCGCGGCCTCGAACAGGTAGTGGGAGAAATAGATCGTGGTCTGCGAGTCCGGTTCTCCATTGGCGAGCGCATCCGCAAGCCGGGCTTCCCGCGCCGGATCGAGGTGGCCGCTTAGAATGGCCAGCACCTGGGCATGCTCGGAGCAGGTGTCTCCCCCCGGCACGTCGGCAAACATGCCGCGGCCTTCATCCCAGGCCTGTTCATGAAGGGCATCGGCGAGTTCCCGGGCGCGGCGGCTGTACAGCGCGGCCGCCTCGGGCTCGCCGTAGGCGCGTTCGAGCGCCGCGAGGTTTTCCGAAACCCACACCGCCTGCCAGTTGATAACGGTGCTGACGGCCTCCTTCCCGCCGGGCGGGGTTCCGGCATACCATTCGTCGACCCAGTCCACGAAACTCCAGCCGCGGGGACAGCGGAGCAGGCCGGACTCCTCTTTCTCGAGCCAGTGGGAATCGAGGACGTCGCGGGCCGCGGGCAAAAGCACGCGGATCTCGTCCGCCCCGCCCCGCCACAGGGCGTAGTCATAGATCATGGCGACCCACCACAGGGAAAACGAAGGAATCAGGGACAGGCTCCACGAGGGATAGCGCGCCTGGGTGAAGCCTTCGGGCAGCCGGGAGGCGTGGAACATCTCCAGGGCCTTGCGGGGCAGGCGGGTATCCCGGCTGATGGCGAAGGTGGTGAGGGCCTCTACCCGGGTATCGCCGGTGTACATCATCTGCTCGTAGTGAGGGCAGTCAAAATAGGTTTCATGGCTGCACATCTGCAGGCCGCGCAGCAGGATGGGGGTCATGTCTTCGTGAGCGGCATCACTGGACGAAAACCGGCTCTCCATCTCGAGGGGATAGCGGGTTTCGACGAGTTGAAGGGATTCGATCGTCAGCGGTTCTTCCCCCGTGTGGACATAGACCTCCACGAAGCGGCCCGACTGCCACCACAGGGTGTCAAAGCGGCGTTGCTCGCCTCCGTCCGCGATGAAGGTGTCGCCGTAGCCGACAAAAAACTTGTTGGCCACCTCATCCCGCTGCCCTTTGCTTCGGTCAAAGATAAAGTCCGGCTGCATATCCGGGTTGGACAGGTCTTCAAAGAGGGCTTCGGCCCACAGCAGACGGACCGTGGCATCGCGCCCGCCCGTCAATGTCACGAACGGGTAGGCGCAGAGGTATTCATCGAGGTCGATGATGACCCGGCGGCGGGTGTTGGCGGGGACCGACACGGGTTGGCCGTCCAGCAGTGCCTGCCAGGCGTCGACTTCGTCCGGGATGTGATGGGCCTCTTCCACCCGCCGTCCGGCGAGGTCGTCCGTATCGACCGCTTCGATAAACCGGACCCGTCCGCCCGTGTAGGGCTCGGCGATCATGGCGGGGAGCATGGCCGGCCGCAGCAGGTGCTCGCTGTCCGTATCCACTCGGTACATGCTCGTGTCGCCCGCCTGTTCCAGCGTCTCCGCCGGGGCCCAGTCGTCCCCGTGGCCGTTCTCACACCCCCAGGGATAGTGGCGACCGTCCACGCGGACGTTGGCCCCCGTGCCCCAGGCCCAGCCGGGCGGCACGAGCTCGATTCCCGGAATGCGCCGGGCTTCCCACGCGGCATGGCCGGTGCTCAGGACCTCCGTGTGGGGGTCTTCCGCCGCGAGGATAAAGGAATGAAAGGACGAAATCTGGGCGTACGGTTTCAGCTCCCCCATAGTCCACACGCGGGCGGCGAGGGTGTGCTCTCCGGCCGGGATCTCGACCTCGTAGCTCTCGTAAAACCAGTTCATGAGGTCGCCGCGCTCCGGGCCCTGGCCGATGTCCTCTCCATCGAGAAACAGGCGGTAGCGCTCATCCGCGGAAACGTGCAGACGGACGGAGGCGGCCTTCTCGAGTGTGAAGCGCAGGCGATAGACGACGACGCCGGTCTTGAAATCCGGATCGGCGAGACGAATCCAGGACGCGGGCCAGAGTCCGCGCTCCCACGGTGCGCCGTCGCTCAGGGGAAACGGGGGGGCGTCGATGAAAATGCGGGACATGAAAAACCTCCTTTAAAACAGAGACGGGATTTACAAGGCGAGAGATCCGAAGTGTTTCGGATTTTTCCAGTTCATGGCGCCGCCGTGCCACATGAGCTGGGAGCGCATGCCTTCTACGCCATCGACATCGTTGATGCCAACATCAAATCCAAATTCGGGGCGGGGCGTGTAGTGCCGTTCGCGGAGGTCGTCAAACGGGAGGACGGCCTCGATTCGGTATCCCCGGTCGGTGGCGGTGCGGGTCACCCGCAGGGAGGGGAGGGGCACATGGCGGCCTTCCGGATGCCAGTCGACGGCGGCCGTGTCGTCGAGTTCATTCGGGGCCTGGATGCCGATTTTAAACACGCCCCGTTCGTACGCCTCGATCACCCGGAGCCGGTCGGGTCGAACGTCGACGTACAGCTCCACGCTGTCGGTCTGGTAGGACTTCGGTGCGGATGGGGCGAGGTGATCGTCCCGCACATCGACTCGCACATGCAGCGCCGCGTCCTGCGCCCACACCGAAGCGGTGGCGGAGGCGTCTGCCGGGCCGGCCCAGTGCGCGCGCCCCGCCACGACCTGGCCGGTGCTCTGAAGCGACAGGGTTCGGGCGGACGCGGGCGGCGGATCGCCCCCGAAACCCGCCGATGCGAGGGCGAACGTCACGAACAGGATGGGAGGCAGCTTACGACACAATCCGGAAATCATCGTCGGTTTCCTCCATCCACCGGTCCAGGCTTCTGCGCAGGGCCTCTTTCACGTCCCGGTGGGTGCTCTCGGCCGCCAGGTTGGTGGTTTCCCCGGGATCCGTCCGCAGATCAAAGAGCTGCTCGTTGCGGGCGCCGTAGGAATACAGGTTGTACTTATACCGGCTGTCGCGAATCATGCGACCCTTGCGGTCCGGTCGTTTGGGGTCCGTGGCGAGCTCGGCCACGACAAACTCCCGGTCCGATCGGCGACCCGGGTCGCGCAGAACGGGCAGCAGGCTCTGTCCGCGTTGGCGGGGGGGCGGCTCGATCCCGGCCATCTCACAGAAGGTCGGGCAGATATCCAGGCCGGACACCAGGTGCGTGCGGTCGACCCGGTTCCCCCGGAGCGTCCCCGGACGGGCCACAATCATGGGCACACAGGTCGATTCCTCGTAGAGGGACAACTTGGCGGCCCAGCGATGGGCGCCGACGCCGTCCCCGTGATCGCTGGTGAAGACGACCCAGGTGTTTTCCTCGAGCCCGGCGTACTCAAGTGCGGCGAGCACCCGCCCCACCTGCCGGTCAACCCGCTCGGTCATGCGATAATAGGCATAGCGGTACGCCCGCCACTGTGCATCCGACCAGTCCCGGGTCTTGTGGATTTCACTGCCGTAGTACGTCCGCTCGCGGCAATCCCGGACGTATTCGGGCTCGTTCGGGTTGATGGCCGCGTTGGGAGGGAGGGGCGGGGCGGCATCGGGATGAGGAAGCGGGGGAAAGAGGGCGGGATTGAGCGGGTAGTAGCAGATGTCGTGCGGATTGTGGAAGGAGACCGAGAGGAAAAACGGCTCGTCCTGCCGCCGGCGGAGAAACCGGACCGCGGCATCGGCGAGCGGCCCGTCGGTATCGTCGCCCCGGCCCCAGCCCCATTCCATCGTCGGATCGTAGAAGGGCAGCAGCTCGAAGCCCGGCACGGTATCGGTCTGCCCCGCATAATTGCGCAGGGGATAGCTCTCCGGGAGGTGCCACTTGCCGCCCCAGACGGTTCGGTACCCGGCGGTGCGCAGTCGCTCGCCCAGGGTCTCGATGGAGGGGTCCGGGGGTTCCCCGTTGAAATTGACGCCGGTCTCGTGGGGGAGGCGCCCGGTCACGAGGCTCCCGCGGGACGGCCCGCATACCGGATCGGCACAATAGGACTGCTCAAATCGCACACCGATCCGGCAGAGACTATCCATGGCCGGGGTCTGCACCCACGGATTCCCGGCTGCGCTCATGGCATGGATCGTCTGCTGGTCGGTGAAGATAAACAACAGATTCGGAGGGCGATCGGGATGCGCCATGCGCGGGGCCGGCGCCGCGCGTGCGGCAGGGCCGAGTCCGGCGGCCGCCCCGAGCGCCGCCGCCCCCGAGGTGCGCAGGAAATCGCGGCGGGAACGCCCATTTTTATAAGGTGTATCGTTATTGCGCATCCGCTCTCTATACCATACAATTTCTGCGATTGGCAAAAGTTTCCATCGGCCGGGCCAAAGAACGATATGAAGAACGTACTCCAACACTGCACGCAAGCGGGACCGCCCTGCCGGATCGTCGGATTCGGCTCCTCCAATACGGAGCGGGCGGCGCCCGCCATGAACTGGCTCGACTGGCTCGACTGGGGCCTCCGCCAGAAAAACGGGCGAGTCCACCAGGTGATCAACGCGGGATTGTGCGGAGATACGGTGCGGGGGTTGCTCCGGCGCTGGGGCACGGACGTGGTCCCGTTCGACCCGGGCATTCTCATCATCACCATCGGCGGCAACGACTCCCACCCGGACAGTGGAATTGACCCGGACGAATACGAAGACGCTCTGCGCAAGCTGGTCGACGCCGCCTCCGAATTTTCAAGCGGCCAGGTGATTCTGCAGACCTATTTCGGGGTCGATCTGGACGCCTGGGAGCAGTCCCCCGGGGACGGCAAGGCGCGCTGCGATCGCTTTCTGGCCATGATGGACCGCATGCGCGCGGTTGCCGGGGACACGGACGCCCTACTGCTCGACCAACACGCCTGGTGGGAGCCGTTTCGCCAAACCCACCCTGCTCGGTATCAGACCCTCATGCAGGACCCCCTGCATGTGAATGCCCGGGGGCAACTGGTCATGGGCCTGTTCGCGCTGCGATTCTTCGGCGTGGAGCCGGCGGCGATGGAGATCCCGGAATGGAGGACCGTTCTTCCGTTGCTGGAGGAATTCGACCGCTGTGCCGCGACGGCAGTTTGATCCCCAACGGTTGGAAGCGGGGCCCGAAAACCGGTCCAACGGTTGGAAGTGAGGTCTGAAAATCGGTCCAACGCTTGGAGCCGGGGTTCAAAAACCGGTCCAACGCTTGGAGCCGGGGCGTGAAAACCGGTCCAACGGTTGGAAGCGGGCCGGGGCGGGGGGCGGGCGTCAGATGACGACGCGGACGCGGTGGGTGCCGCCGTCGAAGGGGGCGATGAGGGGGCCCTCGACGGGGGTGCCGTCGACGGTGAGTTCCCGCACGCCGGTTTCCCGGCCGGCGGTGTTGTCGATCTCAATCTCGTAGATGGCTCCCCGGTAGGCGCGGGTAAGCCGGGCCTGCGGGATGGTTTTTGTGAGGCACGGGTCGATGAGCAGCCCGTCGTAGTGGCGGCGCGCGCCGGGAATCCATTCCACCACGAGCATGGCAAACCAGTTGACGGTGCCGGTGCGCCAGGGGTACTGGGAGCGGCCGTACATGGTTTGTTCGGTGATGGCTTCGTAGCAGTTGGTGAAGGAGAAGGGTTCGGTCCAGGACCGGGAGACGGGGTTCTCGGGATTGTCGGGGGCGATTTTCACGAAGGTGCGCCAGGCCGCGTCCGCGCGCCCGAGCATGCAGTCGGCCACGGCTTTGAAGCCGGCGGCGTGATTGTAGCACCCGCCGTTGGTGGCGTGGTGGGGCTTGAGGGCGGAGAACTTGCCGATCTTGTGGTTGAAGCGGGTAAAGGGCGGGTCGACGATGGTGAAGCCGATGTCTTTTTCCAGGTAGCGGTCGACGCTCTCCATGCACAGCCGGGCGCGGTCCTCGGGGGCGGTGTCGCTGAGGACGGCCCAGACCTGGGTGTTGAGGAAGATCTTGGCCTCGGGGTTCTCGTCCGTCCCGATCCGGTAGCCGCTGCCGCAGAGGGTCCGCTGGTACCAGGCTCCGTCCCAGCACTCCTTGTTGAGGCGGTCGGAGAATGTGGCAAAGAGTTTGCGGGCCTCTTCGGCCACGGCGTCTTCTCGCCGGCGGCGCGCGAGTTCTTCCATTTCCCGCAGGCCGAGGCACAGTTGCTGGGTGACCATGACGCTCTCGCGCTCCCCGGTTTCTTCGGAGGGTTCGAGACCGTCGTTCCAGTCGGCAAAGTGCTGGTCGCACAGCCCGTGCTCGCCGGTGTCGTGGGCGAGGTAGCGCATGGTGCGCAGCATGTGGTCCCAGACGGTGCCGGTTTCGTCGCTCCGGAAATAGGGCACGACTTCGTCCAGCAGGGCTTCATCGCCGCTCTCTTTGATCATGGCCGGCACCACCTGGAGGATCCAGGCGGGCTTGTCCGCATAGGTGAGGTCATTGAGCGGACGGAACCCGTGAGGGACGCGGCCATCGGGATACTGGGAGGCGAGGGCGCGGAGCAGGTTGGCGCGGGCCAGGGGATAATCGCACAGGGCGAGGGCCATATCGGTCTGGAGATTGTCCCGGAAGCCGCTTTTGTTCACGAGGTAGCCGACCATTTGCTTTTTGGCGAAATGGTTGAGGAGGGCGTCGAGATTGTGATGGCCGGTGTCGACCTGAAAGGCGGCATTGCGGGCGCGGTCGATCTCCGCCTGTTCCTCGCAGGCGCGATCGAGGTAGGCGGCATCCACCCGGGAGCGGATGCGGTGGACCTCCTCCGGGTCGCGGGCGGGGCCGATCAGGAAGTCGGCCCGGCCGGTTTCGCGGGCGGGGATGGAGAGTTTGACCTGGACGATGCCGGCGCAGTCCGGGCCCCACTGGGTGCGGCCGTCGGCGTCCCAGCCCCAGAGGATGTTCGGCGTGGACAGCGAGAAATCGCTGCGGGTGAAGTAGTCCCGGTATCCGCAGGCGCCGTAGAAATCGTTGAGGGCGATGATAAACCCGTTGTATTTGCCTTCTTCGGGGACGTGCCGGTGGCGGTTGTGGACAAAGACGCCGCCGAGGCCCTCGGGGATGATCGATTCGTTTTCGTTGGGCACGGGCGACTGGTCGGCATCGGCGCCGTTGAGCTGGAACCCGGCATAGGCGAAGAGCGAGATCGTGCGGGGGCGGTCCGAGGTATTTTCCACGGTGACGGTCCAGGCTTCGAGCGCTTCCTCGCGCGGGGCGAAAATACGGTGGGTGGTTTTGAGTCCTTCGCATTCGCCGGAAATGACCGTCTTGTGGGGGAAGTAGCGGCAGCACGGCTTTTCGACCGGGGTGGGGACGGGTTCGCCGAAGGGATTGAACACCACGCCGCTGTCGTCATCGCGCACGTAGAGGAATTTCTTATCGTAGCCCACCACGGTGCAGGTGCGCCCGTCGTCATCGCGATAGGTGACCGGGCCGTCGCCGATATTGGAGATCTCCACGTAGATCTCTTCGGGCCCGCACTGGTTGTAGTGGAGGTTGACCCATTTTTTGGGGGGCGTCTCGCGCAGTTCAAAGCAGACACCCTCGGGGTGATCGACGAATGAGCCGTATTTTTCGATGTCAGACATAGCGGTATCTCCAGGGTCCCCGGTTCGATGATTGATTGGGTGATGGGCGAGTTAAACGATGGAGCAGGCGGAGATCAAGCCGCAATTCGCGGCGAGGCCGGGTCTCTACCGGGCGGGGCGGTGGGGGGAGCGGGCATCACCCGGCGGCCGGACGGCGCCACTCGAACCAGGCCGCGTCGAAGAGGATCTGGGCGGCGTGATAGAGGATCGGCGGCACGATGGCCAGGGGGAGGGTGTCGGCCAGGGAGAAAGACCAGACCGCGATGGCGATGGGCAAGGTCTTCTGCGAACAGACGATGGCCAGCGAGAGGGCCGTGCCGCGGGGGGCCTTGAGCAGACGGGACGCCAGTTGATACCCGGCGATCAGCAGCAGGATGTGCAGGAGCAGCGCGGGGAGGAGGACCCGCAGGATGAATGCCGGGTCCAGTCCGCGCAGCGTGTGGGAATGGGCGGAGCAGGATGCATAAATAATCATGCCCAGGCAGACGATGGGCGCGAGCCGGATCGCCCTGTCCGCCCGCTGCACGCGCCGCGGGGCCGCGTGTCGAAGGGCCGCCCCGGCGAGGGCCGGAAGCAGCACCAGCAACAGGAGTTTGCCGAAGAGCGCGCCGGCATCCAGCGCGGCCGCGGCCCCCAGGGTCCAGCGCAGGGTGAGGGGGATGATCCCGACGGCGAGAAGGTTCAGGCCGGCCGCCAGGACGAGCGCCACCGCGCGCGACCCGCCCACCCGCGCCGCCACCACCACGCCGGAGACCAGCGTGGGCCCCATGCAGGCCATGAGGATCAGACCGGCGGCCTGGTCCTGCACCCCCCGCAGAAGCGGCGCACACAACAGGGCGAGGGCAGGGGCGAGGGCCTGATTGATAAACAGGCCGAGGCCCAGCACGCGGGCGGTGTCCCGGCCGGACGGCAGGTGGGCGAGGTGAAGCCCCGCGCCTTGAAAAAGAAAGACGGCGGCAATGAAAACGGGGACCAGCCCCGATTCCCGCATGTGGAGGCCCGGGGCGGGCGCCAGCAGAGCCCCGAGCAACGCAGCGGCGACCGCCACGACCAGGATTTGCGAGGAGAGAAACCGCAAGATGAATCGCATGGGGCCAGTATGCGAAACGAAGACCGGTTGCCCAATGGAAAACGGGCGGGAGCTTTCCTGAACCCGCATCTCGTCCGTTCCAGCGTTGCAGTGCGCTTTGGGGACTGCTACACATCAAAGGCCAAATGAGGGAGAGCCGCGATGAGCACCGATCGACCGAACATCCTACTCCTTACAACCGACCAGCAGCGTTTCGATACGCTGCACGCGGCGGGCAATCCCGCCATCCGGACGCCGCACCTGGACTGGCTGATGGATACGGGCATGTACTTTTCGCGCTGCTATTCGGACTGCCCGGTCTGTGTGCCGGCCCGCGCCACCATCATGACGGGGCGCCACGGATTCACCAACGGATTGACGGAGAACCGCGAGGACATCCGGCCCATCGACGCGGCCACCAGCCTTCCGGGCCTGCTCACCCGCGACGGATACCAGACCAAAGCCGTCGGCAAGATGCATTTTGCCCCGCCCCGGTGCAATTACGGCTTCGAGGATATGGAGATTCTGCAGGACTACTACCGCGAGATGGCCCGGCATCCGGAGCGGGGAATCCCCATGGACCACGGGGTGGGGCAGAATGAGCTGGACCCGGTTCTGTCCACGGTGCGGGAGAGCGAGAGCCTCACCCGGTGGACCGTGGACCGGTCCATCGACTTTCTCGAAACGCGGGATGACTCGCGGCCGTTTTTCCTGTGGACGAGCTTCGCCAAACCGCATCCGCCGCTCGATCCCTGTGAGAATTACTGGGCGCTGTACCGGCATGCGACTGTGCCGGAGCCGGTGATCGGGGACTGGTGCCCCGGCATTGCCGACATGCCCCAGGGCTTTGCCCAGGACTCCTATAAACTGAGCAACCCGCACCGGTTCTCCGGGGAGAGGCTGGCGGATATCCGGCGCGCGTACTACGCGTGTATCACCCAGATCGATTACAACCTGGGGATGCTCTTTGCCCGCCTGCGCGAGTTGGGCCTGATCGAAAACACGTGGATTGTGTTCACCTCCGACCACGGGGAAATGCTGGGGGATCACCACCTGGGCGCGAAGGTGGTGTTTTTCGAGGGCTCGGCCCATGTTCCGCTGCTGGTGCGCCCGCCCGGGATCTGGGATGATGAGCCCCGGCGGGGCACGCATGTCGACAGTCTCGTGTGTCTGGCGGATCTCCTGCCTACCGTGTGCGGCCTGACGGGGACCCCGGTTCCGGACGATGCCCGTATCGACGGCCTGGACTGGATGAAAACCGTCGAGGGGGAGCCGGGCCGCGAGGTGCTGTACGGCACGAGCGGGAAGCACCACTGCGTGATCCGGGATCATTGGAAATATATGTTCTGCGAACTCGGGGCCCAGGAGCTGCTGTTCGACCTGCGCGAGGACCCCATGGAGGAGCATGACCTGATCGCGGCCGCCCAGGCAGGGGATGTTGCGGACGAGCTTCGGGCGGCGCTGGCCGCGCACCTCGCCGCATTGGATCATCCGGCCTCCCGCGAGGGGCGGCTGGTCTCCACCGGCGAACCCCTGAGCGGACCCGACGTACGGCGCAATGCCTGGCCCGGCCTGCACAGCCGGCACGAGCCGTCCGATCTGCTGCACTGAGCCCAAAAGGATCGAACCCTCCGTCCGCACCTTGATCTCCCGCGCGCGGCGGGTAGTGTCTTGGCGTATATGTAGACCGGAACGGTATGCTCGGCCCCCGGGCGGCCCGGGCCGGAGTGGACGACGGGCTTGGCCCCACCAAATGGGAGGACGCAATGCAATCGATTGCAGGTATGATTCTGATGGTCGTGACCAGTGCCGGACAGATGCCCGACGGGCATGAAACCGGACTGTGGCTGGAAGAATTTTCGGTGCCGTACGAAATCTTTACCGAGGCGGGATACGAGGTTGTCGTGGCCAGCCCGAAGGGCGGCGAGGTGCCGGTCGACCCGCGCAGCATGACCGACCAAACCCGCCCGCACAACGCGGACAGCGCCCTGGAGGTTCTACAAGATACGCGGACCCTGTCGAATGTGGATCCGGCACAATTCGATGCGGTCTTCTTCCCGGGCGGGCACGGAACGATGTTTGATTTTCCGGATTCGCCTGCGGTTCAACAGACCGTCGAACACTTTGTGAATGCGGCAAAGCCCGCGGCCTTTGTCTGTCACGGTCCCGCGGCCCTGGTGGGCGCGAGAGGCCCCGACGGGACCCCGATCGTGAGCGGCCGAACCCTCACGGCCTTCACGGATGAAGAAGAAAAGGCCGTGGACCTTGTCGAGGCCGTTCCGTTTCTGCTGCAGGAAAAGCTGGAAGAGCAGGGGGCGTCCTTTGTCCCGGCGGCAAACTTCCGGGAACATGTGGTCGTGGACGGCACCCTGGTTACCGGGCAGAATCCGGCCTCCAGCGGGAAAGCCGCGCGGGAGCTTCTCCAGCTCCTTCAGCCGGCGGGGGAGGCGGGCTGATCAGTCGCGCTTCTGCAGAAACTCCGTGACGCGGGCGAGCGAACGTTCTTCTTGTTCCCGGGAGGCAGCCAGCTCCGCGGGGGGGTCGAAGTGGGCGCAGGGGATCGGCAGGAGTTCGGACTCCGGATGGCGGAACGAATTGGCCACGGAGTATTGTCCCGGCGGGGTCACCGCCGGATCAAAGAGCGCGGCCGTGGTGATCACGGGTTTTTCACAAAATGTCGCCGCCGTGGCCGCATCGTAGTAGCGCAATACCTCCCAGGCCTCGGGGTGCTTCTGCACATACTTCTGCAGCGCCAGGGTGGACCCGACACAGGGATACGACATGCGGAGCGGATGATTCCCGAACGTGGGGATGGCCAGGAATGCCCTGCGCACGCGCGGATCCCACGGCAGGGCGAGAGCCCCGATGCCGCCGCCGAAGCTTCCGCCGAAATAGGTGATGTGGGAGGCGTACTCCGGATAGAGGCTGGTGAGCACACTGACCGCGTGCCAGATTTCGGCCACGCAGCCGCGCAGAATGTAGGAATCCCTGGTTTCGATGCCGTGAATGACGTGGGAGAATGCTTCATCCGGATACCGGGGGTCGGTTGAAGGGGGGAAGCCGCGGGCGACCGGAAACAGGCAGATGAAGCCGGATGCACTCCAGTGTGGCTCGGGCGCGTCGCGTCCGCCGTATCCGTGTCCGCCCACCAGCAGGCCAATCGGGTCCCGGCCGACCGGGCGGGTGATCCACCCGTGGATCACGGCATTGTCCCACGAGGTGTACCGCACCCGGCAGACCTCGACCCCGGGCGTGTCCGTCTCATCCCATGCCGTCAGGGTGGGGTAAAGGTCCTCATCCCGTGCCCGGGCGATCCGATAGGTTTCGCCCCAGAAGGCGGAGAAGTCATCCGGCGGATCGGCCGGCGCCGACACCCGGGTCAGTTCATCGAAGGTGTATCCGCAGGTTGGATCGAACTCGAAATCGTGCGCCTGCTTCAACCGCTCAATATGAGCCGGGCTCACTACATCGTTGTACTCTACTTGCATGACACTCTCTGGACGTTGGGTTCTCGGTTTCCAGTTTCGCGGGGAATCAGGCGGAGGGGGCGGGCCCGGTGCTCTTGCGCACGATAAGATCGGGGTCGATCAGGAATTCTTTATCCCTGTACTCCTCCATATTCTTATTGATGCTCATGTCGATGAGGATGTCCGCGGCGCGTTGCCCCATGGTGAAGAGCATGTGGTCGACAGTCGTGAGGGCAGGGTAGGCCGCCTGGGCATGGCTGTCATCGAACCCCACGACCGACATGCGGTCCGGCACGGGAATCTGCAGGTGATTCAGGGCGGACAGGCACCCCAGTCCCACCCGATCATTATACGCCATCACGGCCGTGGCCTCGGATGGCGATTGAAGACGCGCGAGGAGGGCTTCCCGGGGGCGGGCGACCAGGTCTTCCCACGGCACCTCCATGTAATTTTCACAGACAAAGGAGACGAACTCGAAGGCGAGACCGGCCTCCCCGCACAAAGTCTCGAGCAGACTGCGCCGGTAGGCGTTCATGGTGGGTTCGGTTTCCGGGCCCACATAGAGGATCGACCGGTGCCCGAGGTCCGCGAGGTGCTGGATGGCCTTCCGGAGCCCGGCTTCCTGGTCGAGGCGAATGTAGGGATAGCCCCCCACGCCGCGGTCTTCGAAAAACACGACGGGGATATTCAACTCGGAAAGGATCTGTTTGTCGAGGGGCACCGTGGAGGCCGCCTGCATGGCCAGCGCGTCGATCCGGCCCTCGCGCACGCTCCGAATCCCGCGTTCAAGACCGCGAAGCTCGACCGACGGGCTGATCAACGCGAGCTCATACCCCTGCATCTTGCTTTGAAACTCCAACCCGCTGGCGAGCCGGCCGACATACCAGCCGATGGTGTAACTCTCCTGGTAGCGGTCGCCGAGGACATAGCCCAACATCTCCGACCGGCCGATCTGGAGGGAGCGGGCGTGATAATTGGTGTAGTAGCCGACTTCCTCGGCGGCCTTGCGGACTCTCTGAATGCACTCGTCGCTGATGCGATCCAGTTGTGTCCCGGTGTTCAAGATCTTGCTGGCGGCACTGATGCTGACGCCTGCGTGTTTTGCTACATCGCTTAATTTTGCCATTTCGGGCCTCTTCGGTCGACCGACGGTCGGTATGCTCCTGTAAAGAAGTTAGTTAACAATCCACACAAATATTACCCGCCGCGGGCAAACACGACAAGGAAAAAGACAGGGAAGATGAACCGCTTTACTGTCTCAAATTGCCGGGGAGGGTAAACACAACCGGAGGAATTTTGTAGTGTGTTCGCTGGAGTTAAACATGTTTTCTATTTTTCCTTATCAAGGCTGGACGCCGTTTTGATCGCCGGCCACCGGGTTCAGAGTGTTTGCCGCCTGCTCTTTGTCGGACTGATGGGCGCCGCTTCGGCTGCGTCCGCCCAGTTGTATTCTGAACAATTCGAGGGTGCGGCCTTGAGCGGGAAGGGTGCTGCGGGAGACAGTTTGGCCGGCACGTCCACGGACATGGCAGGCGTAACAAACTTCACCATCGATATCTCCCATGCCACGCTCGACGGGGATACCACGCTGAACTGGTTCCGGGTGGAGGATGGCCGTTTCGAGGCCCAGGATGTGGAGGGGTACGGCATCTGGGAAAGCATTGGGGTTGATGTCGGGGAAGTGCAAACCGCTCTCATTCGGCTGGATTTCACCGTGCTCGGGGCCGGCGACAACTCCGCGGTCGACACCGGCTTCGCGTGGGGCTACAGGCTGGATGGCGGGGCTCCCACTATTGTCCAGTCGATTGATGAAACCAACCAGGCGACCTACAACGGATCCACCCTCGCCACCACCGTGGATACGTCCGCGGCCTCGAATCTGAGGGTCCATGTGCAAATGGGCGCCAACGGCAGCGGCGACGGCTTCCAAATCGACTCGGTCGCGGTGGAGGAGACCTCCTCGACCTACGATCAGCCGCCGCACCTGGCCCCCATCGGGCTTCAGACCGTGACCGTGAGCAACGAGCTTGTTTTCCACATCAGCGCCACCGAAAACGACTCGGATCCGGTTACTCTCTCCCTGAGCAACGCCCCCCCGGGCTCGGTATTCAGCCCGACAAACGGGGTCGGCGGCGCGGCGGGCAGTTTTGTGTGGACGCCGACGAATCCAGGTGGCATCTCCGTGGAGTTCTTTGCCGCGGATGCAGACGGGGTCGACACGCAATCGACCCTGATCAGCGTGCGCGAAGCCGGAACCGGCTTGGCGTGGATCAACGAGCTGCACTATGACAATGTCGGCGTGGACCGGAACGAGGGGGTGGAGATAGCGGGTCCGGCGGGCCTGGACCTCTCGGGGTATACGGTGTACGCCTACAACGGCTTCAACCAGTCCGTGTATGCGTCCCTGGAGTTGAGCGGGGTGATTGACGGGGAAGGGTGCGGCCTGGGGGCCCTATGGTTTGACCTGGCCGGGGTGCAGAACGGCAGCCCGGACGGCCTGGCCCTGGTGGATCCGGATACGAACGTCCTGCAGTTCATCAGCTATGAGGGCACAATGACGGCCGCCGACGGGCCCGCGAGCGGGCTCACGAGTGTGGAACTCCCCGTGGCGGAACCCGGGGCCTCCAATCAAACCCTGCAGCTCACAGGATACGGGGACAGCTACGGAGAATTTGCCTGGGCGGGGCCGACCAACGGGACGCGCGGCGCGCTCAATGGAGGACAGGCGGTGGTGCCCTGTTCCACCCGGACAGACGCCCCCCCGATGTTTTTCGACGCGGAAAACCAGTCCGTCGCCCGCAGCAACCGCTTGACCTTTACCGTGAGGGCGATCGATGTGGCCGATGAGGATCCCATCAGCCTGACCGCGAGCAATCTGCCGGCCGGCGCCCGGTTCGGGGCGACCAATGGCGTGGGTACCTTCACGTGGACAAACGCGGCGCCCGCCGGGACCTATACCACCCGGTACTACGCGGCCGACAAGGATGGGGTGGCGACCAGCGAAGTGATCGTCACGGTCTTCACGGCCGTCCAGCAACTCACCATCATGGCGGCGAACCTGGCCGAGCAATTCAGTGCCTGCGACTCGGAATACGGCGCCGCGGCGGCACGGATATTCCGGGGCCTGGCCCCGGATATCGTGGCGGTCCAGGAGTGGGTGGTGAGCCACCCCGATGGACTGCGGGGCTTTGTGGATGAGAACTTCGGGGTCGAGTACGACTACTTCATCGAGCAGGAAAGCTTTTTCAGCGGGAGTACGGACTGCTCCATACCCAATGGAATCATCAGCAGATGGCCGATCCTGGAGGCCGGGGAATGGGACAACGGCGTCGGGGGACGCGATTTCGTGTGGGCCAAAATCGACATCTCCGCGAGCCGGGCTCTGTATGTGATCTCCGCGCACTTCAAGGCGGGGGGCGATGCGAGTGATATCTCCACGCGGGAGCAGCAGGCCCGCAGTCTCACCAACCTGGTGGCCCGGAACATTGCCCCCACCAACTTCATTGCCGTATGCGGCGATTTCAACCTGCAGAGCCGCTCCGAAAACACGCTCTCGATCCTCACCCAGGCGTTTTCTGATCGGTACCAGCCGGTGGATCAGGCGGGGGATCCGGACACGAACGAGCCCCGCACCAAGCCCTATGACCTGATTCTTCCCAATGCAACGCTTGACGCGAGACACGCCACCATCCGCATCGGCGGGGAGGAGTTTCCCGACGGGATGGTCTTTGACAGTTGGCTGTGGGCGTCGCCGCCTGCGCCGATCCTGCCGGGTGATTCTCATGTCGAGGGCGTACAGCATATGGCCGTGATGAAGAGTTTTATCTTCCAGGAGGGGATCCCGCCGGTCTTGCAGACGATTGGTGATCAGGCGGTCGAGGAAGGCGTGCCGCTTTCCTTTGCCGTATCGGCGACCGAAACGGATGCCGATCTCGCGACGCTCAGCGCCAGCAATCTTCCGCCCGGGGCCGTGTTCGGATCGACCAACGTAACGGGTCTGTTTTCCTGGTCTTCACCGGGTCCGGCGGGGACCTACACCTCGAAGTTCTACGCCGTCGACAACGACGGGGCCGATGTCGAAACCGTGACCTTTGAGGTTCTGACGGACTCCGATGTGGACGGCGACGGCTTGCCGGATGCCTGGGAGACGTCCACCTTCGGCGGCCTCGGTGTCGCGGACGCGACGTCGGATGTTGACGGGGACGGAATGATCGACCGGCATGAGTATGTGGCCGGTACGGATGCGGCTGCGCCGGGATCGGTCCTGGAAGCGCGGATTGCGGAGGCGAGCGGCGAGCCGGACGGCGTCGTGGTCATTCATTGGCCGAGTCGGTCGAACCGGGTCTACGGCGTGTGGAGAGGGACGAACCTTCTCAGCGGCTTCACGGCACTGGACACCAACATCCCGGCCGTGCCTCCCGAAAACGTCTATACCGATGCCGCCCCGCCCGCGGCGGAGACCCTCCTCTACCGGATCCGGGTCCAGGACTTCGAATAAGGCCGCCCGCGTACCTGAAACGGCAACACGCCCGCCCGTACACGTACTCGTACACGTACTCGTACACACCGATCTTGCCGCTTCAATGATCATCTGCTGGACGGGGGTCCCGTTTCGGAACTCAGGAGGCGTTGCGCCGTACCCGCTCAGCGGCCCTTTTTCGACCACGAGTCGCGCAGGGGGGAGATCCGGTTGAACACCGGCGCGCCCGGCCGGCTGTCTTTGGTGTCCGCGCAGAAGTAGCCGGTTCGCTCGAACTGGCAGCGTTCCCCCGGTTTGGAATCCTGCAATGAGGGTTCCAGGATCGCCTCGGTCGATTCGCAGCTATTCGGATTGAGGGAGGCCTTCCAGTCCTGCCCCTCTTCCACATCCAGGGGATTCTCGACCTGGAACAGGCGGTCGTAGAGGCGGACGGGCGCGCGGAACCCGTGACGCGCGGAGACCCAGTGAATGGTTCCCTTGACCTTGCGGTTGTCCGGC
>CAZCOO010000011.1:0-25651 GCA_964500395.1 uncultured Verrucomicrobiota bacterium
GAGTGGCCCCCCATCCGGGGTCCGGGCGGATACCGGTGCAGACCGGCCCGATCGCTCCCCCCCTGCCCTTCGCCGCGCAGCCGAGTCCACCGCCCGACGCCCCCTGCCGGGGCCGCCCCGTCCCTCTGTTCTTTTACTGGAAGTATCCCCCTCGCAATTGTATGCGCACTGGCACCTGCCCCCCTCCGCCGCGACAGACGGGGATGAGACCTGGGCTCTGCGTATCGCTCCGGCCGATCGGGGCGGCGAGGGCCGCCCGGAATGGAAACGGCTGTCCGCCATTCAGGGTTCAGCCTATATCGATGTCGAACAGGACGGCCGAAGCTGGGTCGCCACCCTGGGTCGTCTCGATGCCCGCGGACATTTCCACCCCGCGGCGGCATCCGGCGAAGCCCGCTGCCCCCGGGCCACCCCGTCCCCGCTCTACCGCCCCCGCATGCAGAGCGCCGGGCAGCAAACGTCTCCCCCGCCGATCCCGGCCGACACCCCGCCGCCTCCCCGCCTCCAGCGAAATCAGTTGCCGCCCCGCATCACCGGGACAAAACAACTCCACCCGCCGCTACCGGACAAACCCCCCGCCCCGCCCGGGAAGGCGGACAACGAGTTCCCCATGGTGTTTGCCCCCCCGGCGCATTCCCCCGGGCCGGCAGAGACGGGATCGCCCCCGGCGGACAATAAGGCCTCCCGTCCCGGATGTTCCCTCCCCCGCGACTCGGAACCCCGGCCCTCTCACCACCCCGCATCATTGCCGGATGCCGTCCGGGAACCGTACTGGGACTCCTTTCTCCGCTTTGCTTTCGGCTCCGGCCCCGGCACAGCCCTGCAGAATCGCGCGACTTCCCCCGGGCACGACCGCATCAGCGGCGCCGGCATCCGGGGCGGCGGGCGCACCTCCGGGCAGGGGCTCTCCCCCCAGCATACTGCCCCCCCTGAACCGCCCGTCCCCGGCACACCGCCCCCCTCCGATCACTCTCACTTCCAGGATCCATCGCTCAGTTCTGTTCCGGGAGGCCGACGGGCCGCTCCCCCCCCTGCGTCCGGGAAAAGGGACAGCGCGCCATGAACCGAGGATCCCTCCTCCTCATCCTGCATGCCCATCTGCCGTTCGTCCGACACCCGGAACACGAGGATGTCATTGAGGAAAACTGGCTGTTCGAGGCCATAACCGAATGTTATCTCCCCCTGCTGCGGATCTTTGAGCGGCTCGATCGCGAGTCGATCCCCGGCCGCATCACCCTCTCTCTATCTCCCCCCCTCCTCAGCATGTTGAGCGACCCGCTTCTGCAAACCCGCTACGACCGTCATCTTGAACGGCTTCTGTCCCTCGCGGAAGCCGAAAGCCGGCGCGCCGGGAATTCCTCCGAAGCCCGCACCATCGCACGGCTTTACCTCCGACAATTCTCCCAGGCGGCCCATTTGTACCGCGACCGCTACCGCCGCGATCTGATCGCCCCGTTTCGCGCTCTCCGCGAGACGGGACGGCTGGAACTGATGACGACCGCCGCCACCCACGGGTATCTCCCGGTTCTGCGCCACCCGCCCACCGCCGTCCAGGCCCAGGTCGCCGTTGGACAGCAAACCTTTACCCGTTTTTTGGGGGAGCCGGCCCGGGGCATTTGGCTGCCCGAGTGCGGCTACACGACCGGCGTCGAAGCCTCCTTGAAGGAGGCCGGGTTTGAATACTTCATTCTCGACGCGCACGGCCTCATGAATGCCGATGAACGGCCCCGCTACGGCCTCCGCGCGCCCATTCTGTGCCCCAACGGCACGGCGGCGTTCGGTCGCGATCCCGAATCCGCCGAACAGGTCTGGCACCCCGCCGAAGGGTTTCCCTCCCACCCCAGCTACCGCGAATTCTACCGCGACATCGGATTCGAACGGCCGATCGAAGAGCTTCGTGCCTTCCTGCCGGATGGACAGACCCGGGTGTTCACCGGGCTGAAATATCACCGCATCACCGGCGATACCGATGATAAGGAACTCTACGACCCTCGGCGCGCCCGTGAACAAGCGGCTCGGGATGCTCAGCAGTTCGTGCGCGACCGCATGGGCCAGGTCCGGTATTTTGCCGGTCAGATGGACCGCCCGCCCATTATCTGCACCCCGTTTGATGCCGAACTTTTCGGCCACTGGTGGTTTGAAGGCCCTGCATTTCTCGACCAGGTGATCCGGCAGGCGGCCGGGGAAGACACCCTGCTCCTGCAAACCCCGGCGGACATCCTGGCGCGCGACCGCGAGTTCCAGGTCAACCGCCCCTCAACCTCCTCCTGGGGCGAATTCGGATATCATCAGACCTGGCTCAATCCCGGCAACGACTGGCTGCTGCCCCACCTCCACCAGGCGGCCCATCGCATGCAGAAGCTGGCCAATCGATACTCCCGAGACCGCCCGGACAGCCTGACGCGCCGGGCCCTCAATCAGGCCGCGCGCTCGCTCCTTCTCGCCCAGGCCTCCGATTGGAGCTTTATCCTGAAAACCGGCACCTCGACGGACTATGCCCGGTCCCGCATCCACGATCACCTCGCACGGTTTCATACCCTCTGCGATATGGCGGAAGGTGTCGCGCCCATGGACGAGGAGACCGTGAGTGCGCTCGAAACCCTGGACCCCATCTTTCCCGACATCCAATTCGACGTATATGCGGATCGCGGACAAACCGGCAAGGGGTGATGCCCCGCCCCTGTCGCTCACGGCACCAGGTCAATATACACAGGGTAGTGATCCGAGATATGCCCGTCCTCGCCCGGGACCGCATGGATATTGGATGTATTGACCCCCGCCCGGATCACGCTCGGCTCCCGGGCACGCCAGGGGGGCATCACCAGCCCCCGGTTGGCAAACAGGCGGTCAAACACAACCGGCGGAAAAAGCCGTTCCGGATCCCCCCGGCGGGTGGGCAGCGTCACCCGGGCGGAGGGGGGGACGCCCGCCCACAGATCCTCCATACCGGTCAATGCGTCCAGGCTCCGGTCGTCGCGAAAATCCGGCGATTGCGGGTCGACATTCATATCCCCCGCCACAAGCACTTCCCACCGGATCCCGGGATGGCGATCGCGCACCGCCTCCAGATCCCGGACAACCCAGTACAAGCCCGCCCGTCGCTTTTCGATGTTCCGCTCCCGATCGCCCCAGTTCGATTTCAGATGCACGCCATAGATCAGGAGCTGCCGGCGGTCCCCGAGGGCAAAGCGGGCCCGCAGGGCTCCGCGGGGGGGACGGTTGCGGCTGGTCAGGGGGCCGAAATCGATTTCCATCACCTCGAGCGGCTCGAGCCGGCTCAGCAGGGCCAGGTTTAACTTCACCTCCCCATACGGGCTTTCCAGAGAGGTGATATACCCGTTCGCAAAGGGAGTGTCACAGGCCCCGGCGAGCATGCGGAGCACCGACGGATTCTCAATCTCCTGCAGCATCAGGATGTCCGGGGCCATGCGATCGATGATGCGCGCAGCCCCCTTCGTCTGTCCGGCCAGCCTCTCCGGGGTCCGGCGGGGCCCGTCTCCGATTCCATCGGAGTAGTTCTCCAGGTTGTAGGTCGCGATGCGAAGATGTTCCCCCGCCTCCCGGGCCCGGTCCGGCGCTTCAAACACCTGCACCGCCGGCTCCGTCCGCGGTCTCGGCTCCGCACGGGCGGAGGTGAGCAGCCCTCCACATGAAACCAGCCACAGGGCGCTTATCAGTGTAAAACGGATTTTCATATACCGGCTCGAGACAAGAGGGGGAACGTTCAAAACAGGGCGACCCTACCACCTGCCCCGGTCGCTGACCAGCGCATGCCTGTTAGCTTTTTGTTTTTCCTTGTTCCCCCCGTCGCCCTTGGGTTTACTGCCCGCACGAGAGGAGACACGTCACTCTATGAGTACTTGCTTGGTTACCGGCTGCGCCGGCTTCATTGGATCTCACCTGGCGGAAGCCCTGTTGAATCGCGGTCACGCGGTCATCGGCGTCGACGCGTTCATCCCCTACTACCCGAGGCCGATCAAAGAGCGCAACCTCGCGATTCTGCGTGATCATGACTCCTTCACCTTTCACGAGGCCGATCTCCGCGAGGCCGACCTCGCGGGGCTGGTGGGGCCCTGCGATGTCATTTTCCATGAGGCCGCCATGGCAGGCCTGATGCGCAGTTGGAGCGACTTCACCCTCTACAGTTCCTGCAACCAGCTCGGCACCCTCCGCCTGCTCGAGGCCGCCCGGGATGCCGGGATCGCCCAGTTTATTCAGATTTCGACCTCCAGCGTATACGGACGGGAAGCAACCGGCCCCGAGGATTCGCCGTTGCGCCCGAGTTCGCCGTACGGCATCACCAAACTCGCCGCGGAAAATCTCTGCCGGGCATTCGAGGCCAATTTTGGCCTCCCCATCACCATTCTGCGGTATTTCTCCGTCTACGGCCCCGGGCAGCGCCCCGATATGGCCTATCACATCCTGACCCGGGCCCTCCTGGAAGACCGGCCCTTCCCCGTCTACGGCGATGGCGAGCAGAGCCGGAGCAACACCTTCGTCAGCGATTGCGTCGATGCGACACTGCTGGCGTTCGAAAAGCGGGACACCGCGCTCGGAGAGGTGTACAACGTCGGCGGAGGCGAGATCGTCACCCTGAACAAGACCATCGAACTCCTGGAAGACATCACGGGCAGGAACGCCCGCATCGAACGCCACCCCGCGCGACCGGGAGACCAGCGCCACACCTCGGCGGATATCGGGAAAATCCGGGATCAGCTCGGCTACAACCCCGCTGTGCGCGTCGTCGACGGCCTCCGCCGGGAAGCCCGCTGGGTTGAGGAACTCGTCGAACGCGGCCTCTGACCCTCGCCGCGCAGACGGCCTGCGCGCTTCTCCGCACATGCCGGATGGTGGCGGATGCCGACCCCGCTCCCGGTATCGATCGAATACCGGCCGCGCCTGAGGACGCCGATTGCGCCCTAGCGGGCCCGGGCCGGGACGGCGAGGGTGTCATTGTAAAATTCGATGACGTGGCCCCGCTCCACCAGCCAGTGGAGCGGCTGGAGCACCTCCCGGGTCTCCGTTTCCGTGGCGCTCTCCCCGGCCAGGTTTTTCAGCAGATCCTGCCGGCTGCATCCCGGGTGAGCCTCCAGGAATTCCAGCGTCCGCCGGATTTTTTCCACCGCCTTATCCGGCGGGATGGGATGGGGCGGGATCGCGGTGACAAACTGCTCGCGTTTGTCCGCCCGGAAAAAGTGCATCCCCATGTGCTTCAAGGCCGGACGCAGGGCCCGCACCAGGGTGTGCGGTCTCGTGGACTCCCGGCCCCATTGGTCCTCGACCCGCTTGCGCAAAAACCCGATTTCGCTCTGCTCAATAACCCTGGAGGGAACGATGGCGCGCGACGTCTCCCGAATCATGGAATCCGCGTGGTCTCTGAGAAACGCACTCTCCGCATCGATCCACTTCATCGGATCCCCGACCGCATTTCCTTCCCGGTCCTTCCGCCGGTATCGAACCTGGGTGGCGGCCTCCTGCTTCCATTGCTCGATCATGGCGTCCTCGTGTACGGTCTCGACCCCGGCCAGGACCTCCTCATAGGTCAGATGCGGAAGGCGGGTCCGCCAGACTTCCTGGATCGAGTCCTTGTAGTCATGATGATTGGGCGGTCCCAGGAGCGCCCCCGTCCGCGTACAGCGGGCCACGCAGACAAAGTGCCCCTGCGGCGGCTCCGCCTCGACCTCTTCCCGCTCGAAGACCTCGCTCAGACAATGCCGGACCAGGTGAGCCCGTGCGGAGTCCCGATCGAGGAAAATGGCCCCGTCGGGCTTTGTCTGGAACATCGGCTCGGCCTGCGCCTTCTCCCCTGTGGGCAGGCTTTCCAGCTTTATCTGGATAAATTCAGGCCGGGACAGCATCAGGGAGCCCAGACTCCACAAGGAGTACGCCTTCTGCGTGGCCCGGATTTTATGGGCGAGTTGCCCCAGGGCCTTGCGGTCGGGGACAAAGGATACCCGAAGCTTGTGTGGATAGTACGGACCGCGCGGACGCCGCTCCGCCGGTTGCTTCCGGCGCTCCTGGTCCCGGCGCCCCTTCGCCCCGGGTGGGCGGCGGCGCGGCCCCCGGTCCCGGCGCGGTCCGCGATCCTCCCGCCGATCCGGACGGGGCCGGTCCCCCACATAGGGGTTGCGGCCGGGTGCTTCCCTCGCCCAGGTGGGAACAAAGTTCAGCTCCAGGATCCGGTCTCGATCCGCAATCTCTTCGTCCGGGGGTTTCTGATCGTCCGTCACAGGCAGCCGTACTCCACTCATCGTGATCTCATGAGACGCATGCGCACCGCGGGCCGCGGCAAACCGATTTGATTGGCGCGAGATGGAATGGTAGCATGAGGACCGCAAATTGTGAAAGGATTTGCCGATTCAAACGACAATCTGGAAATCGACCGCACAACCTACCGCGCCCGAGAGACAGTCCGCATGAACCAAGCATCCGCTCCCCAACCGCTGCAGGACGATCAGATCGAGAAATACTCCTCTGCGATCACCCTGTCCGACATGGAAATCTTTATTTTCCCCGAGCTCCTGTACGGCCTGGTGCTGGCCAACATCATGTCCCCCAAGCTCTGGGAATGGCGCAACGACCGGTTCTTCCGGAATATCGAGCGCAAGACTCCCTATCGCCGGGTTATGCGCCTGAAGCAGTTCATCATGGACCACTACGAATTCAATCTCGACCTGGAGACCTGGGGGCTTACCACCAAAGACCGGGAAATCGAGCGCTTCCGCCCCTGGATCTCGCCCGAGCAACTGGCGGAGAGCAATGCGCTCTTCGGGTACACCGGGGACCAGTATTATTTCGATATCGATATCCGGCGCCATTTCGGCTTGGACAAGTACACGACCGATGTCATTCCCTACTGGAAGACGGAAACCCTCGAGGCCATGGACGCGTTCCGCTACCGCGACGGCTACTCCGACGGCGCCGGCGAGTGCGTCTCCCTGGCCACGCTCTATGCCGCCGCGGCCTTTGTCGTGTGCCGAATCCCCCTCGAAGATATCTTCCTCATGGCCACCCCGCTTCACTCCCAGAATTTTATCGATGTGCGGGACGGCATCCTGACCAATAACCGCCGGATCGTGACCAAGACCATGTGGTTCAACGGGACCGAACTCTCTTACAAAGCGCAGAGAGCCCTGCGAAACGAGCAGGTCACCATTGTGGCCGACAATACCGGCTGCGTCCATGTCCTGTCCGACCGGGCCACCATGGATCCCTCCCAGTACGGACGGTTTAAACATCAATTGCGGGACTACCTGCAGACCTCCGTAACCTCGGAGATCCTGGCCAATTTCCTCCGGCAGCACAGCCAACTCCAGAAATGCTTTCAAATCGAGCACAACTACCACGGAAAGCCCCGATACATCGCGGCGGAAAAAGTCTACGCCTATGAACACGGCAGCCCTTACCGCGTCAGCGACGAAACCCGCGAAAAGTTACTCGCCGATATCGATGAGTACGAATTCTACAGCGAGCCCCTTCCCGACCGCATGCCCCTGAACAAGTTCGATGACCTTTTCCGGGAACGGGAGATCGACCTCGACAACGAACGCGACCGCGCCGACTTGATGAAACAGTTTGATTGCTACAATGCCCGGTCTCGGGATGTCCTCGCCGATTTGCGGGACTTCATCACCGTGACCCCCCGGTTCCCGGACGCGGACACGAGCCTGGGCCACCGGGACATCCCCCCGATTGCGCTGACCCCCGAAATGGACCGCGACGATGTGCTGACCTGGCTGCGGGAAAACCGGCACGCGACCCCTGTTGCCGATCTCGCCTTTTACGCCTACCGGGACCTGGCGGAGACGCATCCCGCTCCCTTCCTCAAGGCCGCCGTCGAACGGAATCCGGTTTCCATTGAAGCCGCGGAAGACTTGTCGGATGCCGAAGTGATCGAGCGGCTCGCCGCCCTCCCGAATGAATCCATCTACGACGGATCCCGGGCGGCACAACCCGACGAAGTCTGGAATTTCGGACGAGGCGACGGACTCGAACGCATCCTGTGCCTGGCCAACATCCTGAAGTCGCGGCACCCGGACACGGCCCTGTCGATCGAAGTGCGGGACGGCGAAGCCCGGCTGTCCTCCGACCTTCACCACGTCACCTGGCCGACGGAAAAGGCCGTGCGCCTGGAGGGCACCCCCCTATGACGAAACAAGAGCGCGCGCCCTCCCTGAATACAGTGATCAAGGCCGTGGAGCAGGTCGCCCCCCCGGACCTCGCCGCCGAATGGGACAATACGGGCCTCCTGCTGGATCAATCCAAGCCGGCCCGGATCCGTCGAATCCTCCTCACGCTCGATCTCACACCCGCGGTCCTGTCCGAAGCCCTCCACCGCCGGGCCGATCTCGTGGTGGCCTACCACCCCGTCATTTTTGCCCCCCTCACCCGGCTGGATCGAAGCGACCCCAAGAGCGAATCGCTCCTGCGGGCCGCGCGCCGCAACATCGCTGTCTACTGCCCCCACACGGCTCTCGACGCCGTGCCCGGAGGCCTGTCCGACTGGCTGGCGGAAGGCGTGGGCAACGGGTTCTGCCGGCCATTGGAGCCCCTCCCCGCTCCCCTGGACGAGCGCTTCGGACCCGAGGCGGGAATGGGCCGCTCCGTATCCCTCAAGCGGCCGGTCGGGCTGCACACGATCGTGCGCCGTCTGAAGGCCCACCTGGGTCTTTCCCGTCTTCGCATTGCCCGGCCGCAACGCGAACGCACCATCGAGCACATCGCCCTCTGCCCGGGGGCCGGCGCCTCGCTGCTTCGGAATCACGCGGCGGACCTGTATGTCACCGGGGAAATGCGCCACCACGATATTCTCGATGCGGTTCAGCGGGGGATCGCCGTGATCCTCTGCGAACACGCCCAATCCGAACGCGGGTTCCTCCCGCACTTTGCCGATCAACTGCGCACGGCGCTGCCCGCCCCTGTCGCCCTCTCCATCGCCGAACACGACCTCGGCCCGATCGGGATTGCCTGACCTATGTCCACGCCTTCAACACCCCTGGCCCGCCTGCAGATTGACCGACCGCTGGTCTTTTTCGATATCGAATCCACCGGCATCAATGTGAAGACCGATCGCATCATCGATCTGGGGATTGTCCGGATTCTGCCCCGGCATCAACGGGAGGCGTTTTCCTTCCGCGTCCATCCCGGCATGCCCATCCCCAGAGAATCGAGCGAGGTTCACGGCATCACGGACGAGGATGTCGAACACTGCCCCCCGTTTTCCGAGGTGGCGGAACGGGTGCGGGAACTCTTCACCGACGTCGATCTGGCCGGCTTCAACATCCTCCGGTTTGACATACCCCTCCTGGAAATGGAGTGCAATCGGGCGGGCTCCCCCCTGGATCTGCGCGAGGCCCGGGTCGTCGACGCCCAGCGGATCTTCCATATAAAGGAGCCCAGGGACCTGTCCGCCGCGCTGAAGTTCTATTGCGGAGAATTTCATCTGGATGCGCATGGCGCCATGGGGGATGTCGACGCCACCATCCGTGTACTCGACGGTCAGCTCGAACGCTACGGCGACTTGCCCCGCAGCGTCGACGGTCTGCACGAGCTCTGTGATACCCGCAAGCCCGACTGGGTGGATCGAAGCGGCAAGCTGCGGTGGGCAAATGGAGACATCCTGATCAACTTCGGCAAGAATAAGGGGCAGAGCCTCAAGACCCTGGTTCGCGAAGACCCCGGCTTTCTCTCCTGGATGCTGCGCAGTGACTTTCCGCCCGACACCCAGGACCTCATCCGCAACGCCATGAGCGGCCGTTTCCCCGACCCTCCACAGGCCTGACCGCCGGCGTCCTCAGTCAATCAGCGAAATCGCTTCCTTTGCCTTCCTGCTCTTTCGGTACTGATTGATATACGCCCGGATATTGGCGGGGGAGGCATCCCGTTGCCGCCCGAGTTGAAGCGCGGCTTCGGCCGCCCGAAAGGCTTTCTCATAATTCCCGCGCACATAATGCGCCTCGGAAAGAGTCGACCATACATGGTAGTCGTTGGGCTGCAGCAGGAGGGCCTCCTGCGCCAGCCGTATCGCCTTTTCCCCGTCCCGCAGGGCGAGGTCGGGCGCCGTCGCATACAACCAGGCCAGGTTGTTTTTGATAAAATAGTCGTTGGGGTTCTGCCTGTGCAGGAGCTGCAGGATCCGCATGGCCGCGTCATGTCGTTTGACCTGGATGTAGGCCGTGCTGAGATTAAACGCCGCCTGGCGATTCTCGGGATCATCCCGCAGGACGGCTTTGTAGAGCTCAATGGCCTCCTCATACTGCTTATTCGACATCAGCTCCCGGCCCTGCTCGAGGCGGGGATCTTCCTCTCTTTCCGCAGCCCCGCGCGGGTCATCCTCGGCCGGCTCCACCGGCTGCGGCGGAGGGGCCTCCTCATCCACCATGAGTTCTTCGTCTTCGGCGGGGAGTTCAATCCCCGTCCGGGCGGCCCCCTCCTCCCCCGGTTTCTGCAGGTCAACGGATTGCGCCATCCCGGACACAACCCATCCGAGCAGGAGGGTCACGATGAGGCACGACAAGTCTTGTAGGGTCCATTTCATAACGAGATTACTTCCGGATCAGGGGGTTTCCAGGGTTAACGTGGCGCGGGCGGGATCGATGTTCACAACATCCACCGGGTCGGGGACGTTCACCCGAAGCGGCAGCTCATACTCGCCAACCCCTTCCAGGGCTGTGGCGTCCACGTAGACAATTACATCCGAGAGGCGGACTTCCTCCAGATCCGAGTCGTGCCCGCGGATGGTCACATCGACTTCCCGGGGATCGAGCGCAGCCGGCAAAGCCGGGCCGGGCCGGGTCAGGACCGCCACGGCCACCGCATCGATCGTCCTCTCCGAAGACCGTTCCACCAGCGTCACATCCGCAGACACTCTGGACGGCTGGATCCTGGAAATACGCTCCAGGCCTTCCTCCGAGATCGCCAGGCGCGTTTCAAACGAGCGCCGCCGGTCCGTGAGGTTTATGGGAACAGTCAAAACCCGCTCGATTTCCTGGAGCCGCTGCTCCGGCCCGGTAATCCGAACGGCCGCCGGCTTGCAGGTAATCGTATCCACGTCCACCCCCGCCGCCGGCTCCCCGATGGTGCGGAATTTCACCGGCACGAGTTTTTCATCTTCGCGGTCGAGCGTCAGCTGGATGGAGTCGGGCCGCAGGTGAATCGGCCGGGCCCCGCCCGGCCCGCGCACATTTTCCGTCTGCAGATCCACCCTGACGGTGCCTCTCTTTTCCCGTCCCCGGAGATCGACAATGATCTGAACATTTTCCGGCTTCAAAAACCGGATGTCATCCTGCGACCCCCGAAAGCGGACATCCACCGTCTCCGTGGAGCGCTCCAGAACGGTCCAGCCCTCGCTCAACAGAGCCGTGATATCGACGTTCTGAACCTCGCTTTCAAAATTGATGGAATTATGAATGCCGTACCACGTCGCCACCCCCAGGGCCAGGGCGGCGGCTTTCAGGGCGACGGCCTTAAACGGCTTGTTGCGCCGGGAGGCATCCGGATGAACATCGTCCGTCATCTCAGGACTCCTCCTTTGTGGCCGACTCTTCGGTTTTGGCAATCCCGCCGGGCGTGAGGTCCAACTGTTCCTGCACGGTGGTCAACCTTTTCTCCGCGGGTTTCCGACTGATGAGGACGGTGGAAAGCAGGCGCCGCAACCGGCCTCCATCCAAGCCGCGGCTGAGCCGCCCCTTCAGCGCAACGGAGATTGCTCCGGTCTCTTCGGATACGACGATGACCAAAGCATCGGTCTCTTCCGTGATTCCGATCGCGGCCCGGTGCCGGGTGCCCAGCGATTTACTCAACTCCTCCCGCTGCGACAGGGGGAAGAGACAGCCCGCCGCCAGGATCCGGTTTTCCCGAATCACCACCCCGCCATCGTGCAGCGGCGTGTGCGGATAAAAGATCGTGGACAGAAGCTCGGCCGAGACCACGCTGTCCAGCGCGGTTCCCGTATTCTGGATGGTGCGCGTACCGATTTCCCGTTCGATGGCAATGAGGCCCCCGATTTTCCTCTCGGACAGATGGGTCACCGCGCGCACGACCTGGTCGATCATGCTGCGTTCGCGCCCGGTGCCGGAGAACACATGCTGCCGGCCCAGGGCCGCCAGCGCGCGCCGGATTTCCGGTTGAAAAATGATGACAAAGGCGATGGCCACCAACCCGGAAAAGCGCTGCAGGATCCAATTGAGGGTATTGAGATGCAGGAACTGGGTCAGGACAATCAACCCCAGCAGCAGCAGGACGAACCCGGACAGGACCGAAGCGCCTCTCGTTCCCCGGAAAAACAGGATTACGTAGTAGAAAAGGACCGAGAGAACCAGGATTTCCAGGATCGCACTGAGTTCCGGAAACGGTATCTGGTTCAACCACGTCATTGATTCATTCTCATTTCGCGCGTCTCATCCTATCCGCGACGCGCACTGCATCGCAAGTTTTCTTAACGTCGTGTGTCCGGATCACCGCCGCTCCGTGCCACACGGCGAGGGCCGTCGCGGAGAGCCCCGCCGCCACGCGTTCCTCGACCCCCCGGCCCGTGATCTCCCCCAGAAACCGTTTCCGTGATAGACCGATCACCACCGGGTATCGTTCAAAACCAAACCTCCCCGAGGCCCGGAGAATGTCGAGGTTGTGCGGCAGCCGTTTGCCAAACCCGATACCCGGATCGACGGCGAGGTGGGCGCTTCCGACCCCGGCCGACTCCCAGGCCCGGCACCGGGCCGCCAGGAATTGCCGGATCTCGTCGACGACCTCTCCGTAGCACGGATCGTCCTGCATGGTGCGAGGCTCGCCCCGCATGTGCATCAGGATGGCGCCCGCGCCGAATTCCCGCACCGTTTCCATCATCTCGGGGTCCCCGCGGCCGGCGGTCACGTCATTGACAATGTGCGCGCCGAGAGAGAGGGCGTGACGGGCGATGGCGGCCTTTGCCGTATCGATCGAGATCGGACCCGGAAACCGTTCAGCCGCCTGCTGCAGCGCCGGCTCCACCCGTGCGCGTTCTTCTTCGAAGGAGACGGGCTCGGCCCCGGGCCTGGTCGACTCCCCTCCGATATCGAGGATATCCGCCCCCTCTTCGGCGATTTCATCAATTCGGCGGCGGAGATCATCCTCCCGCCGCCATTGGCCCCCGTCGGAAAAGGAATCGGGCGTGCAGTTCAGAATTCCCATCACGAGGGTTTGCGGGCCCCAGGGAATCGTACGGTCCCGGCATCTCCAGGGTCTTGGGTCGGCGCATCGCTCCATCGCTCAGGCAACGGAGGGACCGGGTTCGGCGGAGTCGATCGGATTCGTGGCAGGCTTGACTCGCACCTCGTCAGGTTCGGGGGAATCCTCTTCGCCCGGCGTTTCTTCCGACCCGGAGCCTTCGTCGGAATCCGATGGGACCGGATCCTGCTCGGCCCGCTCCACTTCATCGAGCAGCCGTCCGTATTTGATGATTTCCGACACGTCCCGCCCGTCGAGGGTTTCGCGCTCCAGCAGGAGCTGGGCCATGGTATCTAGTTGCTCGCGATGGGTCGTGAGAATCTCCAGTGCGCGGTCGTAGCTGCCGTGGAGGATCCCGCTGACTTCCTCGTCGATGCGGCGGGCGGTCTCCTCGCTGTAGTCGCTGTTCTTTGCCACCTCGCGGCCGAGGAAGAGATGCTCCTCCCGGGCGCCGAATGTCTGGGGGCCCAACTCGGCGCTCATGCCCCACTCACACACCATCATCCGGGCGAGTCGGGTGGATTGCTTCAAGTCGTTGGCCGCGCCGGTGGTCACATCTCCGAACACAATCTGCTCCGCCGCCCGTCCGCCCATAAAGGACACCAGCATGTCGTTGAGCTTCTGGTGGCTTTCCGTGTAGCGATCCTTTTCCGGAAGCTGCATGGTGGAGCCCAGGGACTGGCCGCGGGGAATGATCGTCACCTTGTGAACCGGCTCGGCGTGCTCCAGCACTTCCATGACGATGGCGTGGCCCGCTTCGTGGTAGGCGGTGAGCTTCTTCTCGCTCTCGTCGAGCATCCGGCTGCGCCGTTCACTGCCGAAGCGAACCTTGTCCCGCGCCTCTTCAACATCCTGCATTTCCACGGCTTCTGCATTGCGGCGGGCCGCCAGGAGAGCCGCCTCATTCATCATGTTGGCCAGGTCGGCTCCGCTGAAGCCGGGGGTACCGCGGGCGATGCGCCGGAAATCCACCGAATCGGCCAGCTTGGTATTCTTCGCGTGGATCCGCAGGATGCGCTCCCGCCCCTCCAACGGCGGAAGATCCACCGTGATCTGCCGGTCAAAGCGTCCCGGGCGGAGCAGGGCCGGATCGAGGACATCGGGCCGGTTGGTAGCGGCGATAATGATGACCCCTTCCTGGGTTTCGAACCCGTCCATTTCCACCAGGAGGGCATTCAGGGTTTGCTCCCGCTCGTCGTGTCCGCCGCCGATCCCGCTGAACCGGCTGCGCCCCACGGCGTCAATTTCATCGATAAAGATGATGCAGGGGGCGTTCTTTTTGCCCTGCTCAAACATGTCGCGCACCCGCGAGGCCCCGACGCCGACGAACATCTCTACAAAGTCAGACCCGCTGATGCTGAAAAACGGAACCTCCGCCTCGCCCGCGATCGCTTTGGCCAGGAGCGTCTTGCCGGTGCCGGGTGGGCCGACGAGCAACACCCCCTTCGGGATGCGGCCTCCCAGGCGCTGGAACTTTTTGGGGTCGCTGAGAAATTCTATGATTTCCTGCGTCTCTTCCCGGGCCTCGTCCACCCCCGCGACATCTTTGAACGTAACCTTGTTCTTATCGCGCGTGAGAAGTTTGGCCCGGCTCTTGCCGAAGCTCATGGCGCCCTTTCCCGCATTGCGCATCTGCCGGATAAAGAGGAAGTAGAGCAGGCCCAGGACGATGATGAAGGGAATCGCCCCCGACAGGATCTGCCAGAGGTACGGGTTCTGCGACTCGTATCGGAATTTAACGTCGTTTTCCCGCAGCATGGCCGGCAGGTCATCCGTAAACATAACGTCGACTTTGAAGGCGCGGGGCTTCGACGATGTCTCGTCCAGTTCCACGAGCTCGCCCTTGATATACTGGCGGCCCGAGATTTCGTTGACGATCACGCAGCTCCGCACTTTGCCCTGCTCGACCAGTTCAACAAAATCGGGACTGTAGGCGATTTTCTCGTACTCCTGGCTGTCCTGGACCAGCATCTGGTACAGCGTGAGGGACAGGGCCAGAACGAGAAGCCAGAGGGCGAGACCGCGCATCGGGAACCGGTTGCCGCTGCCCGAGCCGCTTTCGCGTTGAGGTTTTTCCGGTTTTTCACTCATAAAATTTTGTCGGGTTGGGTTAAATAAGCGTCACAAACTACCACTGCCCGCCCCCCATTGCAACGGGGAAGAGTGCCTGCCTTGATCCCGGCATTCGACGTAGAGACAGGACCGGCTTCCCGGTTCAAGTACGGCGTCTCGCGACACCGCATAGCCCGGGATCCAGACAATCGTCTCCCCGCACAGCAGCAGCGGAATGCGCTCCCGGAGGGCCCGCGGCACTTTGCAGTCGGTCCAGATGTCCTGAAGCTTACGGGACCCGCTGCCCACCGGGGCGAAGCGGTCCCCCGGCCGCCACGTGCGCACCCGCAGCTCCTTCGCGGACAGGGCTGTGCGGGACAGGCAGGCCGACGCCGGAAATGTCCCCGGCGCGCGGCCGATCGGCGTTCGCGGACGGTCGGCCGCCACATACAGAGCCCAGCCGTCTCCGAGACCTCGGGTCCAGCCCCCTTCCGCGACCGGTACAGCATCATACATCGGCCCCGGGTAGCCGGGGGAGGCCTCCCGCACACGCACCCGTCCGTATTCTACAATGACGTCCGCTCCGCGGAGGGAAAAGCAGGTGTTCCCTTCCCCGCGGAGAGCCGCCTCGTCTATCTGCCTGAGAAGCCCGGCGCGAATGTCCCGGGGCGGCAGGCCCCGTCGAATGAGCCACTGCAGCAGGATTCCCCGGCGCAGGCCCGAGGGCAGCAACCCCCAGCCGGCTGCATCGAGGTCCCGCCCCGCCCGTCCCCGTTCCCGCGAGCGACACGCCTCGTCCGCCAATTCATGCAGTGATTCTACATCATCCCGCAGGCTGGCGGCGCTGCGGCAGATCGACTCCGCCACATTGGGATTGAGGCGATCCCGGATGCCCGGCAACACATCATGGCGGATAAAATTCCGGGGAATCCCGGTATCGCGGTTGGACGCATCCTCGCGCCAACACTCCCCGCGCGCCTCCAGGAACGCCTCGACCCCCTGTCGGCTCGTGGAAAGAAGAGGTTTGCCCCACAGCAGACCGTACATGCGGTGAACGGGCTTCATGCCGCACAATCCGTCCGATCCCGCGCCCGCAATCAGGCGCAGCAACACCGTCTCGGCCTGGTCATCCCGGGTATGCCCCGTCAAGACCCCGCGGGCACCGGCATCCCGCGCGGCCGCCCGCAAGGCCTCCAGGCGAACCGCGCGCGCCGCCATCTCGAGGGAATCTCCCGTATCCGCCTGACGCTCGGGAACGGAGGCCCGGACCGGGAGAAAACGCCGGCGGATGCGTTCTGCCAGCGCCTGCACGAATGCCGCATCCTCATCGGCCTCGGCCCCCCGAATGCCGTGGTGTACGTGGCACATGACAAACCGGTCGGGCGACTCCGGAAATGCGTCCGCGAGGGCCAGCGCCAGACACACGGAATCCGCCCCGCCGGAACAGGCCACGATCCACGGACCCTCTCTTTCCGCAGCAGGCAGGTCCTCGAAAAAGCTGCGGAGGCGCCGAATCATGCCGGGGCGGGCGGGTCAATCCGGGTCCGGCCGCCGAGGTAATCCGCCAGCACCGGGGGCAACTCGATAGAGCCGTCGGCCCGCTGGCCGCTCTCGAGGAGGGCAATCATCAGGCGGGGCAACGCCACCCCCGATCCGTTCAGGGTATGGACAAACGCCGTCTTGCGATCGGCCGTGCGGTAGCGAATCCCCGCCCGGCGGGCCTGGAAGTCCCCGAAATTGCTGCAGGAGGAGACCTCGAGCCAGTCTTCGTACCCCGGCGCCCAGAGTTCGATATCATAGCACCGGGCCGCGGCAAAGCTGAGGTCTCCGGTGCAGAGCGCCCGCACCCGGTAGTGCAGGCCGAGCCGCTGGAGGATATCCTCCGCATCCTGCACCAAGTGGTCCAGGGCTGCATCGGATTGGTCCGGCTCCACAAACTTCACCATCTCGACCTTGCTGAACTGGTGGACCCGGATCAGTCCCCGGGTGTCTCGACCGGCGGCCCCGGCTTCGCGCCGGAAACAGGGCGAGTAGGCGACCAGGGAGACAGGGAGCGGGTCCTCGATAATCTCCTCGCGGTACAGATTGGTGACGGGAACCTCGGCGGTCGGGATGAGGTAGAGACTGTCGTCCGGCATGCGGTACATATCGTCGGCCATTTTGGGCAACTGCCCCGTACCGGTCATGGCCTCGGTGTTGCACAGAAACGGGGGGGCGACCTCGGTATACCCGTGCTCGCGGGTGTGGACATCGAGCATGAATTGTATCAGGGCGCGCTCCAGGCGGGCGCCCTCCCCCCGCAAAAAGGGGAAGCCGGATCCCGCCAAACGCGTCGACCGCTCCGGTTCCCACAGGCGCAGGCTCTCGCCGAGGTCCCAGTGCGGTTTCGGATCAAAATCAAATGACGGCGGGGCGCCCTCCGTCCGGAGGGTGACGTTGTCCTCGTCCGTCTGCCCCACCGGCACGCCCTCCTGGGGAATATTGGGGATCCGCAGCAAGCTGTCATGCAGATCCGCTTCCACCTGGCGGATCCGATCATCAAGCTCTGCGATCTCTCGCCCTACGAGGCGCATTTCCTCTTTCTGCGGAGTGATATCCTCGCCGGCCTTTTTCAACCGGCCGAGCTCTTTGGAGACCGTGTTGCGCTTGTTTTTGAGGTCCTCCCCGCGCTGGATGGCCTGCCGGCGCTCTTCGTCGAGGGCAAGCAGCGGCTCCAGGTCGAGTTCGATTCCGCGCTGCTCCAGGGCGGTTTTTACGACATCGGGGTTTCGGCGAATAAATCGGATATCAAGCATACAAGGGGACCTTCAGGGCTTGGGGATCATTCGATACGGGCTGTCCACGATCTCACCGCCGCGGTCGCGAACCAGTTCCTGCAGTTTCCGGGTGGTGGGAGGGCTGAAATTCCGTCCCAGCTTGTCCAGTTGCTCCAGGGTCTTGTAGGGGCGCATGACAGAGAACGGATCCGGATTGTAGGTGAGCCCCATCAGAAATCCGTAGGTGCGCAGCACGGCCCGCTCCAAGCGGCGCTCATAGGTCTCGGCGTCCGGGTCCCCGTCCCCGAGGGCCCCGGCGTTGATTACGCCGAGATTATCTTCATACCGCAAAATCCCGTGATCCTCCTCGCCGGTCCCGGCCACCAGGACCGCCAGGGCGAGGACATCATCCGTGACCAGCTCCCGGGCGGCATCCGCTGCCGTCTGGAGCGTCTCGTCGACCGGGAGATCCGGCCGGACCACGCGAACCCGGCTGGCCATCTGCTGCTGCACATACTCCCGGATGGATTCGATGAGATCCTCATCTTCGAGCCCCGTAACCGCCAGGAGGAAAAAACGTCTTCCATCCGGGGCGTCCTCGTCCTGTTCCGCCAGGCCCGCACCCGGAATCAACCCGGAGATCAACAGGACCAGAACGGTCTTCCAAATACTTCTACAGAGGTGATGTCTGTCGACTTTCATGGATTTCTTCTCCTGAAAGGGAACCCCGGGATCCACAGCCCCGGCTCACGCGGCCCGCCGGACCCGCCACAAAACCGGCGGAGCCGGCACGCGTGGTTGTCACGGGGGTTCATCGTGTGTTATGTACGCCCTGATAGCAGATGAGCTCCGTCCATTTCAATTTAAATAAGCCGGTTCACCTCGCCCGCCGCGATGCGCACTTCGAGCGGGCGGTGGAACTCCTGTACATGCAGATCGAAGGCTTTGATATCCAGGAACGCATCGCTCACGCCGAGCAGGTGCTGTCCCTGTTGAAAACGGCCGAAAAGCACGCCTTTTTTGCCACGCAGGCCGATGTCGTAAGCGGGCGGGAACAGGAGTTTCTCCATTTTCTCCGCCTCATTTCCCACAACGTCCAGTCCATCCACTCCATGATGCAGCACCAATCGTTTCTGGAGGCGGAAGAGAGCTTTCTCTGCCAGTTTCTCAACACCACGCCGGAGCGCTGCGTCCTCCCGGCCATGCACTACCGCCGGCGCGCGGATGACCTGCACCAGGGGGTGTGGCACCTGCTGCGCCTCGCACACTCCCCCTACCGCGAGCTTCAGAAAGAAGCCCGGGCGCAGATGAATGAGGACCAGCGAAGCCGG
This sequence comes from uncultured Verrucomicrobiota bacterium, assembly GCA_964500395.1. GTDB lineage: Bacteria > Verrucomicrobiota > Kiritimatiellia > CAZCOO01 > CAZCOO01 > CAZCOO01. Next base: position 19,343 of record CAZCOO010000011.1, read on the forward strand.
TACGAGAAGGCCTATCACAGTTTCCGGGACGAATTGAATCCGGATACGGAACGCCCCGCCGATCAGGCGGCCGCCGGAGCGTAGCCCCCGCACCGCCCCCCCCCGCAGGCCGGCACCGTTCGCGTAATGCGCACCGTACAAAGCCCTGCCGGCTCCCGATCCCGGGATCACTCCTTTCCGAATTTCCTGCGGAGTTCCTGGAGACTGGTCAACATCATGGTGGGCCGCCCCCGGGGGGATGTGTAGGGCATGTCCGCAGAGCGGAGTTGCTGCAACAGGGCCTCCAGCTCCGGTTCTGACAGGGGCCCGCGATGGCGGACGGCCGAGCCGCTCACATCCCGGGCAATCCGTTCCCGGAGCACGGTCCGGGGCAGAGACCGCGTGCCGAGGGTTTGCAGTCCTTCAGCAATTTCCCGGATCAATTCACCCGGCTCGGCGTCGCTGACCAGCGAGGGAAGAGCATCCACCACAAACGAATCGCCTCCAAACTCGGCGATGCCGACCCCCATTTCCCGCAGCGCATCCAGGTGACGCCGCACGAGCGCGGCTTCGCGCGGGCCCAGATCCACGGTTTCCGCGGACAGCAGACCCTGGCTCTGGATCCCGTCCGCCAGGACCTGGTTCAGCAGGCGTTCGAAGATCAACCGCTCGTGGGCGGCCTTCGGATCCAGCAGAACCATCCCCTCCGGCGTATCGAAAACCGCAAATTCAGAGGCGATCCGGCCCAGCAGGCGATTGCGCCCGCCCCCCTCATCTCCCCCCGGATCCTCCGGCGTCGCCGTGCGCTCCCCCTGCTGGACCCAGCCGGTCAAGTCGGACTGCCACCTCATGCCCGCCGGTGCGCGGGGGCCCGGATAGCCCTGTCGGGCCGCCGGGGGCGGCGCATCTCCCCCGGGGCGGGGTCGGGATGCTCCTGCGGCCTCGCGGCGCGGGTCCGGCGGGGCGCCGCCCCCTGCCGGCCGCACCCGATCCGCCTCAGGCGGTCCCTCGACCGTCCCCCCCGCTGATCGGAGGGCGGCCTGCACGCCGGCGATCACCGCGTCGCGAACGGCACCCGGTTTCCGGAACCGCACTTCTTTTTTTGTCGGGTGCACATTGACGTCCACGGCTTCCGGGTCCAGCTCGATCTGCAGAAAGGTAACCGGGTACCGTCGGCCGGCCCACGCTCCCTGATAGGCTTCGGAGAGCGCTGCATGCACCAGGGGCGCTTGCGCCGGACGCCCGTTGATAAAGGTGTGCTGATCGGCGCGATTCGGCCGGTGAACCTCCGGCAGGCCCACAAACCCGCTCAGGGTCACAAACTCGTCCCGGTAGGCAACCTCCCGCAGGGAATCCATGAGCGTTGGGCTGTACAGGGCCGGAATGCGTTCGGACAAGTCTCCGGGCGGGAGGGTGTAGACATCCCGCTCGTCTACGCGCAATCGCATGCCGACACCGGGATGGGCCAGCGCATGCACCAGGAATACCTGGCGCACATGAGAGGTTTCCGTCTGGTCGGTCCGGAGAAATTTGCGCCGGGCCGGCACATTGAAAAAGAGGTTCCGAACGGAGATCCGGGTCCCGGCAGGAGCCCCCGCCTCTTCCACATCCTGCAGGGTTCCGCCACTGAGGCGGATGCAGGTGCCTTCGACATCCTCCCGCCGGCGGGTCACCAGTTCAAATCGCGACACCGCGGCAATCGCCGCCAGGGCCTCTCCCCGGAATCCCATGGTGGATACGCGTTCGATGTCGTCGACGTCGCGAATCTTGCTCGTGGCATGCCGTTCAATGCTCAGCAGGGCCTCGTCCCGGCTCATGCCGCTGCCGTTGTCCGCCACGGCGATCAATTTCCGCCCGCCCGCTACAATGTCGACCGAAAGGTCATCCGCTCCCGCGTCGACGGCATTTTCCAGGAGTTCCTTGACGACCGAGGCCGGGCGCTCCACGACCTCTCCCGCGGCGATTTTATTCGCCACGTGATCACTGAGAATGGAAATACGGGTCCCGCTGGTCATACCCGTCTATTCCAGCGGAATCGGCAGCGCGCGTCAATCACCCGGCTGCATTTCCGGAATCCCGGATCCGCTCACGAGTGCCGGCGGGACACGGTTTGGGAATCAGATGATCTCGATGACCACATCATCTTCCGCGGTCTCTTCCTCCCTCTCTTCCGAGGCTTCCTCTTTGAAGGTCGGCAGATGCCGGTAGTAGACCTGCAGCATCAGCGCGGCGAGCGTGGTGCTGTACACCGGGCCATAGTGCGCCCCGTGCTCGGTGTCCCCGTCGCTCTCCGTGGGAAACTTCCAATGCCCGTCCTCTTCCTGCTCGGTGGTAATGGTCCGGGCAAATTCATTGTTCCAGGAGCGCCAGGTCCCGCCCCCCCGGTGGAATTTTGCCTGGGTGATGTAATACCACGCGTACAACCCGCCTTTGGTCGCATCGTCCCACTTGCATTCCACTTCGTCCAGCGCCTGGATCGCGGAGTCAACTTCCTGACTGCGCCCCCGCCCGAGAAACTGCAGCGAGAGCGTCGCCACACCGGTCATGGCCATGTCTTTGCCGCGCGGATCCGTGTACCCAAAGGTTCCCAGTTTCGGGTAGTAGGCGGATTCCATATCCGCGATGGCTTTTGCCATGGCGTCTTTTAAACCGTCATTCTCAGCCCCGGCGAGATAGGCGGCTTTCATCGCCTGTACCTGCCACCCCGCGACCGAGGTATCCCGACGGTCCTTGTTATCGTAATGGTAATTAAACCCACCGCCGGGCTGCTGCCCCTGAATGATGACATCGATCCCCTTCTCCATACTCTCTCTCAGTTTGGGAATCCGGGTCAGACCGTAGGCTTCGGCTATGGCATACGTCGCGATGGCGTGGTAATAGGGGAAAATCCGTTTGGAGGGATCCCCGAACTGCCCTCCCGGCTTCTGGTTGTCGACCAGGTAGCGAATCCCCTTTTCCACCGTTTCACCATACTTTTCGGAGCCCGGGGTCTCCCCGTGGGCGAGAAAGGTCAAGACGGCCAGGCCGGTCATGGAGATGTCTTCTTTTTCCCAGCGCCCGTCCGGCTTTTGATTGCGCTTCAGCCACTCCAGCGCCTTGATCACGGCTCTCTCACTCGCTTCCGCCCACTTCCCGCCGTACTGGCGGAGCGAACTGGCCCTCCCGGAGGCCGATCGCCCGGAAAACAGCCCTTTCATCACCAGCGGGCTCTTCACGTTGTCCATGACGTTGAGGGCGTCGAAATCGACATCGGGTTGATCGGATTGGAATTCCGTCATTTCATCCGGCGTGGGCGCTTCCGTTTCCACGTTTACATCCACTTCGACTTCCGGGAGTTCCACTTCCTCGATTTCCCGCTCGAGCTCTTCCAGCTCCTCGATGTCGACGGATTCGGGTTCCATCATCATCACCTCCACCTCCGAGGCCGTTTCCCGGACGGCAAAGGTGATGAAATTCACCGCGATGAAGATCACCACGATGTGTAGAATGACGGACCCGGTGGGCCCCCAGATGTGTTCTTTGATTTTCCGTTTGACGTCTTCTCGCATGGGTACACTCCTCCCGTAAAGATATAACGATATAGTAACAACTCGAAGGAGGGATGTTAAGGAAAAACGGAGGTCGGTCGACGTCGCGGCCTGAAGGCGGGTGCGATCAGATAATTTCGATGACCACGTCGTCTTCGGCCGTTTCGCTTTCGGTCTCTTCGGCGGCCTCTTCCTTGAAGGTCGGAAGGTGCCGATAGTAGACCTGCAGCATCAGTGCGGCGAGCGTCGTGCTGTACACCGGGCCGTAATGATCCCCGTGCTCATGCTCTCCATTCGCATAGGAGGGGAAGTCCCAATGTCCGTCTTCGTTCTGGACACTGGTGAGGGTCCGGGCAAACTCGTTGTTCCAGGAGCGCCAGGTTCCCCCGCCCCGATGGAACTTGGCCTGGGTGATGTAATACCAGGCGTAGAGGCCGCCTTTCGTGGCATCGTCCCACTTACACTCAACCTGGTCCAGGGCGCGTATGGCTTTGTCCACTTCCGCACTTTTTCCCCGGCCCAGGAACTGCATGGAGAGCGTCCCGACGCCGGTCATGGCGTCATTCCGCCCTTGCCGATCCGAATAGCCAAACGATCCCACCTCGGGATTAAAAACAGATTCCATGTCGGTAATGCACTTGGCCATGGCATCCCGGAGACCTTCGTTGTCCGCTCCGGCGAGATAGGCCGCTTTCATGGCCTGCACTTGCCAACCGGACACGGAGGTGTCGCGGCGATCCCCTTTCTTATAGTTGTAGTCAAACCCCCCGCCGGCCTGTTGCCCCTGAATGATGATATCGATGCCCTTTTCCATACTTCCTCGAAGCTTCGGAATCCGGGTGAGCCCATAGGCTTCTGCAATGGCGTAGGCGGCAATGGCCTGGGTGTAGGCCCGCTTGTGAAAGCGGCCATCATCCGCCTGCTTGTCGACCAGGTAGCGGATCCCCTTCTCCACGGTTTCACCATAGTTTTCGGATCCCGGGGTCTCCCCGTGGGCGAGAAAGGTCAACACGGCGAGCCCGGTCATGGCAATCTCCTGCTTGTCGCCCCAGCTGCCGTCCGGCTTTTGATTGCGCTTCAGCCACTCCAGCGCCTTGATCACGGCTCTATGACTGGCGTCCGCCCACTTGCCGCCGTACTCTCGAAGCGAACTGGCCCTGCCGGAGGCCGATCGCCCGGAAAACAGCCCTTTCATCACCAGCGGGCTCTTTACGTTGTCCATGACGTTGAGGGCGTCGAAATCGACATCGGGTTGATCGGATTGGAATTCCGTCATTTCATCCGGCGTGGGCGCTTCCGTTTCCACGTTTACATCCACTTCGACTTCCGGGAGTTCCACTTCCTCGATTTCCCGCTCGAGCTCTTCCAGCTCCTCGATGTCGACGGATTCGGGTTCCATCATCATCACCTCCACCTCCGAGGCCGTTTCCCGGACGGCAAAGGTGATGAAATTCACCGCGATGAAGATCACCACGATGTGTAGAATGACGGACCCGGTGGGCCCCCAGATGTGTTCTTTGATTTTCCGTTTGACGTCTTCTCGCATGGGTACACTCCTCCCGTAAAGATATAACGATATAGTAACAACTCGAAGGAGGGATGTTAAGGAAAAACGGAGGTCGGTCGACGTCGCGGCCTGAAGGCGGGTGCGATCAGATAATTTCGATGACCACGTCGTCTTCGGCCGTTTCGCTTTCGGTCTCTTCGGCGGCCTCTTCCTTGAAGGTCGGAAGGTGCCGATAGTAGACCTGCAGCATCAGTGCGGCGAGCGTCGTGCTGTACACCGGGCCGTAATGATCCCCGTGCTCATGCTCTCCATTCGCATAGGAGGGGAAGTCCCAATGTCCGTCTTCGTTCTGGACACTGGTGAGGGTCCGGGCAAACTCGTTGTTCCAGGAGCGCCAGGTTCCCCCGCCCCGATGGAACTTGGCCTGGGTGATGTAATACCAGGCGTAGAGGCCGCCTTTCGTGGCATCGTCCCACTTACACTCAACCTGGTCCAGGGCGCGTATGGCTTTGTCCACTTCCGCACTTTTTCCCCGGCCCAGGAACTGCATGGAGAGCGTCCCGACGCCGGTCATGGCGTCATTCCGCCCTTGCCGATCCGAATAGCCAAACGATCCCACCTCGGGATTAAAAACAGATTCCATGTCGGTAATGCACTTGGCCATGGCATCCCGGAGACCTTCGTTGTCCGCTCCGGCGAGATAGGCCGCTTTCATGGCCTGCACTTGCCAACCGGACACGGAGGTGTCGCGGCGATCCCCTTTCTTATAGTTGTAGTCAAACCCCCCGCCGGCCTGTTGCCCCTGAATGATGATATCGATGCCCTTTTCCATACTTCCTCGAAGCTTCGGAATCCGGGTCAGACCGTAGGCTTCGGCTATGGCATACGTCGCGATGGCGTGGTAATAGGGGAAAATCCGTTTGGAGGGATCCCCGAACTGCCCTCCCGGCTTCTGGTTGTCGACCAGGTAGCGAATCCCCTTTTCCACCGTTTCACCATACTTTTCGGAGCCCGGGGTCTCCCCGTGGGCGAGAAAGGTCAAGACGGCCAGGCCGGTCATGGAGATGTCTTCTTTTTCCCAGCGCCCGTCCGGCTTTTGATTGCGCTTCAGCCACTCCAGCGCCTTGATCACGGCTCTCTCACTCGCTTCCGCCCACTTCCCGCCGTACTGGCGGAGCGAACTGGCCCTCCCGGAGGCCGATCGCCCGGAAAACAGCCCTTTCATCACCAGCGGGCTCTTCACGTTGTCCATGACGTTGAGGGCGTCGAAATCGACATCGGGTTGATCGGATTGGA
>CAZCOO010000012.1:0-820 GCA_964500395.1 uncultured Verrucomicrobiota bacterium
TGAAACGGAGGTGCTCGATATCGCCGGTGACCTTATCGATCGTCCGGTGGAGCACCCGAAGCTGCTCCCGGGAAGCCTCGACATCGCTCACCCGGACGGGGTGGGTCTCGTCCCGCTCGTCGACCATCCAGCGCCAGACACGGTTCAGAAAGCGGTGAACGCCCTCCACCCCTTTCATGCTCCACGGCTTCACCTGCTCCAGCGGCCCCATGAACATCTCGTACAGGCGCAGGGAATCCGCTCCGTATTCCCGGACAATGTCATCCGGGTTGATCACATTCCCCCGGCTTTTGCTCATCTTGTGCGCCCGGGCGCGGAGCCGGATCCCGGGGTCGGATTGAAGGACAAAGAACTCACCCTGCTTCTGTGTGTCGCGCTCATCCACGGATTCAGGGGTCAGGGGCTCGCCGGTGTCCAGGTGCTGGTCCTCCGCCCCGACCTGTTCGGCGGAAACCGGATTTCCGGTCCGGTCGCGGAAGAGCGTGTATTCCATTTCGCCGAGGATCATCCCCTGGTTGACGAGCCGCTGGAAGGGCTCCGGGGTCGACACCACGCCCGCATCGTAGAGCACCATGTGCCAGAAACGGGCGTAGAGCAGGTGCAGCACGGCGTGCTCGGCCCCGCCGACGTAGAGATCCACCGGCATCCAGTAGCGCTCCTTGTCGGGATCGACCAGCCGCTCATCGTTACGGGGATCGATAAACCGCAGGTAGTACCAGCAGGAGCCCGCCCACTGGGGCATGGTATTGGTCTCCCGCCGGGCCGGCGCACCGGTTTCGGGGTCTTCGGTCCGGACCCAGCTCTCGATGGTGGCCAGGGG
>CAZCOO010000012.1:830-25480 GCA_964500395.1 uncultured Verrucomicrobiota bacterium
CCAGGGGACTCTCCCCGGTGCCGCTGGGCTTGTAGGTCTCGACCTCCGGGAGGCGGACCGGGAGCCGGTCCTCCGGCACCGGCTTCGGTTCGTCGTCGACAAAGAGAATGGGGAAGGGCTCGCCCCAATACCGCTGCCGGCTGAACAACCAGTCCCGAAGCTTGTACTGCACCCGGGCCCGGCCCAGGCCCGCGTCTTCGAGGTAGGCGACGATGTTCGCCTTGGCCTCCTCCACGTTCAGGCCGTCGATCGACACCCGGTCGCTGGAGGAATTGACCAAAATGCCGTCGCCCACATGGGCCTCGCGGGAGATATCGCCCCCGCTGATCACTTCGCGAATGGGCAGGCCGAAGGTCTTGGCAAATTCGTAGTCGCGCTCGTCGTGGGCGGGCACCGCCATGATTGCCCCGGTGCCGTAGGTGGCCAGCACGTAGTCGGCGATCCAGATGGGGATTTCCTCGCCGTTGACGGGGTTTACGGCGAAGCTGCCGGTGGGCACCCCGGTCTTTTCCTTCTGCAGCTCGGTGCGCTCCAGCTCGCTCTTTCGCTGCGCCTGCTGCACATACGCCCGCACGGCCTCGCGCTGTTCATCGCCGGTAATCTCCTCCACCAGCGGATGTTCGGGCGCCAGCACCATGTAGGTCGCCCCGAACAGCGTGTCCGGCCGGGTCGTAAACACCTCGACCTCAAAGTCGGCCCCCGCCCCCCGGAACCGGACTTCCGCCCCCTCCGAGCGCCCGATCCAGTTTCGCTGCATTTCCTTGATGCTGTCCGGCCAGTCCAGGTCGTCCAACCCGCTCAGGAGGCGTTCGGCATACTCGGTGATGCGCAGCATCCACTGACGCATGGGTTTGCGCTCCACGGGGTGGCCGCCGCGCTCGCTCTTGCCGTCGATGACTTCTTCATTTGCCAGGACCGTCCCCAGCGCGGGGCACCAGTTCACCGGCACTTCGTCCTGGTAGGCCAGGCCCCGTTTGTAGAGCTGGAGAAAAATCCATTGCGTCCATTTGAAATAGTCCGGGTCGGTCGTGGCGACTTCGCGATCCCAATCATAGGAGAAGCCGAGAGATTTGAGCTGCCGCCGGAAGCCGTCGATGTTGCGCTCGGTGGTGATGCGCGGGTGGGTGCCGGTCTGAAAGGCATACTGTTCCGCGGGCAGCCCGAAGGCGTCCCATCCCATGGGGTGGAGCACGTGGAACCCCTTCATCCGCTTGTAGCGGGACAGGATGTCGGTGGCCGTATAGCCTTCCGGATGCCCGACGTGCAGGCCCGAACCGCTGGGATACGGGAACATATCGAGCCCGTACCATTTGGGCCGGTCGTCGTCCGGCAGGTCCGCTACCCGGAAGGTCTTGTGATCCTCCCAGTACGCCTGCCACTTGGGTTCAATTGAAGAAAACGGATAGGTCGCCATAATTGTGATTCCTGCTGGGGCCCGGAGGCGCTCTTGTCATGAAGAATGGGAAACGGGCACTCTTTCAAATTGTCACCTGAAATCAAGCCCGGATGTCCGCCCCGGCGTTCCGCCGGCCGCAGAAGGGCGCGCCCCCGGTTGACCTGCTCACGACCCCGGCCTATGATTGACCGCATGAAGACGCCGGCATGGAAGGCCCTGTCTCGCGAGGGCAACAGCGTTGTGCGAGCCTGGTTTGGATTGACCCGCGACGAAAAAGCGGCGCTGCTCCTGGTCCTGGCCCTTCTGCTCCTGGGCCTCTGGGCGCGGACCGCGCGCGAAGGGCCCGCCCGGACCGGGAGCCCGGCCGGGCAGGCCGAAACCGGACAGGTCCCGTAAAATTTTGAACCGCGGAGCCCTCTCCGCCGTCACAGATCCGGAACAGAATGGCGAATCCTGAATTGAAAAAGACATTCGAAGACCTTCAGCGCGAGCTGGAACAGGAAGACCCCCGGTACCACAGGGAGGCCTACGCGTTTGTGCGCGAAGTGCTGGCCCACACCATCAAGAGCCTGGACAAACCGGTGGAGGGGCCCGGCCGCCATGTGAGCGGCGCCGAACTCCTGGGGGGCATGCGCGAGTACGCCCTGCAGGAATACGGCCCCATGGCCCGCACCGTTCTGGCACACTGGGGCATCCGCTCGGGCCGGGATTTCGGGGCGGTGGTATTCAATCTCGTCAACAAAGGCGTACTGGGAAAAACCGATGAAGATCGACTGGAAGACTTTGACCATGCATATGATTTCGACGACGCGTTTGCCCGGCCGTTCCGCCCCGGCGGCGAATCGGCATCGCCCTCCGAGAGGCCTTGAGCACGCCCTGTGGAGCCGACTGGCGACCGCCCTTCTCGGCCTGCTGCCTCTCTTCACGACAGCCCAGGAGTCCCGCCCCGTGAGTGACAGCCTGATGCAGACACTGGAACAACGGTTTGACGGCCTCCGACGCGTGGCCCTGGACAACGGCATGGTCGTCCTGTTGATGCCCACTGACGATGCCCCGACCGTCTCCATCCAGGCCTGGGTCCGGGCCGGGTCCATCCACGAGCAGGAGCACCTGGGCAAAGGGCTCACACACCTCGTGGAACACATGATCTTCAAGGGCACCGAGCACCTGGAGCCGAACGAAATCTGGCAGCGGATTCACGGGGCGGGCGGGGACATGAACGCCTACACCACGCTCGACCGGACGGTCTTTCATGTCGACCTCCCCTCCGACCACTGGACCTCGGGCCTGAATGTCCTGGCCGATGTGCTCACCTACCCCGCGTTTCCGCAGGGCGAGTGGGAAAAGGAAAAACAGGTGGTTCTGCGGGAAATGGCCATGGGGCGGGACGATCCCCGCCGGGTGGCGCATCGCCTCCTGATGGAAACGGCCTACCGCGTGCATCCCATGCAGGTCCCGGTGATCGGCTACGAAGACCTGCTCCGCCGCGCGACCCGGGATGACCTCCTCGACTATTTCCACAAACACTACCGGCCCGACAACCTCGTACTCGCGGTGGCCGGCGCCATGGACCCCGCCGAGGCGGAGGCGAAGGTGCGCAGCGCCTTTGCGGACTTCAAGCGGCGTCCCCACGCGCCCGTCGTGCTCCCGGAGGAGCCCCCCCAGCTCGCCCCGCGGAAAGCGCACCGCAAGGGTCCCTTCAGCGTCTCCCGCCTGCACTGGGCCTATCACACCGTGCCCCTCACCCACCCCGACGCGCCTGCGCTCGACGTCCTCGCGTCGATTGTCGGGCAAGGGCGCAGCTCCCGCCTCAACCAGTCCATCCGGGAAGAACAACAACTCGTCTACACCATCGATGCCTGGTCCTACACCCCGCTGGAACCCGGCCTGTTTTCCATCTCGGCAACCTTTCCGCCCCGGCGATCCGAGGACCTGGTGCGGGCCCTGCACCGGGAGGTGAAACGCTGGTCGACAACCGCGTTCTCCGAGCAGGAACTGGAGAAGGCGCGCCGGCGCCTGCTCATGAACGAGCTGCGGTCGCTCCGGTCCACCCACGGCCTGGCATCCGCCGCCGCGGCCGGGGAGTTCTTTGCCGGCGACCCCACCTTTACCCTGCAATCCATCGAGCGCCTGCAGGCCGTGACACTCGACGACGTACAGCGGGTCGCCTCGACGTGGCTGGGCCCGGACAACCGAACGACGGTGCTGCTGGAACCGGAGACCACCCCGGCCCCGGAGGCGGGCGACGGCCCGGCCGCCGCGGCCGCCGCGCACCCGCCGGCCGTTGTGGAGACCGAGGTGCTGGGCGGCGTCCCCCTCCTGGTCCGCAGCGACGACCGCCTGCCGCTCGTCTCCATCGTGGCCGTGCTCCAGGGCGGGCTCCTTTCCGAACAGGAGGGCAGCGCCGGCTACACCCGCCTGATGGCCGAACTCCTCCTGCGCGGAACCGACGAACAGAGTTCCGCCGAAATCGCCCGGGAAGCCGACTCCCTCGGGGCGCAGTTCTCCGCGTTTTCCGGCCATGACACCTTCGGCCTGCAGATCGATGGATACGCGGGGGATCTCGAGCAGCTCGCGGGCCTTCTCGGCCGGAGCCTCGCCCGCCCCGCGTTCGACGAAACCGAAGTGGCCAAACAGCGCAACATCCAGATCGGCAACCTCCGCAAACAGCAGGAGCGCCCCCTCTATCACGCCGCTCGCGAGGTCCGGCGGGCCCTCTTCCCCGACCACCCCTATCAGCATACGCCGGTCGGCACCGAAGAGGCGCTGCAGGCGGCCGACGCCGCCGCCATCCGCGATCATTATGCATCGCTGGTCACGCGCAGCAACCTCGTGCTGGCCGTATTCGGGGATGTGGAGGCCGCGGACGCGTCCCGGATCGTGGAGGAGGCCCTGTCCCCGATCCCGGACCGGGCGCCCAGCCGGGCTTTTCCCGAAGCCCCCGAGCCGGCCGTGCCGACCCGGGCCGACCGCCGGCTCGATTTTGAACAGGCCGTTACCCTCCTCGGGTATCCGGGCATAACCCATGACCATCGCCAGGCCGATGCCGCCCGCATCCTGGAACGCCTTCTCAGCGGATTGTCTTCCGATCTCGCCATCGATATCCGCGAAGAGCGGGGACTGGTCTACTACGTGGGCGCTTCGAACCGGATCGGCATCCATCCGGGCGCCTTTGTCTTGTATGCCGGGACGCGCGAGGATGCCCTGAAGGAAGTGGAAAAACTCATGCGGCGGGAGCTGGAGCGGCTCGCGGAAGACGGTCCGCGCCCGTCCGAAATGGACCGTGCGCGCCGGCAGCTCCTGCACGCCTACTCCGAACGCCTCCAGAACAACACCGCCCTCGCCCGGGACTGTGCGAGAGATGAATTGCTCGGCCTGGGCTATGCGCATGCGCTCCAGTGGGATGACCGGCTCGCGCGCGTCTCCCGCGAAGACGTGCGCGCCCTGGCCGGCACGTTGTTCGATCCGGAAAAAGCCGTGCTTTCCATTATCCGCCCCTTGAAGGATTCAGAATAACGCAGATAGTTCCCCCACACCGGGACAACGAGCGGAGCCCGCCTTACCATGAAAAACTGGACACGGGACCTATTTCGGGAATTGGCTGTTCTCGGGCACCATCTGGCCGCCCGCCTCCGGCCCTCCGCGGAGCATCCCCGGCATGACCGGCGGCTCATCGCATTCGGCGCGGGATCCGCGGTTTTGCTTCTGATCGTCGGCCTCGGTGTGCTCATCGCCGTCAAGCCGGAATGGACCCTGCCCCTCCCCGGCGCGAGCCGGACGCCGGACCCGGCCGGACCGGACTACTCCACCCCCGTTCGCCCCGAGCCCGACCGCTTCCCCGCGAACACCCACAAGCCGAATATCCGCGAAGGCAAGGCCTCTCTCTCCATCCATCTCCACGCCTTCATTCCCGATCACGACCTCATACGAATCGATGATGACCGCGTCTGGTGGGAAAGCGAACACGATCACGGCGATACCGAGGACGACCACATCATCCATCGCTCCATGGAGGCCCCGCTGCGGCGGCTGATTGAGCTGGTGGACCAGGCGGGCGGCACCCTCAAGGTGCAGGACACATACCGCGCGAGCGGCATTCACGCGCCGCGCTCCCTTCACAAGCAGGGGCGTGCCGTGGATGTCACCTGCGACGAACTGGGGCTGGAAAAACTGGCCAAGCTGTGCTGGGCGGCCGGATTTGACTGGGTGTATCACGAAGTGCCGCGGGGCGGCGGGTCACATGTCCACGCCTCCGTCCGGCCGGACGGGGTCGATCCCGACATGGCCGAAGCGGGCCCCTGATCCAGCAGTCCCCCGTGCGAGGCATGGCAGTCCGCGTCTGTTATCCAGACCGGCTCCCTCATTTAGCCAGTTCGCACAGGGCCTTTCTGCAGCGCCGCATGAGGTCATCAGCCAATTCCATTTTTTGGGGAAAGCCCTCCGCGCCATGGAATGGCAACAGGTATACCGCAGGCGCGTGTCAAGAGTGATGCACGGGCACCGGCTCGTCGTCTTCGGATTCCTCTCCCTCGTCCGCCTGCGGCCGGGGGAGCAGGGGCATGAGGAAACTGTAGAACAACCCGTACGCGCACATGGCGACGGCCGCGGCCAGACCGAGTTCGACCCCGATAAAGAGGCATATCACCAGACACACCGCCGGGATGAAGAAGCCGAGGTCCTTGGTCGGTTTGGGATAGTGCACATGGGAGACCTGCAGCAGGATGAAGGCCGCCGAGCAGCCCCACACCAGGATGGCCCAGGGGCTGCTGTGCAGAACCGTGCATTCCGCATCCTGCAGACCGGCCTGGACGATGTAGACCACCAGCGCCACCCAGCCCGCGTTCACCGTGATGGGCAGGCCGAGAAACCCGCGCTGGCCGCGGTGGGCATCGAGTATGCGAAACCTGGACAGCCGGGATGCGCCCGACATCAGCATGCCGCCGGCCAGCGTGGGGCCCAGCACCCCGCCCCATTGATGCAGGGCGCACTGGTAGGCCAGGAACGCGGGGGCCGCCCCGAAACTGATCACATCCACCATGGTATCCAGGTCGGCGCCGAATGATGTCTGGCCTTTCAGCCAGCGGGCCAGGTTGCCGTCGAGGCCGTCCAGGGCCATGGAGAGCATAATAAGCTGGGCCGCCTCGAGATAGTGCCCCTCGGCCGTCTGGACCAGGCTGAAGAAGCCGGCCATCATCGCCGCCATGGTAAAAAGTCCGGGAATGAGTGTTCGCCAATGCATATCAAATCTCTTCTTTCCAATGTGCCACCACCGTGTTTCCGGCGTGCACGCGATCCCCCTTGCCGACCCGCACCTCGACCGCATCGTCGGGCAGCAGGATATCCAGACGGGACCCGAACTTCATCATGCCGATGCGGTCCCCCGCCTGGATCGGTTGGTTTTCTTGTAACCAGTATACCACCCGGCGTACGACCGGGCCAACGATTTGCCGCACCACGCAGGGGCGGCCGCCGCAGTCAAATCGAATCGTACTGTGCTCGTTTTCTTCGGAGGCCGATTCGCGCAGCGTGAGGAAATGGCGGCCCGGCGTATAGGACAACGCGGCAATCGTCCCGCTGACCGGCGCCCGGTTCACGTGCACGTCAAACGGGCTCAGGAAGGTGCTGATACGGACCACGGGGCCGTTCAAGGCACCCTCATCTACATAGCGCTCCACGGACCGCACCCACCCGTCGGCTCCGGACAGAATACACCGTTCCCCCGCTTCCGCCTCCGGCCGCTCGCGCGGCGGGTCGCGGAAAAAGGCGAGCAGGAACCCCGCCCCAACGATGCCCGGGGCCAGCAGCCCGAGGGCGGCCGGGACCGAACGATCCGCCGCCCACAAGGCCGCAAGTCCGAACAGGAGCAGGGGAACCAGGGCATGGATGTAGCCGGGAATCAGAATTCCGAGGAATCGCCGCGGCATCCCGGCCCATCCCCGGGACTGTGTGTGGGGGGTCTTCACTCCCGCCCAGTAAACCATGAACGGCCCTGCAGGGAAAGGAAATCCGCGGGGCCGGCGGACTGTTTTTTTTTGGGGGGGGGAGGACCCGGCGCCGGAATCAACCCGGAAGAGAGGTCCGGCCCGCAACCAGGACGACCAGTTCCACCAGGCTGAGCACCAGGATGCCGGCAAACCGCCCCGCGGCCGCGCCTCCGGCCCCCTGCAGCAACTGCCAGCCGAAGTACCCCCCGACCAGAAGGGTGACGGCCAGGGCCAGCCCCCAGCCCGCCATGCCGAACCGCCGCAACATCAGGATGGCGGCCGCGACAGCCAGCAGGCCGAATCCCCCGCCGGCAAACAGCGATACTTTGCTGCCGGCCATAAAATATCCCATGAGGCCGCCCGCCAGGAGCAACACCCCGTACATCATCGTCATCCACACAACAACCATGCCTGTCTCCTTCCGAAATAGGGTTCAGTCCTTTGCACAATGACACACCAGGGACGGTTTGCAAGGCGGCAGAAGACCGCTGCCCGGACCGGCCCCTCCCCTGTCCGCGTCCGGCCGTCGGCCGGTCCTGTCCGATCTCACACTCGAAAAAGGCCCCGTCGCGGTGTAGACTCCTGCTTCTATGAATGTGACCCCGACCTATTGCAGCCAGTGCGGCGGGCCCGTACACGACCGAGTGCCCGACGGAGACGACCGCCCCCGGGCGACATGCCCCGCCTGTGGGTTTATTCACTACATAAACCCCAAGATCGTGGTCGGGTGCCTGCCGGTCCATCAAGAGCGCATCCTGCTCTGCCGCCGCGCCATCGAACCCCGGCACGGGTACTGGACGCTGCCCTCCGGATACATGGAAAACGGAGAAAGCGCGGAGGAAGGCGCCGCCCGGGAAACATGGGAGGAGGCCGGGATCCGCGTGCGCAACCTCTCCCTTCACACCCTCTACAGCATTCCGCACGTCGACCAGGTGTACCTGCTGTTTCTCGCCGAGCAGACCGGAGACGCTGTACCGCCCGGACCAGAGACATCGGAGATCCGGTATTTCGCTCCCGGGGACCTGCCCTGGGACGAACTCGCGTTCCGCGCCGTCGGGTTTTGCCTGGAGAACTATGTGCGGGACGGAACCGCCGGCCCCCGTCCCTACACCAACGCCGGCCACCCGTGGGAACTGACGCCCACGCACCCGTAGACACCGGCAGCCCCGCGAGCCCGTCCGCCCCGCAGCTCGCGTCCGCCGCCCCCCTTCGCGGAGGGGACTAAAACTCGACGGTCGGGGCGTCCTGCGCCCCTGCATCCGCCTCGAACGGTTCCCGTTTTTCAAACCCGAACAGCCCCGCATAGATGCGGGCCGGGAATCGCCGAATCGCGGTGTTGTAGTTCCGCACCGCTTCATTGTACCGGCGGCGCTCCACCGAAATCCGGTTCTCCGTGCCCGCCAACTCATCCTGCAGGGCGAGAAAGTTCTGGTTGGATTTCAGATCCGGGTACCGCTCGGCCACCAGCATGAGCCGACCCAACCCCCGCTCGAGGCCGGAGGCCGCCTGCGCCTTCTGGTTGACCGTCTTTGCCTCCGCCCACTGGCTGCGAAGTTCGGTGACCCGCTCGAACACCTCCCGCTCCTGGTCGGCAAATCCCTTCACCGTATTGACCAGGTTCGGAATCAGGTCAAAGCGGCGCTGCAGCACGGTCTCCACGTTGGCCCAGGCCGTGTTCACTTCTTCATCCAGGGTCACGAGGCGATTGTAGGTCCCGCACCCGGGAACCAGTACAATTCCCGCCAGCCCCACAATAATCAGCAATGGGATGATCAGCTTCTTCATGATTCGCTTTTTCCTCCTGTAGATGACTTCGCCTGGAGGTCCCGGTCCACGGCGTCGACAACGGCCTCCACGCTGGTCAGGTATCGCTCAAAGAGTTGATCGGCGTCCACCTGCCGGGGTTTGGTCTGCCCGTCTTTCAGGGCCTGCACCGTATCAAACACCTCGACATCGAAGGGGATATGCTCGTTCAATTTTTGCAGGGCCTCCCGTTTTGCGGTCGGGGGCTCGACTTCATACAGCCGGAGGGCGGCCCGGAAGAGCACCAGGAAACTGGAGAGGGACTGTACGAGCAGGTCGCACACGGCCCGCCCCCGGTCCCCGGTTTCCAGGAACCGGGCCCGGAGCTGGATGAGCTTGCCCTTCAGCTCGTGCTCGACCTGAAGGCGCAGGTTGTCCCGGCGCGGCTCGATGCCGCCGATGACGTCCTCGCCCGCCAGGATCCGATGCTGGGCCTTTATATCAAAGATTTCGATGGGAAAGACATCCGCCGAGCGCTCCAGGCGATCCTGTGTAAAGATCAAAGGAGCCGGATTGCCCGCCCGCCGCCAGGGTTTCAGCAGGCTCGCCAGTGTCCGCAACTGGGCCAGACCGAGTTCATTGACCACCACCAGCAGATTCACATCCGAGCCCTTCCCGTGGTGATCGCGGCCCGCTGCCGATCCGTACAACACCACGCTGCGCAGGGTGCCGCCGAGTCCCTCTTTCAGTTTTTCCACCAATGCTTCCGTTTTCATACCAGGTGCTTCCTTTCCCTGAAACTATCGAGACGCGCCCCCGCCGCCGGAGAGTCCCCCCCCGAATCCGCCGAACCCACCGCCGGAAAACCCGCCGCCGCCCCCGCCGCCGCGACCCCCGGACAGGAACAACAGCAGCAACCACGGGTGGCGGATAAAAATCGGGATGAGGATGATCAGCCAGATGAGGTCCAGCAACCCGAACCCTCCGTCCTGCGACCGGGACGCCGGCCGGGACGACCGGGCGGATGGCTCCGGCGCGCCCGTCAACTTGACGCCCGCCTCGTCCGCCACGATCCGGGCGAGCGCTTCGCCGCCGCGGACCATCGCTTCCCCGCCCCGGCCCTTATCCAGGTACGGCATGACGGACTCGTCCAGAATGCGCCCCGCCCGCGCGTCGGGGATCGCCGGCTCCAGGCCGTACCCCACCTCGAGGCGCGCCCGCCGGGGTTCGGTCACAATCAACAGAAGCAGCCCGTTGTCCTCCCCCTTCTTGCCGATGCCCCAGCGCTCGAACAGGCGGACGGCAAAGTCTTCCAACTCGCCCCCCTGCAGGTCCGCCACGCTGACCACGGCCACCTCCGCCCCCGTTTTCTGTTCGACCTCCCGCAGACGCATCTCCAGCTGCCGCTGCCGGGAGTCGGACAGGACGCCGGCGAAGTCGTTCACAAACCCCCGGGGCTGCAGGGACGCCGGCAGCTCATCGGTGGCTACGCCGCCGGAACCGCCCGGGCTGCAACCGGTGAGCGGCGCGAGGCAGAGAAAGCCCAGAACCAGGATGGAGATCAATCGGCGCATGAGGGCATTACGAATCAGATGGCCGGAGATGTCAATGCCCCGGCTCCCCTCGCATCCGGGCAAAGGGCCCGCCGCGACCGGCGGGGTGGGACCGGCCGGCGGATTCCAAACCCGCCTCAGGCCTCCGCCCAGATCGTTCGGCAGGTCTCCACCGCGGTCTTGATCCCGTCCAGCCCCTGGTTGCTCCACTCTTCGATGCAGAGCCATTCATCCCAGCCATGCCTTTTGAGACAGGTAAACACCTCTTTGATCGGCACAATCCCGGTTCCGATCAGCACCGGGCTCATTTCGCCCCGGGTGGAAATATCCGCCACGTGGATGGTTTCGACCTGATCGACAACCTGCTCGAGCACCTCCACCGTTCGGTCTTCGCCCGCCACCAGGATATTCGCCGTATCGAAGTTGATGCCCACGGAGGTCTCCCGGATGCCCTCCGCAATCTTGAGGAAGATCTCAGGCGGATTGCTGAAATCCATGTACTCCCATCCCCCGGGTTTGGAGTGGTCTTCATAGACGAGTTTGACGCCGTATTTATCGCCGAGGGCCTCGACCTTCTTCAATCCCTCAATGGCCCACTGGATCCCTTCTTCCACGCCGGTTTCGGGGTGGGCCTGGCCCGCCGTCACCCGCAGGAACCGGGCGCCGAGCTGAGACGCCACCGCGATGTCATTGCGCAGGTACTCCACCTCGCGTTCGCGCTGGAGCGCATCCGGATGGGTAAAATCGGGATACGTGGTGATCATTGCGATTCCGATCTCCGCCGCCTCCAGGTCTGCCCGGAGGGTGTGCAGATATTTCGGGGTGTGCGCTTTGATGTTCACCATCATCAGGTCCACGGCATCCAGGCCGAGGCTCTTGCCGTATTCGGCCCACTCCCGGATGGTCATGTCCCCGCTATTCAGTTCCCGGGCAAGCGAAACCGGCAGACAACTGCATTTCATAATACGCTCCTTCGTTTGTTCATGGTTGGTCAAATTCACCTTTTCTGCACGCTTCTCGCACAACGACCTCTTTCCCTGTTTTCCCCTCGCCCGTCATTCCGAGGAACTCCCGCCCGACACGGGGGCGCAATACGGCCCCTCTGGAAACACCGCGATGGTGTGTCCCTTCTCGACCGCGGCATCGAGTTGTGCTTGCACCGTCTCCCGGACCGCCTCTCTCGGCACGGCAAACGGATTCACGGATAGGGGGTTCAACTGTTCTGCATCAAGACCGGCGGTGACGAACCGGAGGTTTTCCTCCCCGATCTTCTCGAGCGTGCGGCAATGCATCTGGAACTGCCACTGGTCTTTCACAAACACCCCCTCCCGCCCGATGTGCTCGAGGAACCGGCGCCAGTTGCCGCCGCCGAATTTTTCCATGGTGGCCGCATACTCGGCACTGCCGATGCCCTCCGAGCAGCCGCCGAAGGCGACAATGCTCCCGCCGGGTTTCACGGCGGGCAGGCAGGATACAAACCCCTTCACGCACTGGTAAAACGTGGCATCGAGCGGATACCCCCCGCTCGAGGTCACCACCAGGTCCGCTTCCGATCCCACCACCGGGCAGGCGCACCGGGCCACGAATTCGCAGGCGGCTTCATGGGCCGCTACGAGGTCCCCGCTGAACGCCCGCACCACCTGCCGGTCATCATTCAGCACCACATTCAGGGAGTAATCCACACCCAGGGCCTGCGCGACAGAGAGCGACTCCAGGTGCAGCGGATTGCCCCGGAGCCTGCCGTTGCAGGCGCGGGGATCCGCGAGAAACGGCTCTCCATGGAAATTGCGGACCGTATCCAGCGAGGAGCACCCCGGGCACACGGCCTTGCGGCCGCCGGAAAATCCCGCCATGAAATGCGGCTCCACCAGCCCCGTCACCATGCGGAACCCGGCCTCTACCAGATGCCGGTTCAACAAAATGGCATTCCCCGACCAGGTCGTGCCCGGCACCTCGACGATCGCGTCGGGATCGTCGGCGACATGATCGATGATCCGGTAGGTATCCGCCACGGATTCGCCGAGCATTTCCACCCGCTCCGCCCGTGTAGAGGGGCGGTGCATTCCGGTCGCGACCAGGATGATGATGTCATCGCGCGGCACCCCGGCCGCCTCCACCTGCTCCAGCACGCCCGGCAGGAAATCGAAGTACGGAATGGGCCGCGTGATGTCGGAGATGACGATGACGGTGGGCCCGTCCCGCCGCCGCCCCATTGCCTCGGCCAGGGGAAGGGCCTCGATCGGCTCGCGCAGCGACCGCCCGACAAGCTCGTGCGCGGACGCCTCCGGGTCCGGGAAATGCGATTCATACACCTGCGCATCGTCCGGGACGTCCAGCGTCAACGCCTCCCGGTCATAAGCAAACGTCGTTTTCATAGAAGATCTCTATTCCGCATTCATCTCGCGCAGGGCCAGCACCAGCGCCTGGGTCCCCTTGCGGCCGTAGCCCAGCTCCGCCGTTTTGCGGTACAGTTCCGCCGCCAGCTCCAGCCCCGGCAGCTTCAGGTTCATGCGGGCCGCCTCCTCGAGGGCGATGCCCATGTCTTTCATGAAGTGCTCGACGAAAAACCCGGGCTCGAAGTCCTGATTGATCATCCGGGGCCACAGATTGGACAGGCCCCACGAAGCGGCGGCGCCGCCGCCGACACTCTGCAGCACCGTCATCGGGTCGAGCCCGCTCTTCTCCGCATACAACAGGGCTTCGGAGAGGCCGATCATCCCGGAGGCGATCAGCGTCTGGTTCACCATCTTGGTATGCTGGCCGGCGCCCGGTCCGCCCTGGCGCACCACCGTTTTGCCCATGATCTCAAACAGGGGAGTGACCGCGGCATACGCCTCTTCATCGCCGCCCACCATGATCGACAGCGTGCCGTTGCGGGCGCCGACATCC
Organism: uncultured Verrucomicrobiota bacterium; assembly: GCA_964500395.1. GTDB lineage: Bacteria > Verrucomicrobiota > Kiritimatiellia > CAZCOO01 > CAZCOO01 > CAZCOO01. The sequence goes on from CAZCOO010000012.1 coordinate 14,396, forward strand.
CCCCCGGATACGGGGGCGTCGAGGACGGCGACGCCCTGGTCCCGGCCCGCCTCCGCCATGGTCCGAGCCAGGGAGGGGCTGCTCGTCGTGCAATCCACCAGAATCCCGCCCGCCGGGATCCCCTCGAGGATTCCCTCCTCCCCGAGGGCGACGGCTTCGACATCCTCGGGGAAGCCGACAATCATGAACACCACGTCGGCCTCCCGCGCCGCTTCCGCGGGGGAGGCCGCCCAGCGGGCGCCGCCCTCGATCAGGGCCTCGGCCTTGGCCCGGGTGCGGGTATACACCGTCAGCGCATGCCCGGCGTCCAATAGATGCCCGGCCATGGACGCGCCCATGACCCCGGTTCCGATCCATCCGATTTTCATACAACCACCAGCTTCCGTTTACATATTCTTGATCAGCGAGAAATCGCCGGTCTTGGCCGACTCGAGCACGGAGCCCATGTATTCGTCCACGGTATCGGCCGAAAGCGGAACCGGCATGTTCTTGAGCTTGGAGTCGAGGGCCGGGTTCTTCGCGGCGGTCAGGCAGCGCTCGATGTGCTCATCGCCGAACCCGTTCACATCCGTCAGCTTCGTGGGGAAGTCGATGTCCTTGGAAAGGGCCACCATCGCTTCGGCCACGGCGATTCCGACATCGCGGCCCGACAGCGCATCCAGGTCGGCATCGATATACCCGGCCGCCTTGTAAATGGCCCCGACCTTGCGCAGCCGATCCTCAATCGCGGGCGCGAAGAACACCACGTAGTAGGGGTTCATCAGGGCGCAGGCCCGGCCGTGGCTGAGGATATCCACCAGCGAGAAGCTGTTGAGGTGGGCGCCGTTGGTGCCGGCAATCATAATGGCATAGCCGCCCAGGTCCGTGGCCAGCCCCAGGGCTTCGCGCAGGTCGAGGTCGGTCGGATTCTCCACCGCGGCCTTGACGTTGTTCACGACCATTTCGATCCCCAGCAGGCAGACCGGCTCGGCCTTTTCCAGGGCTTCTTCGGGGGCGCCCATGTACACTTCCAGGCAATGGGCGATCCCGTCGAGCGCCCCATCCATGGTCAGGCTCAGCGGCTGCGATGTCGTGAAGCGGTAGTCAAACAGCGCCTTGGGCGGCACGACCCCCATATCCACGATCAGCATTTTCTGCCCGGTCTGCATGTTGGTGATGTTGGAATACTTGGTCAGGTGGGCCGCCGAGCTGGCCGCGAGCATACAGGCGATGTGCGGGCGCAGGGTTTTGCCGGCCGCTTCGAGCTGGGCCGATACCTGGCCCACACCGAAATAGGTGTCGATATCGCCCTGCAGCGCCCAATGCGCCAGCGCGCACTTCGTCGCATCGATGCCGCTGCCGCCGCCGATGGAGATGACGACATCGGCATCCTGTTTTTCGAGTTCGCCGGCAATGCGGAACACATCTTCGCGCGGGGCATTCGGACCGGCCCCCGGTATCGGGTCCCCGGCCAACTCCACGCCGGCGGCGGCCAGGCTTTCCCGGGCTTCGGCGTGGATCGGCTCGGCCCAGTCCTGCCCAATACCGTCCAGGACCAGGGAGGCCCGCTTGCCGTATCCGGCCGCCATGCCCCCGAGCTGATGGAAGCAGTCAATGCCGTGTACATAGTTCTCGCCTTTGAATTCCTTCAGAAGGGCCGCTGCTTTCTCTCGATTCGTCATGTGTCGTCTCCTCTTTTCTTGTTACATGATGTGTATTGTTCACAGATTTGTTGTCTTCACGCCGCTGCCCGCGGGCCCCGGACAACCGGGACCGGAAATCCTTCCGGCAACCGAGGTGCTCCCGGGGCTCTCACTTCTTCATCCCGATCGCCTGTTCGGCGAGGGCGGCGATGTGGTCGGCATTGAGACCGGCCCGGCTGAGGATGTCCTCATACTTGCCGGACTCGCCGAACCGGTCCGGCACCCCGCACCGGAGAACCGGCACCGGGGTGGTTTCGCTGGTGACCATGCTCACGGCGGCGCCCAGCCCGTTGTACACGTTGTGTTCTTCCACCGTCACCAGGGCCCCGGTCTCTTCGGCCGCCCGCTGCACCAGCTCCCGGTCGATCGGCTTGATGGAAAACATATCGATAAGCCGGGCGGAAAGACCCTTGGCCTTCAGTTGCTCGACGGCTTCGCGGGCATAGACCATCGGCATCCCGGCCCCGATAATGGTGACATCCGAACCGTCACACACGGTGGTGCCCCGGCCGAACGCGACGGTCAAATCATCATCGTACACCGTCTCCACGCCCTCCCGGGAGAGCCGCAGGTACACCGGGCCCTCGTGCTCGATCATGGTGCGGACGGCTTTCTTCGTGCTCGTAACATCCGACGGCACGAGGATTTGAATATTCGGGAAGGCCTGCATCACGGCGAGGTCCGCAATGGCCTGGTGCGTGGCGCCGTCGCCAAAGTCCGACAACCCGGCATAGCCCCCGGCGAGCTTGACGTTGAGTTCCCCGTACGCGATCAGGCTGCGCACCGGATCGGCCGCCCGGGAGGCCAACAGAAACGCGAAGGTGGAGGCCACCGGGATCATTCCCGCGGTGGACATCCCCGCGGCCATGCCCACCATGTTGGCTTCGGCAATCCCGACATTAAAGAACCGGTCGGGATAGCGCGCGCCAAAGAGCTTGGTCTGGGTGCTGGAGGATACATCGGCATCCAGGACCACCAGGGTTTCAAATTCCTCCCCCAGTTCGCACAGGGTTTCTCCAAAGATTACACGCATGGGCGTACTCATTTCAGCCCCCTTTCCAACTCTTCCAGGGCACGCTCAAATTCTTCGTCGCTGATCGGCTTCCCGTGCCAGGCCGACTGTCCTTCCATGAAGGACACCCCCTTGCCTTTCACCGTTTCCGCGACAATCGCGGCGGTCCCCTCGTGCGCCTCCGCTTCCTCGAAGGCCTCGAGCAGGGCGGCCACCGAATGGCCGTCGCACCCGATGGTCTTGAGGCCGAAGGCCCGCAATTTCGCATCCAGATCCCCCATCGGCATAATCTCGTTTTCGGTGCCGTCGAGCTGCACATGGTTGTTGTCTACGATGAGGGTGAGATGGCGGGGCTGCCATTTGGCCATGGACATGAAGGCCTCCCAATTCTGGCCCTCGTTGAGTTCGCCGTCGCCGCAGAGCACATACGTCTTCCATGTCTCCCCCCGGAGCCGGGCGGACAGCGCCATCCCGAGCCCCACCGATGCCCCCAGGCCCAGCGGGCCGGACGGCACCTCCACGCCGGGCAATTTGACTTTACAGGGATGCCCCTGGAGCGGGCTCCCGGCCTGGCGCAACGTCCACAGCACCTCGGGATCAAAGAATCCTTTCCGCGCCATGGTGGCGTACAGGATGGGGGCGGCATGCCCCTTGCTGAGCACAAACCGGTCCCGCTGCGGCCAGTACGGCTCCTCCGGGCGCAGGCTCAACAGATGGTCGTACAGGACCGTGATGATTTCAGCGGCCGAAAAACTGCCGCCGGTGTGCCCGCTCCGGGCCTTGTAATTCATCCGCAGCACCGTGATGCGCATCTCCTGCGCAGTGCGCTGCATTTCGTCTACCGTGGGCATTCCTTTCTCTCCTCTCGATTAGAACCAGACAAACAGCAGTTGGGTGATCAACCAGGTCAGGATAATGAGTCCGAAACAGGCGCCGAGGATCCGGAAAAAGCCGGGCCAGTACCACGGCAGCGTGCGCTCGTGCCGGAGTTCGATCAGGCTGTGGGCGCCGAAGAATTTATCCCGGGCGTCTGCGTCGTAGAGTTGGCGGACCTTCTCGACATCCATTTCTTCTTCCCCCGGTTCCACCAGCCCGGCATCGACCAGTGCGGGCAGGCGGATCCCGGCCTCGACCAGCCGATGCTCCGACCCCACCGGGGTGTTGAGAATCACGTGAAAGCGCTTCACGCGGTCTTCATCTTCGGCGGGGCCGAGCAGGCTGCCGGCCACCATGCCGACAAGCGCCAGACCGGTGGAGCAAAAGACCGCCAGTTCAAACGACGGCTTGATCGCATCGACAAAGCCGATGTCCTGCCGGGTCATCACCGCGACCACGACCACCAGGTACGACGCAATGCCGAGCAGGAAGGAGAGCCACATCCCCAGCCGGTTGGCCCGGCGCCAGACCACGGCGAAATAGATCGGGATGCCCAGGAAGCACAGCAGATTGAAGGCCAGCTTGATGTACTGGCTGATGCTGGTGACAAACACCGTGGAGAGGGCCGCCAGCAGAATGGAGACGGCCGACCAGACCCGCGCCGAGGTCAGGTAATGTTTCAACGGCTTCTTCGGCGCCAGGACGCGGCGGTAGAGAAAGTCGACAAACATCGCCGAAGAGGTGGTCGCGAAGGTGTCCGCACTCGACATGGCCGCGGCAAAGAAGCTGGCGATCAGCAGTCCCAAAAACCCGAAGGGCAGGATCTGCTTCATGGTGATCCCCCAGGCGAGTTCCGGGTCCGCGCTCATGCGTGCGCTCAACTCCGGGTTCACCATGGCCAGGACGTTGGTGTTGTAGAGCAGGAACAGGATGCCGTAAAAGGCAAAGACCAGCGTGATGATCCGCTTCCACAAGTGGCCCCAGCCGCATTGCGTAGCCGCTTTTTCATTTTTGGAAATCGAAATCCAGTTGTAGATCCAGGGCGCGGCAATCCCCCCCACCAGGGCCGCCAGATTGAGGGCCATGACGGTGGCAAACGTCATGCTCTCGGAGGTCATGCGCCAGGTGGACTCCGGCAGCGACCGCAGCGCTTCGTACCCGCCGACCTCGTGCCATAGAAACGGCAGACCGACAAACCCGAGGATCAGCAGGCACATCAACCCCTGCAGGATATCGGTCAGCAACGCGGACATCATGCCGCCGGAGCACACATAGGCCCCCACCACGAAGGAGATGATCCAGATGCAGATCTGGACGTTGGTGTCGAAATCGGAATGGAACTGAATCATGCCCGCCAGGATCTTGCCGATGGCCAGCACGAACATCCCGATAAACAGGATGCAGATGATCCCGGCAATCACACTGTACATGGAGGACACGGACCGCCCGTAGCGCATTTCAAAAAACTCGGACATGTTGTACACGCGTGCGCGGCGAAACCAGGTGGAGAAAAGAAAGTAGATCGGCGTGGCAAACAGGAAACTCCACCAGTACCACACCCCGGACAGCCCCCCCTCATAGCCTCCCTTGGCGACCACCACCGCCTCATTGCCCGCAATCGCGGAGGCAAAGATAAAGATGAAGGAGACAACGGGGCCCCATTTCCCCCCGGCGACGAAAAAGTCGCCCAGGGTTTTCGTCCGTTTTCCGCCCTGAAACACACCGACGTACAGAATGGTGGCGAAATACACCGCCAGTACCGTGACATCTACCCAATGCAACCCTAGCATACGGCCTCCCAGTTCAATGTTATGATGGCGCGATCCGCGGAAGAATGAATTCCGCCGCCTGCCGGGCGGCTGTATCCGGATCCGGTTTCGGCAGAATTTCAATGGAGGCCCAGCCGTCAAAGCCGGCCTGTTTCAGCCCGCTGAACACATCGTCAAAATCCAAGTGCCCCTGTCCCGGCGCGAGCCGGTTGGAATCGGCCAGGTGGATATAGTTCACGAGGTCGGCATGCCGCGCCAGCGCACCGCCGATCCGGGCGTCTTCGATGTTCATGTGGAACACGTCCGGCATGAGGCCGAGGTTGGGCCGCTCGACCCGGGCGAGCAGTGCCGCCCCTTCCTCCAGGTTGTTCACAAAATTGATTTCGTAGCGGTTCACCGGCTCGATGAGGATATCGACCCCTTTCGGCCCGGCCTCATCGCAGATGCGGCGGGTCGTGTCTATAAACAGGCGCTCGGCCTCGTCGCGGGTCTGGTCCTCGGCGATAAACCCGCGCGTGCGGCCCACGTTGATGGTCTTCCCGAACTGTGCGGCGAGATCAATCAACCCGGAAAATACGCGAACCGCTTCTTGGCGGCGCTCGGGATCGGGATGGGTAAAGTAGAGCCCCGAGACGGCGAACACCTGGCCCGTGCTGATGCAGCTCACCTCCAGGCCTGCGGCATCCAGCCAGCCCGCCAACCGGTCGCGTTCCACATCATCGGCGTCTTTGAGCGCCAACTCCACACCGTGAAACCCCAGCCCGGCGGCCTTTTCTATGGACTCTTCAAATCCCCGCCAGACGACAAATGCCGAGCCGGGGGCCGATTCAGACGCGATGGCCACAGCCAGTTTCATGCCTCTTCCTCCCAGTGCACCACGCGGGTCCGGATCAAGTCCACCGCCCGGTCCGATAGACTCGAGTGCTCAGTATGCCGGGTGCCGTGGATCATGCCTGTCGTAATGCGCGTTCCGATTGAAACGTTATAACGCTATTGAAGAGAATATGCGACGTCAAGCGGAATAGCGGGCGACCCTCCGGGTCCTGGCGCCCGTTGGACGGGCCGCATGCCGGCAGGGGATTGCGAACGGGAACGATCCCCGGGTTGAAAGATGTTCAGCCGCGCTCCGGCGTGTTAGTGTACAGGCCCTATGCACGCGACCCTCTTCATCCTGCGACTGCTCGGCGTCGGGCTCGTGGTTCTGGCCCTGCTTCTCTGGGTCCTCCCCGCCCTCTTCACACCCGCGCCCGAGGGCCCTCTCCCCGGCACCCGGGTGCAAAGCATCGAGCGCCCCGTGTCCGTCCGCAACCTGGAGATGCTGTTCGACGAGACCGCATGGGATCCGGCCGCGTCCAATCGGGTATTCAGCCAGGAGATCTTCGACCGCATCCTGACCATGATCCAACAGGCCGAGGATTTTGTCGTCCTCGATTTCTTCCTCTGGAATGCCTGGCAGGGGGCGCTGCCGGAGACGCACCGGGAACCGGCCGGCGAATTGGCCGAGGCCCTGATCCGCCGCAAGACAGAACGGCCCGACCTCGACATCCTCGTCCTCACCGACCCCATCAACCGCATCTACGGAGACCACCTGCCCGGCTTTTTCCGCCAGATGGCGCGGGCCGGCATCCCCGTCGTATTCACCGATCTGGACGCACTGCGCGACCCGAATCCGCTCTACTCGCTGCCCGTCGATTTCTACGCCCCCCTGCTCTCCGCGATCCCGGCGATCGACCGCCGGCTGGATCAACCCCGCCACGCCAATCCATTCCAGCTCGACGGCCCGCCCATCTCAACCCGCCAACTTCTCACCCTCCTCCACTTCAAGGCCAACCACCGAAAGGTCGTGATTTCGGACGCCGGCGGCGGCGCCGACTGGCAAGTGCTCGTCACCAGCCTGAATCCCGCGGACGGCAGCTCGGCCCACTCGAACATCGGGCTGATGGCCCGGGGTGCACCCGCCCGGATCGCGCTGGAATCGGAACTGCGCATCGCCCGCTGGTCGGCCCGGGACCCGGCCAACCGGCTCGAATCGAGCGAGGGGCTGGTGCAATCCACCTCCTACCGTCTGGTTTCCCGGCTGCAGAATGTCCGCCCCCCGCCCCCCCGCGAGCCGGTCGTAGACATGCAATGGCTCACCGAAGGAGCCATCTACGAGCGGCTGCTGCGCGCGTTTGCCGAGTCCGGGGCCGACGATCACATCCGGATCGCCCTGTTCTATCTCTCCGATCACGCGGTCATCGACGCCCTGCTCGAGGCCGCCCGCCGGGGCGCGCGCATCGACATCATTCTGGATGCCAACCGGGACGCCTTCGGCCGCCGCAAGATCGGGATCCCCAACCGGCCGGTCGCCGCCCGCCTGATGCGGCGGGCGCGCGCGGAAAAACTCGACCTGCAAGTGCGATGGGCGGAGACCCACGGCGAACAGTTTCACACCAAGGCGGCCTCCTGGACCGGCCCCGAGCGCGCGCTCTGGATGGGCGGATCCGCCAACTGGACACGGCGCAACCTGCGAAACTTTAACCTCGAGGCCAACGCCTGCCTCTCCGGTCACCCCGCCGCGGTGGAAGACTTTAACCGGCATTTCGACCGTTGGTGGACCAATGCCTCCGGCGCGGACGGCCTCCGCTACACCGTTCCCTACGAGGCGTTCGCGGAGAAGGGAGTGAGGATATGGGCAAAAACCCTCCTCTACCACATCCAGGAGCGAACCGGCCTCTCCACCTTTTAACGGCAATCCGGACATGCCCGGCGGCCGTCGCCGAGCGATTCCCCTTTTCTCCCGCTCCCCGCCGTCGTAGGATTGACGAAACCTCCGGAACTGTATGTTGAAGGTAGTACGACAGAGTATGTTCGCCGGGCTGGTGGCGCTGGCATGTCTCGCCCCCCTCTTTCCCGCGTCCGTGTGCGCCCGGGAGGAAACCGGCCTGATCGAGCAGGTCAACGGACCAACGGCCAAGATCGCTTCAGAGCGATGGGATCCCACGCGTCCTCCATCCGAGGATACCCTCCCGCCGGGCGACAAGCCCTACCTCGATATCTTTTCCGAGGACGCCCGGGTATGGACGGGCGAAGATCACAAACCCCTGATTGAATTCATGGCCGTGGAGCGGTGGGGATGGATCGGCTGGGCGGCTGTGTCCGCCTTTCTCCTGCTTGCGCTGCTTCTGCTGCAGTCGATGTTCCGGTTTCCCCGGGAGAAGCCGCGCTGGCCCCTGCTGCTGGGCTTCGGCATGATGATCGCCATTCTGCTCATCGGCTTCCTGCTCACGGAAAGCGAAGTAAACCGCGCCCGGGAGCGCGCCCTGACCGAGGGCGACGTCATCCTCGCCGGCATCAAGGGACGCTTTGCAAACGACGTACTGGAGACACACCGCATCGCCCGAACCCTCTCCGGCGCTCTCCGGGTCAACCGCGCCCTCGAACAGGACACGCCCGAGGCATACGAAAATGCCCTCACCGTCCTCTACCGGTATCAGAGCGAGGGGGGCGTGACCGTCTGCTTTGTCCTGGACCGCCAGGGCCGGGTCAGGATTTCCTCCGACCAGCACCGGGATCAAACCTACCAGAACCTCTCGTTTTCCGATATGCGGTTCGTCGAACAGGCCACGCGCGGACTGCTCGGCACCCAACTCCACTACTGCATGATAAAAGACCTCTGCGGCTACTACGCCGCGTACCCCGTATACGATGAGTCGGATCAACTGATCGGCATCACCGGCGCCATGACCTCCCTGGAAAACCTGGAAACCCTCATGGCCCATTATGCGCACTGTTTCCTGGTCAATTCCCAGGGGCGCGTCTTTACCGGCAGCCGCCCGGCTCTCAAGAACCAGAGGCTTTGGCCCGCCGGCGCGCAGTCCGGCGGCGACGCCTCCCTCCTGGAGGGGGATCCCGTCATCGGTGAACTCGTCCAGGTCGAAAACCACTATAAACTGTTCCTCCAGGAACCTCTCCCCATGCCGGGGGTCTCACTCGTCCTGCTGCAAACCGCCCGCGGCATGGCCAATGTCCGCGTGGCCGGCATCACCATCACCGGGCTGATCGGGTTCCTCGCCCTCCTCTTCACCGGCATCGTGCTCCAGAAGGAACTCAACATGCGGCAGATCCGGGAGAGCGAGGAGAAATACCGCGCGCTCGTGGAAAACGCCAACAGCATCATCATGCGGATCGACCGGGAGGCGCGCATCACCTTCTTCAACGAGTATGCCCAGACCTTCTTCGGCTATCGGCCCGTGGAAATCCTCGGCAAGAGATGCACCGACACCATCTTTCCCGAGCGGGATGAGAACGGCCGGGACATGGCGGATTTTCTCCAGAACATCCTCTGGCAACCCGATGTGTACGCGTCCACGGAGAGCGAAAACATCACCCGCAGCGGCACGCGCGTGCATATCGCATGGACCTTCCGCCCCGTCCTGCACCCGGGACGGGAGGACGAAGACTGGACCGAAATGCTGTGCGTCGGCAACGACATCACCCGGAGGCGCCAGGCCGAAGACGAGCGGAAGAAACTCGAAGACCAGGTCCGGCACGTACAGAAACTGGAAAGCCTCGGCATCCTGGCCGGGGGTATTGCCCACGATTTCAACAACCTGCTCATGGGCGTGCTGGGCAATGCCAGCATGGCCCTCATGGACCTCTCGCCCACCGCGCCGGCCCGCGAGAGCATCCTTCATATTGAAAAAGCCGCCTCCCGGGCCGCCGAACTCACCAAGCAACTGCTCGCCTACTCCGGACGCGGGCGGTTCGTCGTCGAGCCGCTCAACCTCTCCCAGCTCGTGGAGGACATGGCCAACCTGATGGAGATTTCGATCTCCAAAAAGGTCATCCTCAAATACCACCTCGAACCCAACCTCCCCACCATCCGCGCGGATGCGACCCAGATCCGGCAGGTCGTCATGAACCTCATCACCAACGCGTCCGAGGCGATCGATGCGCGCAGCGGTCTCATTTCGATCGGCACCGGCCTCATGGACTGCACGGCCGAATATCTGCAAAGCACCTACATCGATGCCGATCTCACCCCCGGCTCCTACGTCTACATGGAGGTGTCGGACACCGGCCACGGCATGGATGAAGAGACCCTTCACAGGATTTTCGACCCCTTTTACACCACGAAATTTACCGGCCGCGGGCTCGGCCTTGCCGCCGTGCTCGGGATTGTCCGCGGGCACAATGGAGCCGTAAAGGTCTACAGTGAAGTCAATCGGGGCACGACCTTTAAGATCCTCTTTCCGGTCGACGGGGAAGAAGAAACCGAGCAGACCGAGACCGAGGCCGCGAGCGGAAGCTGGACCGGCTCCGGCACCGTCTTGCTCGCAGATGATGAAGAAACCGTTCGCATCCTCACGAAGAAGATGCTGGAGCGGCTCGGGTTTTCCGTTCTGGTCGCCGCGGACGGCCGGGATGCCGTCGACCGGTTCCGCGAACACACAGACGACATCGCGGCCGTGCTGCTGGATATGACCATGCCGCACATGGGGGGCGAAGAAGCCTTTCGGGAAATCAAGCAAATCCGGGCGGATATCCCCGTTGTACTGTCCAGCGGCTTCACCGAACAGGAAGCCATGGATCGATTCCACGGAAAAGGCCTGGCCGGCTTCATCCAGAAGCCCTACCGGCTGCGCGATCTCTCCGCGGCACTCCAGACGGCGCTTGGAGAAGCCGGTGCGGAAAGCGACGACCCGGCAACCGGGTGATCGCCGGACCTCCCGCGCCCGCCTCCGGAGAGCACGCCGTGCAACGG
>CAZCOO010000013.1:0-24863 GCA_964500395.1 uncultured Verrucomicrobiota bacterium
TACCCCGCCGGGTTCGGCAACGATTACATCGGGTTCCGGTTTGTCCTGGAGCCCGGCCGGGACCCTCCCTGAGGGGGGCGGGGCTGCGTTGCGCTACGTCGGTTTGACGGCGCGGACAATGAGGACGAGGGGGACCCGGCGAAGGACCGGCCAGAGGGGCATCCAGTCCTCGCTGTAGTAGGGCGCCGCGAGGACTCGCTGCTCGGGGGAGAGGGCCGGTACGTCGAGGGGGCGGGGTTCGGCGACGCGATTGATGTGCAGCCCGGCGTCGATGAACCAGGTCAATACGTCACTCACGGGGTGGAAGCGGCAGGCGATGGGCTCTTCTTCGTCATCCCCGTCGTCCCGGAGGCGAATGTCGGGAGGCGGGCGAAAGTAGTCGGGCAGGAACAGGCCTTCTTCGCCGTCGTCGAGGTCGACCCATTCCCCGGAGTAGACGGGGTGGCTGGTCACGATGAGGAGGGTGCCCCCGGGTTTCAGCAGGCCGGCCATGGTGTGGACCGCGCGAGCCGGGTCGTGGGAGAAGGGCAGGGCATAGGCGGAGTGTACCAGGTCGCAGGGGCCGAGCTGTTCGAGGGGGAGGGCGTCGATGTCGGCGCGGAGGAACCGGATGTCGCGGCCGAGTGCCCGGGCCAGATGCCGGCCGTGGTCGAGTTGCCGCTCCGAGATATCGGTGGCGGTGCAGCGGGCGCCGAGTCCGGCGAGGTAGAGGCTGTTCTGGCCCGCCCCGGCACCGATTTCGAGGCAGGACCGGCCGGCGAGGGGGGCGGGGAGCAAGCGGAGGTCCCGTTCGCCGGGCAGGAGGGGGCCGTAGTGAAAATCATCCGTCGAAATGGTGACGGAGGATTGATACGCTTCGGACACCGCGTTCCAGTACAGTTCTCTCGGATCGGATGAATGGTGAGGCATGGCGGTACTCCGGCTGCGCGGCTGTGCATCTTCAGGATAAACGGTCGTTTCGCAACGCGAAATTGGCACGGACGAGGCGATGCGGGAAGAATTTTCATTTGGCGCAATCCCGGGGGTGGCCTACAATTGCGGCATTTCCCGGATGTGATCATGAGGAATACACCGATGAAACAATTGCTTGGCGCCGCTCTGATAACGGCAGGGGCAGGGTTGACGGGTCTTTCGAACGGGGCCGACGCGGCGACCGGGGAGGACTTCGTCGTCACAGGAGACCGCGTCAACCTGCGCGGCCGGCCGGCGGAGTGGGGGGAAGTGGTCGGTCAGCTCGACAGCGGGGATTCCGTGGAGGTGCTGGGGATGACGAATGGCTGGGCCCGGATTGTCCCTCCCGACGAGGTCGGCCTGTGGGTGCACGGGGACTTTGTCGACGACGGCCGGGTACAGGTGGCGAAGTTGAATGTGCGGGCGGGCTCGAGCATCAATTACCCCATCGTCGGGCGGTTGCTCCGCGGGGATGAGGTACGGGTTCGCGGGTCGTTCGCCGAGTGGCTGGAAATCGATCCTCCGCCGGGCAGCGCGCTTTGGATCAGCGCGGCGTTTGTCGACCCGGTGCGGCCGCCCGAACCGGAACCGGAGCCGGACGCCCCCGCGGGAGCGGGTGAAGAGGTTCGGCCGGCGGCTCCGGATTCGCCGCCGCTGCGGGCGGGGCCGCCGACGGCGGTGGAGCCGTTGCCGCCGCCGCCCAAACCGGTGCAGGCCGAGGCGGCCGAGGAGACACCGCCTCCGCCGCCGGACCTGGAGCTGGTCCCGCTCGAAGGGCAGGGGAAGACGGTGCAGCGGATCGGGACCCTGGCCCGCGCGGGGTTTCTCTTCGGCCCGCCGGCCAAATACCGGCTCGTGCGCGAGATCGGCCAGATGTCGGAAACCATTACCTATGTCAAAGGAGATGCGGAGCAGCTCGGGCCGTTTCTGGGGGCTCGCATCAAGATCCGCGGACGCGAATACTGGATCCAGGGAGAGGACGACCCGATCCTGGTGCCGGAGCAGATTCGCACGCTGCGGTCTGCCGAACAGGAATAGGTGCTCGAGAGGAATTGTTTTATGATGGCGATCGCCGACCGCGTCAAAGCCGTGCAGCCCCCGATCAGTCTGTCGATTCTCGTGGGGCTGGTGTTTTTTCTTCTGGCCGCCTATCGGCTGATCGGGCTGGGGGAGGGCGAGCACGCTGCGTTTCTCGGCGATGCGTCGTACCGGGCCCTGGCCGCGAGTGAGACGTTGTCGGAGGAGGGGGTGTACGGGTTGCATCCCCGCAGTCCGCAGCCCGCGCAGACGGGCACGCTGCGAACCCTGCTGGTGAGCCTGGCCGGGGCGGCCGGACTGGGCGCGTCGGTTCTGTCCGTTCACGCCGTGACGCTTCTCTTCGGGGTCCTTTCGCTGCTGGTCCTGCTGCAGCTCGCACACCAATGGGGGGCCGGGCGCTGGGTGGTTCTGGGCGTGGCGATTGCGTTTTCTCTGTCTCCGGGGCTCCTGGTTTCGGTGCGGGAGGGGGCGGGCGCCGTATTTGCGTGGCCGTTTATGCTGGGCGCGCTGCTCCTCCACGTCGCCCGTCGCCGCCGCGACCCGGCGGGGGTCTCCCTGGCCGCCGCGGTGCTGATCGGATTCGCCGCGTGGCAGCAGGTCGAGCTCTGCCTGTGGTGGAGCGCGCTGGTCCTGCATGCGTTGCTGATGACATCGCTGGATGAGAGAGAGGACAAGGCCCCCGCGCTGCTCCGCACGGTCGTGGACGGGCTCTCCGGCGTGTTGGTGTTGGGGATTGTCCTCTTTCCGCTGATCGCCCGGAATCTGAGCCTGACGGGGTATCCGTGGCTGATGTCGCCGCAGGCGGACCCGCTGCCCGGGGGCGGAGTGGGGGCGTTGATCGGCGGTTTGCCGCAGGCCTTTTCCATGGTCGCGGCCATCCCGCTGCTGGGGAATCCTCTGCTGCGTCTCGTCTTCTGGGTGTCGGTGCTGGGGCTGCTCGTGGCGGGTCTGTTTGTGGAGAAGCTGAAGCCGCACCGCGAGCTCGGCCTGCTGTTTCTCATCGTTCCGGTGCTGTCGGTGATCCCGGCCCTGTTCCTGGGGTGGGAGGGGCTGGAACCGGTATTCATGACGCTTCAGCCCCTGGCGATTCTGGCCGTCGGGGCCTTCCTGCGCGACGTGGCCCCCATGGTGGATTCCCTGGTGAAAGGGCGCCACGGGTTGCCCCTGTCGGCGGGCAGGTTCAGTTTTGCCGTGCTGTTCTTTCTGGTGGTGTTGGCGTTTTTCCTCCGGGGCGGGGCGGCCATCCGGGACTATCGCGAATCCTTTGCCGCCCGGGGCGAGGCCCGGGAGGCGGTCATGGCCACGATCCGGGATGAGGGCCTGCAGAACGGGCCGCTGGCTTCGGATGAGCCGGGGTGGCCGGCCTGGGTCCTCGATGCGCCGGTGATTGACTTGAGCGGGGTGGCCTCGCCGGTCACGCTGCATTTTCTCGGGGCGGACGTCGCGTACAGCACTGATGAACTGGAGCGGCTGGACCTGGAAGCCCAACCGGCGGTCTGGATCCTGTGGGATGCGCAGTGGCGGACGCTGTTCGGGCCCGGCTTCGGGGTTCGATTCAATCCCCGGGGAGAAACGGGTCCCCTCGTGATTCGCGCGGGCGCTTCCGCCGGGTTTTGAAGAAGCCCTGCAGCACCTCGCGGCACTCCGCCTCCAGAAGCCCGGCCTCGCAGGTCACCCGGTGGTTGAGATGGGGGTTGTCCAGGATGGAGCGGGAGAGTTCGTTCTCCCCCGGGGGATTGGGCAGGCCCCAGAAGAGCGTGGGGATGCGGGCGTGAATGATGGCCCCGGCACACATGGGGCAGGGTTGCTTGGTCACGTACAGGGTGGTGTCGAGCAGTCGCCAGTCGCCGAGTGCGGACGCCGCCTGGGTGATGGCCAGGATCTCGGCGTGTGCGGTCGGATCCTTGAGTAACTCCACCTGGTTGCAGGCCCGTCCGATCACCCGGCCATCGTGCACGATCACGGCCCCGACGGGCACTTCCCCGGCCTCGGCCGCCTGGCGGGCCATCCGCAGGGCACTTCGCATGTGGAGAACATTCATATCCATTGCATCCGCTCCTTTCCGAATCCGGGGCGGGGATCCGATGCTTTTTCAAAAATAATAGGCATTCTATTCTCAGTCATGAGAAAGGGCGAGGGTTCATTTTCCTTCGCGGAAGCCATATTCGGGTAAAAATTAACGATTGCGCCCTGCTTCGCGATTCCTGCGTTCGAGATTGTATCATTCCGGATTCTGGAACGGAATCTGCTCTGCAATATGCCGTCAACGTAGAGGATTCTGAGGATGACGGCAAAACGGATACGACAAACATGGATGCAGCTCGCCAGTGCGGCCTGTATTGTGGTGCTCGGCGTCTCGGCCGTGCAGGTCTCGGGCATCCGCACGCCGGGTCGCGAGTCGGGGTCGTCCTCGCAGCCGGGAGGGCTTCTGTCGTCCCTCGGCAACCTGTTCCGGGGGGGCGCCGATTCCTCGGGTCCGGCCGAGGGCCGCAATGAGTCCGCAAAACCGGCCTGGCAGGATCGCGTGCTGGAAGGGGAGTCGCAGGCCGAGCCGGTTTTTGAATCCTCGGTCGCCGCCGAATACTTTGACAGCCCGGACGGGGTGGCGGTCCATCCGGGAGACGGGCGAATCTTTATTTCTGAGGAAAACGCCGGCCGGATTGTGGTGTGGGAGCAGGGGGCTGTACGCACGGTCATCGACGAGCATTCGCCGATCTATCGCGCCACCGGTCCGGACCGCGAGATGGGGCCGCCCCTGCGGTTTCCGGAAGGGATCGCCTTTGATGAGCAGGGCGGGCTCTACGTGGTCGAGGACCGGCCCGGCGGCCGGGTGGTCTACTTTGCCGGCCGGCCGGACGGTGGCTTTGAAGCCGGACGCGAAGTGGATGTTCCGGGTCTGTGGGACCGGATGGCGTGGGAGGATGTGGCGAGCGGACCGGACGGCCGCCTCATGATTGCGGGCTCGGACCTGGAGAGCGTGGATGCGGGCGGCGGCAGTGCGCTGCCGAGCGGGGTGATCCTGTATCGCGATGCGGAAGGGTCGTGGTGGATTCCCTATCAGCGGTTGTTCGCGGGATTTTCCTCCGTCGATTTTTCGCTCGATGGCCGCCGGGCGGTCTACACGTGCGAATTGACGGGCGAAACGGGCTGGTTTGAGCTGTACTCCTCCCGGGGGTTGGGCGGACAGGCCCGTTTGAACGCAGAATCCCCGGAGGGAATCTGTGCTCTTCCGGACGGCAGCCTTCTGGTGGCGGAAGAGCGCGGGGTTGTGAGCCGGATCGATCCGGCCGTCAACCGCTCGACCGTCATTTACGAAGGGGAGCATACGATCGAATCCCTCACCTGGGATGCGGGGCGGGGCTGTGTCTGGATGACGGAAGACGGCGGCGGATCGCTCGTGCGCCTCCAGCCGGACATCCGGATCACCGATGAGCGCGACCGGTTGGATTATGCAGCGTACCACCCCATGTACGGCCCCCAGCACGTGCCCTCCACCTGTCCCGGCTACCTGGCGCGCGTTCTCGGGCTGGGCGGGGTGCACTACAACGCGGTGGATGCCCGGACCCCGGTGAGCTTCCGTGAATTTGTCAGCCGGATCCCCCTGATTGCGGCCGATGCGAAAGTCGACCTGATCGAACGGTCCGGCGCGGTCCGGGATCCGATCCGGCGCGTCCAGTTTGTGGTCTTTCATCCCGGTACGCTGCGGGTCGATGAGGAGGGGATTCACACGGCCCTGGCCGCGTTTGCCACGAAGCGCGAATCCGGGACGATGACCCGGACCTCGCTGAAAGAGATGGAGGCCCATGCGGGGCCGATGCCGCTCGGCGTGCTGGATTCCTATGGGTCGACGCGGATGGTCGTTCCCGTCCCGGCCTCTATCAGCGTGTCTCCGCTCGGCATTGCAACGGTCACCTTCCTCGGTCTCGGGGAGACGCCGGATTACAGCCTGGTGCTCAATCCCCGGAACCCGCACGACAGTTACATGGTGGTGATGGATGGAGACCAGCGGGCCCAGTACCGGTTGCGGTTTCCCGATGCCGAACAGCAGCGGGACCAGTGGGTGATTGCCTATTCGGACGTTCGGCACGACGGCTGGGAGCGGCTCTCCGGGCACGTCGGCGGGGCGGAGGTGCAAACGGCCCGGCTGCACCCGCCCGATGGGAGTCAGTGAGTGAGGAGGGGAGCATGAAAACCATCCGGATGCGCAGGACATGCGGGGCGGTGGCACTGACCGCCGTCCTGATCTCTGCCTCGGGGTACGGCATCCCGCTGAAGCAGACGGCCGAGGTCCTGTCCACGGAGGTCATCGCCGCAGGCCTGCACGGGCCCGCGGGCATGGCGACGGATCCCAAGACGGACCGGCTGTTTGTGGCGGAGCGCATGGGCAATCGTGTGTCCGTGGTGGCGCGGACGAAATCCGCGCCGGTGCTCGAAGGGGAATTCATCATCCACGACGAATTCCCGGCGTGGGCGCTCCCGGCGGAATCCGATCCGGCCCGCTGGCAGGAGCCGCGCCTGCGCGAACCGGCCGATCTCTGTTTTGATGAGGAGGGCCATCTCTTCATAGCGGAGGCCGCCGCGGCCGGGCGCATCCTGAAGTTTGACCCACTGTACGACGGCTTGCTGTACGCGCGTATCCTGGGAACGCCCTGGATGGACCATCATCACGGATACACGGGTGTGACGATCGATCGCAAGGGGCGGCTCTTCGCCGTGTCCCATCGCGCCCGGCATCCCCGGGCCATGCCCTTCGGCGCGGTGCTAATGCGGGACGCGGAAGCGGAGTGGAGGCTCATCGACTTCGGTCCGACGGCGCATTTTTCCAACCCGGCCCTCGGCAAAGACGGAACCGTCCTGGTGGTGGCGGAGGAGAACCGGCAGGACGTGGCCTGGTACGACACCTTCCGGGAAATGGAAATGCGGGGTGTCGAGGGGCTGCCCGGGGTGGAGCACGTGGCCGTTCTCCCGGACGGGGTCACCGTCGCCTCCATCGAGCGATCGGACGGCACGTGGAGCGTCGTGGAAGCGGACCCCCTGAACCGGACGCTGATCGAGTGGGTGGGCGGCCTGGGCCGGATCGGCGGCCTGCACGCACACCCCCGCCGGGGGGATGTGTACGTATCGCTCTACGAGGAGGGCAAGATCCTGCGGGTTAAGCGCCTTCACAAAACCGCGCGGAACCGGCCGGACATCCTGGACCAACTCGCCCAGGATTTTGAGATGGAGCGCACCCTCCCGCCGCGCCAGTGGCCCAAGTTTTTCCGCGACTTCATCACGCGGCTGGGCGTGATTCAGCCGGCCAATCCGGCCCCCGCTTCCGGAGGCGGGGGGGGCGGCGGATTCGGCGCCGGCGACACCGGCGCGGGGCGGTCCATGACCCTCCAGGAATTCAGCACTGCGATCCCGGTGGTGGCCGCCCGGTTGCGGGCGCGGCTCCTGTCTCCCGCGGAACTCGAGCCGGACCCCATCGAAGAGATCAATTTCGTGATCTTCAATCCCGGGCGAAGCACGGTGACCAAAGGCACCATCGCCCCCAGCATCAGTCTCTTCCGGGCGGAGCGGCAGAGCGGCCGGGTGACCCGAACGCGGTTTCTGCCCAACGAGGCCGGCACGCCCATAACCGAAGACATGGACTGGAGCAGCCTGCCCGACGTGCTGGTATCCTTTCCCTCCGGCTACTACGCCAAGCCCTCGCCCCAGACCGACCCGGCCCTGGTCCGGGCCTACTTTCTCGGCATGGGCCTGGGGTCCGACTACTGGCTGGATATCCACCGCACGAATCCGGAAGAGAGTATGATGGTGGTGGAAAAAGCAGACGGGACAAAACTGGAGTACTTCCTGGAGCCGTACGATGAAGATGCCCTCGCGGGGGGGCAGAGCATCCTGGTCGCCGGCGTCAAGGTCGCCCGGCAGAACTGGCCGGATCTGGGGACGATGCCGGTGGTGCATCAGGTCGCCCTGGCCGGCGGTCCGGAGGTGCGCCTGAAGCACATGCTGCCGCCCGACCAGCTCGATGTCCGGACGGCTGAACACATCGGAATCGAGGCGGAGGCGCTGCGGGCCTCCGAGCGCGAATCGGCCCCGGCGCCGCGCGAACTCTCGTTTCGCAGGCGGGTCCTCCTCCGCGCCGCGTCCCGGTGGTAATCGGCTGCCAATCCAGTTGACACGGCGAGGATCATCAGTAGCCTGAGGGTATGACAGCAACATCTTCGCCCCCCCAACGCCTGCCCACCTGGATTCGGAAATCGCTGAAGACCGATCATCACTTTTCGGATGTCAGCGGCCTGATCTCCACCTTCAAGCTCAACACGGTCTGCGAGAGCGCCAAGTGCCCCAATCGGCACGAATGCTGGAACAGCGGCACCGCGACCATCATGATCCTGGGGGATATCTGCACCCGGGACTGCAAATTCTGCGCCATCAAGACCGGCCGGCCGGAGGGCCTGGACCGGGCCGAACCCGGCCGGGTGGCGGCGGCCGCGGCCTCCATGGATCTGCGCCACGTGGTCGTCACCAGTGTGGCCCGCGACGACCTCGAAGACGGCGGCGCCGGGATCTTTGCCGATACGGTGACCGCCCTCAAGGAGCGGCTGCCGGATGCATCGGTGGAGGTGTTGACGTCCGACTTCGGCGGGGCGCCGCAGTCTGTCCGGACGGTGCTCGACGCGGGCCCCGATGTCTTTAACCACAACATCGAATGCGTTCCGCGCTTTCAGTCCATCGTGCGCCCGCAGGCCTCCTATGGCCGTTCGCTGGCCGCGCTGCAGGAGGCCGCGCGCCGGACACCGGCCGTCGCCGTAAAATCCGGCCTCATCCTCGGGTTCGGCGAGACCCGGGATGAAGTCGTGCAGACCCTCGAGGAACTGCACGGGATCGGCTGTCGCATGCTGACGTTGTGCCAGTATCTCAGGCCCTCGCGGGAACACCTCGACGTCGCCCGGTACGTCACGCCGGAGGAATTCGAGGAATACGACCGCATGGCCCGCGACATCGGCTTCCGCGCCGTGGCATCCGGCCCCATGGTTCGCCCGTCCTACCGGGCGGATGTGCTCCTGGAAGAATACCGCCGGGCCGAGGGCCTCGCCTGAACGGGCGATCCCGGACCGGCGCGCGGAGAGCGGCAGGAGGTCGTGCTTCCATGGACGGGGAAAAGGACGTGGTGGAGTCGGAGTGGCAGATCCTGATTCCGGCCTGCAATGAACAGGAGGCCATTGCCTCTGTGGTCCTGCCCCTTGCTGCACGCGGGTTTCCCGTGCTGGTGGTGGATGACGGGTCGAGTGACGAGACCGCCCGCCGGGCGGAACGGGCCGGGGCCGAGGTGATCCGGCTTGAGCGCAACCGAGGGAAAGGCGCAGCCCTGCATGCGGGTTTTCGCCGGGCGGCACAGCGCCCCTGCCGCGGCGTGGTAACTCTCGATGGAGACGGGCAGCACGATCCGCGGGAGGTGGATCGGTTTTTGCAGGCGCTCAATGAAGACGGGGTCTCGGCCGTGGTCGGCCGGCGGACCCGGACGCGCCGCCGAATGCCGCGCGTGCGTCGCTGGACGAATCGGGCCATGTCGGCTCTCCTCAATCGATGCTTGTCCTCGCCGGTCCCCGATACCCAGTGCGGATACCGGGCGTACAGGCGGGAGGTCCTCGCGCTTCTTACCAGTGGGGAGACCCGCTTCGGCGCGGAGTCCGAACACCTGCTGCAACTCGACCGTGCGGGGCATGCCGTCAGGAGCGTGCCGATTCGCACGCTCTATCGAACGGAACAAAGCGCCATCCGCCCGGTACGCGATGCGATCCGCTTTCTCTCCGTGCTCCGGCGGGCCGGCCGGGCGCCGCGGCCTGTTTGACCTTGCCTTGGGCGGGTCCTTTCCGCATGGTTCGGCATCCCGGTTTTCGGGCCGGAATCCAACCGTGTCTGCTGGTGAAAGGATCTCTGCATGAATTTCCAATCGACGGCCGAACTTCCCGGCGCTCAGATGCCGCTTCCCCTTCTGATCCTCCGCGGGGTGGTCGGGGGGATCCTGATGGGCCTGGCAAACCTGGTCCCGGGCATCAGCGGGGGGACCATGCTTCTCGCCTCGGGGATTTACCCTGTATTCATCAATGCCATAGCGGAGGTCTCCACCCTCCGGTTCCGGTTCCGCTCCGTATTGACGCTGGGGGTGGTGGTCGCGGCGGCCTTGCTCGGCATCGTGCTGCTGGCGGGCACCGTGAAGGACCTGGTGATCGACCACCGGTGGATCATGTACAGCCTGTTTATCGGGCTGACGCTGGGCGGCGTGCCGGTGATCTGGGGCATGGTCGGCGAGCGGACCGCCGCGGTGGCAAAGGGGGCGGCGGCCGGGTTTGTCGGGATGGCCCTCCTCGCGATTATTCAGCAGACGGGGTGGGGGGCGGAAGCGAGCGGAGCGGGCAACGTCCTGATGCTGCTGCTGGCGGGCGTGGCCGGGGCCAGCGCCATGATCCTGCCGGGGGTGAGCGGCGGCTACCTGCTGCTTGTCCTCGGTCAGTATGTCCCCATCCTGTCCGCGATCGATCTGTTCCGGGATGCGCTGTCCTCGCGGGAGTGGGGCGAACTCCTGAGTATCGGCCTCAGCGTCGGCGCGCCGGTGGGGCTGGGCGTTGTCATCGGGGTCGTGGGGGTGAGCAACCTTCTCAAGATCCTGCTGGCCCGCTATGAAAAGGCGACCCTGGGGGTCCTGCTCGGGCTGCTGCTGGGGGCCGTCGTCGGCCTGTGGCCCTTTCAACAAGGGGTGCGTCCGGAGGTCGGGGATGTCGTGAAGGGCGAAGTGCTGACCGTGGCCGCCATCGAGAAACTGGATCCGGAGGACTATCCGACCGAGTTTTTTGCGCCCTCCGGTCGGCAGGTGGCCTCTGCCCTGGGCATCATCGCGGTGGGACTGGCTGTGACCACCGCGATTTCTCTGTTTGGAAAAGACCGATCCTCCCCCGGGCGCCCGCCCGATGCGGGGGGTTGATGAATTCCCCGCGTGCAGTAGGGTAGGGCATAGTCGATTTCGAAACGGGGGTCAGAGACAACGATCCCCGACTGGCAGTCTTCATACAATCTACAGGGCTGAAACTGATGGCGGACGCACCGAAAATCTCAGGCGAAATGACGCAGGATCCGGATACCTGCGATTTCCAGACCGATGTCACCCTCCTGGAGGAATGGACTCTGATCTTCAAGCATCCGGATGAATCCCTCGGCTCGCCCCTGGTGGACGCCCTCTTCGCGATTCCCGGCGTGCGCCGCGTCAAGGTCTCCGGGTCCACGTTCTCGGTGAGCAAAGATCCCGAGGCCTCCTGGCCGGACATTGCCCGAAAGGTCGTGCCCGCCGTGCGCACGGTGCTCACCGCGGACGAGCCGCCCGTCTCGACGTCGGCGGTCGAGGCCGTGGAAAACGCGGAGACGGATGATCTCGAGGCCCTCATCCAGCAGCTCTTCGAATCGCACATCAACCCGGCCCTGGCCTCCCACGGCGGTTTTGTGCGTCTGGAGCGCATTCAGGACCGGGATGTGTACATCACGATGGGAGGAGGCTGCCAGGGATGCGCCGCCTCTCAAGCCACATTAAAGCACGGCATCGAATCGGCCATCCGAGAGGTGGCGCCGTCCGTGCGGCAGGTGATCGACAGCACCGACCATGCCGCCGGGGTCAACCCCTACTATACCTGAGCGACTGCGGTTTGCAGAAAATTTGCAAATCTCATCAGGTGTACTGTTGACGCAATCCTTCCCCGCCCCCTATACTCCGGGCACTCGTTGAGGCAAAACCCCTCATCCCAAAGGCCCTCAATCTCATCGGGGAGGAGTCGACTGTATGACAGGAAAGACACTTGGCGCCGGCCTCCTGGCCGTTCTCATCAGCATTTCGTTCTCCACAGACCTCCTCGCGCAAGGCGGGACCCCCCTCCGCATTCGCGACATCTCCTCGGATGAATTGCCCACCCCGGACTACCAGGTCCGCCGCGTGAGCCTGGGCAGCGGCGAGACCAAGCGCTGGACCCTCATTGAGGTCGAATACGAGACCGCCCCCGAATGGATCGATCAGGTCGACTTCCGCTACTACGCCCTGGTGGAAAATGATGAAGGAGAAGGGCGGGATCGGTTCATCCTGTTCCGCGGCGAGGTGTCCAATGTCAATGTCGCGCGCGGGCGGCACACCAGCGTCATGTACCTGCATCCCAGCACGATTGAGCGCTACAGCGACGTCGAGCGGGTCGCCGTGGAAGTGCGCGTGGCCGGGCGCCTGGTGGCCACGGACAGCGATCCGAGCGCCGACAGCCGGTGGTGGGAGCAACTCAGCCCCACAGACGGCTACCTCCTGAATCGACTCGAAACCCCCTTTGCAATGCTGAACTTTGACAACTACGAAGCCCTGAAAGCGGGCAGCGCCAACAATCGTTAATCGCAGTCCTCACCATCATGGCGAATCCCAACCGAATCCTTTCCCTCGACATCGGAGCGAGCAGTCTCAAGCTGGCGGAATTCCAGTCGGACCGTTCCGGCGGGCTTGAACTGGTTCGGTACGCGGTTGAATCCCTCGGCCTCGACCCCCAGGACGACAGCGACCGCAGCCGCTACATTGTTACGACGCTGCGGGAAATGCTCCAGGAGCACGGGATCCGCCCGGGCCCGGTGGTCGTCAGTGTGTCGGGGCAATCCGTGTTCTCGCGGTTTGTGAAGCTGCCGCCGGTAGAACCGGAAAAAGTGGAGCAAATCGTTCAGTACGAGGCGCAGCAGAATGTGCCGTTTCCCATGAACGAGGTGGTGTGGGATTATCAGCTCGTCGGCGGAGCCGAAGGGGAAGTGGACGTCATGCTGGCGGCCATCAAGGGCGAGATCATCGAAGAGATGACCGATTGCGTCACCTTTGCCGGGCTCAAGCCGGTGCTGGTGGATGTCGCCCCCATGGCCCTCTACAACGCGGTTCGGTACAATTACGACGACCTGCCGGGGTGCACCCTCGTAATCGATATCGGCGCGCGCAGCACGGACCTCGTCTTTATGGAAGAGGGTCGGGTGTTCAGCCGCTCCATCCCGGTGGCCGGCAACACCATCACGCAGCAGATCATGCGGGAGTTCGACCTGGACTTCAACGATGCGGAAGACCTCAAGCGGGCCCACGCCTTCGTCGCCTTCGGCGGCGCCTACGAGGCCCCCTCCAGCGAGGTGGCGGACAAAGTCTCCAAGAGCGTGCGGTCCGTCATGACCCGGATGCATGCGGAGATCAGCCGGTCGATCAACTTCTACCGCAGCCAGCAGTCCGGATCGCAACCGGAACTGGTGTTGATTGCCGGCGGGACCTCGGTCATTCCGTACGCGGATACCTTTCTCAAGGAGAAGCTCAAGGTAGAGGTCAGCTACCTCAACCCGTTTCTCAATGTCGCCGTCAACGACCGGATCTCGGCTGAGCAGATCGGCGATGAAGCGCACCTGCTGGGCGAAGTGGTCGGGCTGGCGCTGCGGCGCGTGCTGACGTGCCCCATCGAGTTGAACCTCATGCCGCCCAAGATCGTGGCCCAGGCCGAGTTTGAAAGAAAACAGCCCCTGATCCTCGCCGCCATGGTGGGGCTGGTGCTGGTCGTCGCCATCTGGTGCGGCTATTTTTTCAAGATGACCAGTCTGGCCAACCGGCAGCTCGTTCAGGTCGAGAACCAGGTGGAAAAGCTCGAGAGATTGGAGCGCCAACTGATACAGCCCGAACAGCGCATCTCGGAAATTGAAGACAACATCCAGGTGTTGCGGGAGCTGATCGGGGAGCGCACACAGTGGGCGACCATCCTCGCCAGTATTCGCGAGGTCCTGCCCGAGGGCATGTGGCTCACCTCCGTAGAGCCCCAGGCCGCCGAAGTGGAAGAGGAAGAAGCGGAGGACCGGCGCCGCAACGTCCGCCGTCGCCGCGAACCTGCGACCGCGAGCCGGCAGGATTCGGTTCTGCCGGAGTCCATTCCCCGCATCGAGATCGCCGGCCTCGGATACACCGACAAGATCCCCTCGGCCCGCCCGATTCGGGAATTCCGCGATGCCCTCCGCGCCCAGACCAATCTCTTTACGGCCGAGACGGAAATTACGTGGCAGCCCCAGCCCTCGCCGGATGAATTTGTGCGCGAGTTCAGGATCATGACAGTTTTGAAAGAGCCGCTTGAGCGATGAAAATTGATGTTGCCAAATACAAGGGCCTGATGATCGGCGGGGGCATCTGCCTCGTGCTCTTCATCGCGGGGTTGGTCTTCCTTTTCATCCTCCAGTCCGGCTACCGCAGTGTAAAACAGGACCTGAACCAGGCCCAACAGCAGCTTCAGCGGCTGAACCAGCGCGACCCCTACCCGGCGCAGGAAAACATCCGCAAGATGGAAGAAAACCTGGAGCGCCTGCAGGGCTTCTATCATTCCTTTGTCCAGGACCTGATGAATCAGCAGGCCGAGCCCATGGATCTGGAGCGGGCTGAGTTTCCCACGCTTCTCGAACGGACCTTCACCCGTCTCTTCGATTCGGCGCGCTCCAATGCCGTCGCGGTGTCCGAAGATTTCGCCTTCGGCTTTGCCCGTTATGCCGAAGGGGCGCTGCCCGTGGCCCGCCACATCAACCGCCTCACCGTCCAGGTTCAAATGGTGGAGGAGATCTGCAGCGTTCTGTTTGAATCGGGCATCCGATCCCTGGACACCGTCGGCCGCGATGAATTTGAAATCCAACAGGTCACCGAAGAGGACGACCTTCGGGGCCGGAGGCGCGAGGCCGAGCCCCGGGATACAGGAGTCCCGACGGGCGAAGACACAGATCTCTACGATGCGGAGCTGTTTCAGCTGAACTTTACCTGCAGCGACCTGGCCCTCTGGGATGTATTGAGCGGCTTTGCGGAGGATCCCATGTTTACGGTTGTGCGCAGTGCGACCCTGGTCAATGATGAGCGCCCGGACAAGAACGTCCCCATGCGGGAAACCATCGAGGGACAGGCCGGCGGGAGCATGAATCCCGATCAGGAAGGGAAACAGGAGCGGATTCTCAGTCACGAAGAGCGCATTGTGGCCGGACGCGAGCACGTCACGGCGGAGCTGGTCGTCGAAGTGTATCGATTTAAAGCCACCCGGCAGGGAGAATCGGCAGAGTGAGCGCCGCGAGTTCAAAACAGAAGGGATGGATTCAGCAGAACGGAGAAAAGCTGGCCCTGATTGTCGTCAGCCTCCTGCTGCTGGGCTCCGCTGTCTTTCTGATGATTGCCATCGGCAACGAACAGA
The DNA here is from genome assembly GCA_964500395.1 of uncultured Verrucomicrobiota bacterium. GTDB lineage: Bacteria > Verrucomicrobiota > Kiritimatiellia > CAZCOO01 > CAZCOO01 > CAZCOO01. The sequence continues at coordinate 15,225 of CAZCOO010000013.1, forward strand.
TGGCATTGAACTCGGGTCGCGCCATGGCCAAACCCTCGGAAGTCAACAATGCGTTGCCGCTGGAATTTGATGCCTACCAGTCCCTGGTCGATCGGTACCGCACGCCGTTTACCCCGGCGCCCAATCCCAGCAACAAGTTGATGGTCAGCGAATTGCGGGTTCGGTCGGTCAACCCGAACGGCATCCCGGCCCCCATCCCCTACGGCGCGGATGTGTGCCCCTTCACCGGGCATCCCCAGCCCAAGATTGCGGAGTGGGACAGCGATCTCGGAGGCATCCCGGACAGTGCGGAGCGGTCCTTCGATCTCGATCCCAACGACCCCGAGGATGACCGGGCCGACTCCGATGAAGATGGGTTTACCAATTACGAGGAGTACCAGGCCGGGACGGATCCGCGAGACCCCGCCGACAGCCCCTCCCTGCTGGCGAAACTGCGTGTCCTGCGCGTTCGCACCAATCCCTTCAAGCTCCGCTTCCAGGGCGTGAGCGAATTCCCGGATGGGCAGCGATTCCAGCTCAACCTCCGGTCGCTGGACCGCACGTATTTCGCCAAGATGGGGGAAGAGATCGAGGGCTACAAGGTGACCTCCTACGACGAGGCCGGTTCGGAATTGATCCTGGAGAAAGACGGGAGACAGACCCCGCTGGTCAAGGGACGCGTCATCAGCCGGTCCGAGCGCAGTATCGTCCTGATCTCCCTGGTCGACTATCAGCGGCTTCCGCCCGTGCGGGTGGGAGAAACGTTTGAGCTGAAAGGAAACGAATACAAAGTCATTGACATTCGTCGGAACGGCGTATTAATACGCGATCTTGCCGACAACGAAACCACGCTTGTGTCCCGCCTGACTGAAACCGAGCGAATGGAGATTCAGCGGGAAATATCCGGCGAGTCGGCCCCGGCACGGGGACCCGGATTTCAGAACACATTCTAGAGAACCCTGCAAATATCACTCAGATACTACCGATTCCCTGCAGATTGGCTGGACCGGTACAGTTACTAAGGAGGAACACCGAATGAGAATCGTCAGAGCAATGGGGTGGGCTGCGCTGTTGTGCGCTCTGGCCTGTGCAACGTCAGTGCGTGCTCAGGACGATTTCGACTTCGAGTCACTGCTCGACGAGTTGGATGCCGAAGAGGCGCCGGCCACGCAGGACGAACAAGCGGCCGAGGAGGCGGAGGCCGCGCCGGAAGCCGAAGCCGCTGCGCAGGACGAGGCCGAGGGCGGCGAGCCCGAAGGCGGAATGACCGATGCGGCGGACGCTGAAGACGCACCAGCCGATGAGGCCGCCGATGGCGGCGAGGCGACTGCGGACGATGAGATGGATGATCTCCTCGGGGATATGCCCGGCATGGAAGACGAGGAGGCCGCCGAACCGGCAGAACCGCAGGAAGCGGCCATGGACGACGAGGAACAACCCGCGGCCGCCGACGGCCCGGAGCCCGCCATGGACGAGGAAGCGGAGGCGGACGTCGCAGAGCCGGTGGAACCCGAGCCGGCCGAGGCCGAATGGCAGGAGCCCGCCGACGTTCAGGCAGCCGAGGCCGATCCGGCCGCGCAGCAGGAGATGGAGGCCCCGGAGGAGCCGCCCGCCGACGCCGATCCCGCGGCCCAGCTTTCCTATCGGGAAGAAGTCAAACGGCAGGCCAAGGAAGTCAAAGGCCTGCAGAGTCTGGAAGACGGGTATCAGGCGCTTTCCGAGGACCAGTACCAGAAGGCCCTCGAACACTTTAACGAAGCCTTGAAGAATATCCCGAAGCGACCGGCCACGGAAGAAGACCTTCGCCGCGTTCGCTGGGGCCGCTCGGAGGCTGAATACCAGCTCGCCCGCCAGGCGTTTGACAATGAAGAGTACAGCGATGCCCTCAATCGCGTGAACAATGCCCTGCAGTTTGTCCCGGACCACCGGGCCGCAGCCAAGCTCAAACGGCGGATCGAACGCCGGCAGGCCAAGGAGCCCGAACCCGTTCCGGCCGGCGAATTGCCGGAGATTGTCGACAAGCGCGAATCCGTTGAAGACCTGATCGACCAGGGGCGTCAGTTCTACAGCATCGGTGAATACGCCCGTGCCGAAGCCTTCTTTGAGCGTGTCTTGCAGGAGGACGAATACAACACCACCGCGATGCGGTACCTCCAGAAAATTGCCGACAACAAATACGAAATCGAGTCGCAGAGCCTGGAGACGACCCGTGCGGATATGATGCAACAGGTGCGCGAAACCTGGAATCCGCCCATTCGCAAAGAGATCGACCTGCCCACGGATGTGACGGGGCGCGGAGCGATTTCCACGGTGACCGGCTCCCAGAAGCTCATGGAAAAGATGAATGAAATCGTCATCCCCTCCATCGAGTTCCGCCAGGCGAATATTCAGGATGTCATCAACTTCCTGGTCGATGCCAGTATTGCCGGGGATCCCGAAGGTGTCGGTGTGAACATCATCCTGAATATCAACACCGAAGGAACCGGTGGCGGCATGGGCGGCGGCACCGGCGGCGGGGCGACCGATACGCGGGGCGGCGGCCAGGGAGGCGGATTTGAAGACGATTTCTTTGGCGGCGACTTCGAGGACGAGCCTGAGCCCCAGCAGGATTTCGGCGGCGGAGGCGGCGGCGGCGCGACCGGAATTCCCAACATCACGCTGAACCTCCGGCGCGTGAAGCTGATCGATGCCATCCGCTACATCACGGAAGTCGCGAATCTCAAGTTCCGCGTCGAAGACAATGCCGTCATCATCACCCCGGCCAATGTCGTGTCCGGACGGGTGGTTACGGAAGTGTACCCCGTGCTGCCCTCGATTGTGGATGTGATTATCCAGCGCGAAGAACAGTCGACGGACGACCGCAGCGGCGGCGAGTTCATTGAAATGGGCGGCCGGGGCACCAAATTCGAGCGCGGAGACGTAAAAGACTTCTTCCAGGGCGCCGGCGTTCCGTTCCCGCAGGGCACGTCCATCTCCTACAATTCCACCATCAGTGCTTTGATCGTGGCCAATACCCGTGAGAACCTGGAGATATTCGAGCGTATCCTCGGCCAGCTGAACGTCATTCCGCACCAGGTGGAAATCGAAGCCCGGTTCGTGGAAGTATCGCAGAACGATCTGGAGGAACTCGGCCTGCAGTGGATTCTGTCGGATGATTACGAGATCCTCACCAAGCAGGGGCCCGGGGGCGTCGCCAGCCGGGAGCGTATCCAGGCCAATGCCGACGATGAAGGCATCACGAAGGGCCTTCGCTTCTTCGGGTTGACCGATGCCGGCGTAACGCCCCAGGGGCAGAGCGCATTGGAAGCGGGCGAAACCGCCAATCTGCTGGGGAATATCCTGAGCTTCTCGAGCATCCTGACCAACCCGGAAGTCACCATGATCCTGCACGCCCTGGATCAGAGCGGCAACAGCGACGTTCTCTCCGCCCCGCGCGTGACCACCCGGAGCGGAATCAATGCGCAGATCGAGGTGGTGGAGGAAATCATCTACCCGACCGAATTCGAAACCAGTGTGACCACCATCTCGGGCGGCGAAGGGGTATCCGACCGGCAGGTCGTGACCATCACGCCCGGGTCCTTTGAAACGCGGGAGACCGGGGTGATTCTCAACGTCACGCCGACTGTCGGCCCGGACGGGTACACCATCGAACTCATCATGGCGCCGGAAGTGGCCGAACTGATTGACTGGATCGATTACGGGTCGCAGTTCGAAGGCGTTACGTACCGCATCCTGCAACCGATCTTTGCCAGTCGGAACGTTACGACGAGTATCGTGATTTGGGACGGGCAGACGGTCGTGATGGGCGGTTTGATCAGGGAAGAGCTGGTCACCATCCAGGACAAGGTGCCGGTGCTGGGCGACATCCCGGTGCTGGGGCGCCTGTTCCGGAACGAAGGTGAATCGAGCCGCAAACAGAACCTGTTGATCTTTGTCACGGCCCGGGTGGTGGATCCGGCGGGCAAGCCCGTGCACAAAGCGGATGCCCTCAGCCTTTCCGCCGGCGGCGGTGCCGGGGCCGGACAGGCCGGCGCCGGTGGCGGCGCGGAGTAGGCGCGCCTTTGACGCCGGGACCGTGCGTCTTATTCGATAAAGCCTTCTGCTGATGGTGCGGGAGGGGCCGCGTTCCGGACCGGGAACGGACGCGCTCGCCCCTCCGGCCTGCAGCGGTCTCTCGTACACAGTAACAAATCCTGCCGGCATTCGAACCGGATGCGACGGCAAAACCCCTTCTGTTCCGGACCCAAAGACCCGGAGTGTTTGGTCACGATTCATGATTCGGCGATACTTCAGCGGGCCCTACCGCCATCTCTGGTGGGTTGTGTTACTGGCTGCCTGCTTCCTGCTCGGCACAGGCATGCGCCGCCAGGTATACGAAGCGCAGGTCCAGCAGCTCGGTGCTCCACCGGCGTTTACCCTGGAAAGCGCCCTGCACTATCGCCTGCTGGATACCGTATCCACCTTTGGCTCACTGCCCCGCCACGACTACCGGATCGAGTATCCCGATGGCATCGTTTTGCGGGAAGTGTACACGATCGGATCGGAGTTCGTGGTCGCGCCGCTGGCGGATATGATTCCCGCGGACCTTTCTTTTCCCGAACGGGTGCGCTGGGTGCAGGTGTTGTGGTTCTGCCTCGGCATTCCCCTTATGGGCCTCTGGATTGCCTGGGCTTTTCGATCGCGTGTGGGGGGGATTGTGGCCGCCTTGTTTTACGCGGTGTCCCTGGCCAGTGTGATCCGTTCGACCGGGCAGGAAATCTCGCGGGAGAACTTTGCCCTGCCCCTGCTGATCGGGCATCTGGCCTTCCAGGCCCTGGCCCTGCGGACCCACCGCCGCGGGCTGTTCCTGGTGGCGACCGTCCTCTCCGCCGGCTTTCTGGGCGGGGCGCTCTGGACGTGGGATCTCATTCAGTACTACCTCTTCCTGTGGATGCTGGCCATTGCCGGACGAAGCCTGGTCGCCCGGGAACAAAGGCTCGATCGGTTGCGTGGCCTGTGGATTGCCGGCTGGCTGGTCCTGGTGGGGATCGGCCTGGTGAATCCGTATTTCCGCTCGCATCACTTCCTCAGCTCGCCCGTCATGCTGTTGAGTTACGGGATCGTGTTGTTTCACCTGATTCGACCCCGGGAGATTCTCGAGGGCAAAGCGGCGGTCTGTCTCGGTCTGGCGGCCATACTCGGGCCCTTTGTCTTGGGCCTGCTCCTCCCGAACGACTACGCGGGCCAATACGGTCATTTCGGCGATTTGCTGGTCGCCAAAATTCGCTTTCTCAACAACAAACCGCTCGATCCCTCTATGCTGAATTACGAGCAACGCATTATGTGGGTCCCCGCCCTGAATTCAGCCAACTGGTCATTGACACTGTCCCGGTTTCCCACTATTCTCTTCTTATCGGTAGGCGCCCTGATCCTGTTCCTCATGCGGACGCCCCGCTTTTCCAGAATCAATTTTGGCGAACTCGTCTTCTTCTTCATTGCTTCTCTGCTCACGTTCGTTTTTTTCGTTCGCTTTCATGTTTTCACCGTGATCTTTGCCGCGGGGCTGCTCGGGGCATGGTGTGCGGCAAGCCGGCTGTGGCCGTACTGGGCCCGGACGGCCATCCTCGCCGTTTTACTGGGCGCCGCCGTCGTGGAGGCGGCACATGTGCTGGAGAGGCCCGAGCGCTGGGGACGCCACAGGATTTATTACAATGAATTGGATGAAATGGTGCAATGGATGGAAGAGCATGCCGCCCCCGACCCGGTCCTGGCCAACTTCGGGGTCAGCGCATCGATCCTGGCGTACGGGCGGTGCCCGATCATTCTGCATCCGAAATTTGAAACCGCGGATATTCGAAACCGGGTTCGAGACTATGGCGAACTCCTCTATACCGGAACGGAAGAAGAATTCCGGGATTGGGCCGACCAATTCGGGGCGCGGTACTACGTGCACTCCATGGGCGGTTTTGCCAAGCGCTCCCCCCGGCTTCAAATGCGGTATTTTGTCGATGCGATGGATCCGCCGGACCACGCCCCCGCCCGGCTGTTTGAGTACGATCCCGACGCGTGTCGATATTTCATCCTGCGGTGGAGCAATCGAAAGTACAGGGTGTTTCAAATGATTACGAAACGGGACGAAAGGCTGGCCCGGGAGTTTTGCCGCCAAAGCCGCGAGGCCTTTCAACGCGGGGCGTTGAAACAAGCCGAGGAACTGGCCACCCGGGCGCTGCTTCGGGTCCCGGAAATCCCCTGTGCGCTGGAGATCATCCGCCACGTCAATTCACTGCTTGATCAAGGTTTTTCCGTGGAGGCTTCGACACCATGACGGCATCTCATATTCTATCCATCGGTCTCACCGGCGGCATCGCTTGCGGGAAATCGACAGTCGCCGGGGTGTGGGCAGACGCCGGCGCCGAGGTGTTGGAGGCCGACCGTGTCGCCCACAAGCTGATCCAGCCGGACGGCCCCTGTTACGAGGATGTGATCGGCCACTTTGGAAACGACATCCTGAAGGAGGACGGCGCCATCGATCGCCGGCTGCTGGGGCAGATCGTATTCCGGGATGAGGACGAGCGCCAGGTGCTCAACTCGATTGTGCACCCCGTGGTGCGGCAGGAGTGGAGCCGCTGGGTAGCGGATCGCCTGCGCGAAGGGAGCGCCCGGGCGGCCGTTGTCGTCATCCCCCTTCTGTTTGAAGTCGGCGCGGAACACGGATGGGATGCGGTCGTTTGTGTCCGGGCACCCGAACGCGACATCTACAATCGATTATACGAGCGGGGACTGACGGAAGAAGAGGCCCGCCGGCGCATCGAGGCCCAGTGGCCGCTGAGTGACAAGGCGGCCCGGTCAGACATTGTGATTGAAAACGAGGGGACGCTCGAAACGTTGAAGACGCGCGCCCGGCAAACCTGGAAGCTTTTGCGTAAAGGAGGAACTCCACATGACGGATGAATCGAAAACCCCGCCGGAGAAGAGTGATGCGCCCGCACAGGAGGCGCCGAAGTCCGAGGGCAAGCCCTCATCGGAGAAAGGCGGGCAGCCCGACGCCCCGCAACAGGGCGACAAGCAACAGGGCGATAAGCAACAGGGAGACAAGCGCCCCCGCAATCGGGATAAGGGCGGAGGCAAAGACAACCCGCGCGACAACCGTCCGCCGCGGGGCCGGGACAAGTCCTTCCGCGGCCGGGGGCGGCGGCACAACCGGGGAGACCGGAAAAACCGGAACCAGGACCAGGAGTCCGGGCCGCCCCGGAAGAAGGACGGGCCGGTTCTGAAGCTGTTCGAGCTGCAGTTGCAGTCCGTTCCCGAGCTGATGAAGGTGGCCGAGGGCTACGAACTCCAGGATATCGCCGGTCTGCGCAAGCACGAATTGATTTTTGAAATCCTGAAAGCCAATGCCCGGGCGGACGGCAGCATGTTCGGGCGCGGCATTATGGAAATCCTGCCGGACGGGTTCGGTTTTCTGCGGTCTCCGTACTACAATTATCTGCCGTGTCCCGAGGACATCTACGTGTCGCCGAGTCAGATCCGGCGATTCGGTCTGCGAACCGGGGATTTTGTCGAAGGAGAGATCCGCCCCCCCAAGGACAAGGAACGATTTTTTGCCCTGCTCAAGGTCGATACCATCAACGGGCAGGATCCCCAGTCGGCCCGGAATAAAATCCCGTTCGGGGACCTGACGCCTCTCTTCCCCGACAGCCGCTTTGTTCTCGAGCGCGGCGCGGAGGAAATCTCCATGCGGGTGATGGACATTCTGACGCCCATCGGCATGGGACAGCGAGGCCTGATTGTGGCGCCGCCGCGAACCGGGAAGACGGTGCTGATGCAGAAAATCGCCAACAGCATCAGCGCCAACAACCCGGGGGCCAAGTTGATCATCCTGCTGATTGATGAACGCCCGGAAGAAGTCACGGACATGGAGCGCAATACAGAGGCGGAAGTCCTGAGTTCTACATTCGATGAACCGCCGGAGCGGCATGTGCAGGTTGCCGAGATCGTGATCGAAATGGCCAAGCGCATGGTGGAATGCGGAAAAGACGTGGTGATCCTGCTGGACAGCATCACGCGGCTGGCCCGGGCGTACAACACGCTGCAGCCGCACAGCGGGAAGATCCTCTCCGGCGGGGTGGACGCCAATGCCCTGCACAAGCCCAAGCGATTTTTCGGCGCGGCCCGGAATGTGGAAGAAGGCGGCAGCCTCACGATTATCGCCACGGCCCTGGTGGACACCGGGAGCCGGATGGACGAGGTCATTTTTGAGGAGTTCAAGGGAACGGGCAATATGGAACTCGGGCTCGATCGAAACCTGGTGGACAAGCGGATTTTCCCCGCCATCAACATCGAGAAGTCCGGCACCCGAAAAGAGGAACTCCTCCTGCACCCGGACGAGATCGAGCGCATCTGGACCCTGCGCAAGGCCCTCAAAGATGTGCCGGCGGTGGAGGCGATGGAACTCCTGATCAACCGGTTGAAAAAGACCAAGACCAACGCGGAGTTCCTGATGACGCTCCAGGGGATGTAAGACGCCATGCGGAGCCGGCGGGGAGTTGATGAACGTGCGGAGCGGTCGATGTATTCCGGCCACCTCGTTGCCGCAGCCTGCGCGGCCGTCCTCTCGCTTGTATTGCATGCGGGGGCCTTGCGGGTATTTCCGGCGATTGATGTAGGCGTCCTGCCCGGGGACCTCCAATCGGCCACCTTCCGGGAGCCGCGTGTGGACCGGGTGGAGACGACCCCGCCCGCGGACCGTTCGTCGGCCCGGCCCGCCGCCTTTCGGCCGGAGAACCCCGAACTCGAGAGCGCGTCCGGCCGCGACCTGAGCGCAACCGCGGCTCGGCTCCAGGAGGCCCTGGCCGAGACAATCGAGCCCCGGATCGAAGGGGCGGGCCCGTCCCCCGCGGATCAGCACTCCCTTGCCCGGCCCGATCCGGCGCGGTCGCGCTCGGCATGGTCTCCGCGGCAGGATCTCATGGCGCTGGAGGAATCCCTGTTCCCGGATGATATTGATGCGGCGCCCCGGCCGACGGTGGATCCCGCTTTGCGGACAGCCCGGGCCCCGGATATCACGCTGCCCGTCGAGCCCGAGTCCCGATTGTCTTCCGCCGGGACGGCCGGAGGGGGCGAGATGCCCGATCCCTTTGCCCCGGCCGCCGGGAACGGAGGAGCGGCCGGCAGCGGAAGCGGCGCCGGCTCGGCCCGGGGAGGGCTCGCACCGCCCCCGATGCGGGTCGCGGAACCCGATCTCTCCGAGGAGGAGACGCGGCTGCTCGACTCGATGCCCTCGCCCGGTACGGACGAGGCCCCTTCGGCATCCTCGCCGGCGGCCGAAGCGATTGAGCACGTGTTGCAGTTGAATGTGCAATGGTCGCCGGCGGATGCGGCGGGGCATCGCTTTTTCCGCATCCGCATTCAACGGCACGCGGATGCCGATTTGCCGGTGCTGCCGAAGGATGTACTGATCCTGCAGGACAGTTCGAACAGCATGGGCCAGGATAAACTGAATGACTGCCGGGATGGGCTGATTCGGGCCCTGGACCGTCTGAATCCGGAGGACCGGCTGAACCTTCTGGCCTTTCGGGAGTCGCCGGACTGGTGCTTTGAGACTTGGCAGCCGGTAAACGCGGAAACCCGTTCGCGGGCCCGGTCCTTTGTTCGCCGGTTGCGCGCGCACGGGCGGACGGA
>CAZCOO010000014.1:0-17824 GCA_964500395.1 uncultured Verrucomicrobiota bacterium
TTGCTGGATCTTTGGGCTGGAGTAGGGCCGGGTTCCGCTTTGCGCCTCTTGGGGGGGTATCCATCCCCGATGATGTAAGCGTGGCTTCGATCGGCTCCGATTACCTGGACAAGAAAAAGAAGCGGCAGGTTACCGGTATGCTGCCCGACTTTAATCACATGGTGGAGCTGTGCCTCTCCGTCCTCGACCATCAGCGGGACGGCGGGCCGTGTCCGTACACCTCCCTCTATGTCCGCATGCACGTCCTGCCGGGCCATACGCTCGCCGGAAGGGGGCGGGCGCGCACACACCCGGCGGACGCGACCCGGGGGGACTTGCAGACCCTGTCCCAGGCCGTGCATTTTTAGTCCGCCGCGTCCCGCGCGAGAGGTCGTATTTACGTAAAGTCTCCGGGGGGGGGCGACATGCCTGGGCCGGCGGGGAATACTGCACGGCAATGATGAACCCGGATGGGACCCGCCATGAACAGAACAGACAAGCCGGTTGATAAAAACGCCTTCACCCTCGTGGAACTTCTCGTCGTCATCGCCATCATTGCGCTGCTGGCGGCCCTCATCGTGCCCGCCGTGACCGGCGTCCAGCGCAAGGCGCTCACGGCGACGTCGCTCAGGTGTTTAACTTGTATAGAATAGCAGGAGATTGGGGAAAGCGTTTATGGTGAAGCAGAGAGCAGGATATTCGCTGTGGGTGTTGGCGATTCTGGCGATGGCCGGCGGGGTTCAGGCCGCCGTGGTCCTCGTGGATTTTTGGGGATACCACCGGGGTCCCCGCGGCCCCGGACGGCAACGGCCACTACTGGAATGCGGCGGTGGACAATATGGTTGGAGCCACCCTGAACAACCTGGTCACCGTCGACTTACGGGTCGCGGGTAACCACGATCGACCGCACGACGCCCTATGCCGTCGGGAGCAGCAACGTCACGCTCACGACATCCGGAGACAACATTGCGAGCAATGGCACGGACGACTGGAACGACGACACCGTGGTCCGGTTGACGGGCATTGCTCCGGACGCCGGCGATCAGATCACCATCGACCTCTCCGCCACGGGCGGCTTCGGCTACATCAATGCCATGGAGATTGAGGTCATCCCCGAACCGACCAGCGGCGCCCTGGTGCTGATGGCGGCCGCACTCGGTCTCTTGATCCGGCGCCGGGGCAGCAGGCCGTAGGGTTTCTTCTCTCGCCATCCTCGAATGTCGCCGCAGCCGATCCCCGGGATCGAGGTCTGGCGGCTCTCCCTCTCATGCCTGGAGCCGGCGTTTTCCCGCGTCCGCCGCGGGCGGTACGCTCCCCCCGGCCTGACTGCGGCAACACCCGCATGCGCAGTCCCGCTTTCTCCTCTTCAACCGGGCATCCGTCTTCCGCCCTTCGGCAAAATTACGCATAATAGATATTCAGTTTATTTAATACGACGATTTTCTCACCTGAATGAGAAGAAATCATTTTCACATTCTAGAAAAACATACGGGATTCCCCGATGAAAAGCTGCGACCGTGGTGCATGGGGTGTATGGTCTATCGATGTAGCGTCCTTAATCTGTCGCATGTAGCGTTGTCTCAATACATTATGGCACGGAGCCTGCTTGTTAGTTCCCTGTTGATTCAATCCAGTAACGATCAACGGGGTGCAACAAAGTGCGGATTCAGGTACATCCGAGAGACCATCGGACATTCCAGCGCGTCCTGGCGCTGTCGGGATGGTTTGTGCTGGTCGCGGCCGGCCCGGTTCAGGCCGTGCAGCCGCTGACCGGCGCACAGATCACGTTCCAGACCCTGACCAATGCCGCCGGGGACTACACCGCCTCGGGGGCGCCCGGGCCGGGGGATTTCCCGGAGACGACCGATTACCGGCACCAGTTCACCCAGGGGTCTCTGAATCACATGCGGCTCGAGGCCTTCGACATCGGAACCAACACGTATTTCTTCCGTCAGCTCGCCGAGCGGATTCACTTCGCCCGCGTCGACAATGCCAACGTAACGGGCGCCCACCAGATCGTTCTGTATGAACAGGAAGCGGCCGTATCCGGCACCAACATCCTGCTGCGCCCGGAACGCGTCAGCACGATGGAGGAAACCCTGCTCTCCCGGGTGATCAACCGCGGCGCGGACAATGTGTTTGCCAACGACGGGGACGGCAATGGGAACAACAACAACATTGAGCGGATCGACTACATCTTCTTTGACGGGGTGCCGGCCCGCGACAATCTCGATCTGCGGGGCTTTATGATTGAGGACCGCGGCGGCAACGATGCCCTGCAGGTGGCGGCGATCACCAATATCAACGCCCAGGGGGACGCGACGGGGTGGGGCGCCCCGGTGAGCATTACCGCGTCCGACTGGGGCGAGCCGGGCATCGATATCGATACGATCGTCTACCGGGGGTATGACACGCTTCGCCCCTCCGCCGATGTCGGGTCGCAGCCGATTGCCGGGGCGTTTGTCACCTGGCAGGAACTGGGGATCGTCACCGGGCAGTTGATCTACGGGTACTCGCTGGTCGCCAATGATGTTCCGGCGGGAGCGGATTGGGGCGCGCCGGCGACCTTTCCGCTGGACACGAGCACCGGGTCCGGGGGCGGCGGACTGGACCTGATGAGCGGCGGGGCCATGCTGTTCCACGAAACGCTCATCGCGGAGGTGGGGGACTTTGTGTGGAACGATCTGAACGGCGACGGCTTGCAGGACCCCAACGAGCCGGGTTTGACCAATGTCTTTGTGCAGCTCTACGACCCGCAAACCAATCTGGCGGGCCAGACCCGTTCGGCCAGCAACGGCTACTATGCGATCAGCGCGCTGGCGCCGGATGATTACAACGTCAAGGCATACGCACCGAGCGGATACCTGTTCAGCCCCCCGAACGTCGGCCCGGACGACGCCCTCGACAGTGACATCGTTATGACGAATACCGGCGAATCCGGTTTCTTCCTGCTCTCGACCAACGAGTCCCGCCTGTTCATGGACATCGGATTGCACCTGCCCGCGACCGATCTCACGATCGACAAGACGGCTTCGACGAACCGGGTGAACCCCGGGGAAGAGGCCGTGTTTACCATCACCGTCACCAACCGCGGGCCGGAACCGGCCTTTTCCACCGAAGTGACGGACCTGGTTCCGCCGGCGTTCTCCATCTCGGGCAGCGGCGTAACGACCGGCTCCTACAATGCCGGCACCGGCTTGTGGTCGATCCCGGCCATCCCCGCGTCGGGGGCGGCGACCCTGACCATCACCTCCACCCCGGTTGCCGGGAGCGGGGGGCAGACGGTCACGAATACGGCCGGGATTAGCCTGATGGACCGGCCGGACCTCGACTACAGCGATAATACAAATTCGACGAGCCTCTACATCCCCTCGGCCGGTCTGTCGCTGACCAAGACGGCGGATCAATCGTCGGTCGCCGAACTGGACCCGGTCACCTTCACCATTACGGTGTCCAACGCCGGCCCGGACCCGGCCACGGGGGTGCAGATTTCGGATTCCCTGCCCGCCGGGCTGACCTTTTCCTCCGCCACGCCCAGTCTGGGCAGCTACAACAGCGGGTCGGGCGTGTGGACGGTGGGCACGGTCTCGGTTTCCTCCACGGTGACCCTGGATCTGCAGGCGACGGTGGATGCCGGAACCGTCGGGGACGTAATCACCAACACCGCCTCCGTGCTGACCCTGGACCAGGTCGACCCGGTCAATACCAACGACAGCGACTCGGCCGCCGTATCCATCAGCGGGATCCGCGCGACGAAGACCTCCGATGTGACGGGTGTGGTGTCCCCGGGGGACGTGATCACCTACAGCATCGCCGTCACCAACATCGGCAGCAGCGCCCAGACGGGGATCGATGTGGTCGACCCCGTTCCGACCGGCACGACGTACGTCGCCGACACGGCCCTGTACACCGGCCCCCTGATCGGCGGCGGCATCGCCTCCTATGCCGATGATTTCTCCAGCGTATCCTGGACGAACAGCACGGGGGGGCTGGACTGGTCCGGCGACGCCTGGCAGGAGAGTGGCGATGACGGCGATCCGGCCACCGGGAACGTCCGGGTCGAATCCGGCGAGCTGTACATCCGCACCGGCGATACCATCACCCGGGACGTCGATCTATCGAATGCCCTGGCGGCCGAGTGGACCTTTGTGTCGCGGGCCGAAGGGAGCATGGAGGATACCGACCACCTGCAATTTGAAGTGAGTACCAACGGCACGACCTGGACGCGTCTCTTCGGCCAGACCAACAACTTCGGCGGGCCGGTGACCAACACGGTCGATCTCGGCAACCACCTGGAAGGCTCGACCTCCATCCGCATCGTCAATGACGATACCGTGGGCGGGGCCGAGGTCTACTACGTGGACGATATGGAGATCCGGGTCGCCCTGACCGACACCGGATCGGTGCTGGATACCTTCGGGACGGTGGCCTACACCAACCAGGACGGGTCGTACAACTGGGATACCGACTGGAATGAAATCGGCGACGGGGGAGACCCCTCCGCCGGGCAGGTCATGGTGGCCACGGGCCGCCTTCGTTTCATCACCGCCGATCTGAATGATGCCGTCGAACGGCAGGTCGACCTCTCCGACAAGGTCAATCCGGTGCTCGCCTACGACTGGGAGGCCTCCAGCCTGGAGGAAGAGATGACGGTGCGGATTGCCGCGGCCCCGTCCGGCCCGTTCACCGATATCAACACCCACTCGGGGACGGGTTCCGGAAGCGAGACCTATGACCTCTCGTCCGTGGCGTCCACCCAGACCACGATCCGCTTTGAGAACCTGTACGGCGACTGGAACTGGCCGGATGATGAGATGTTTTTCGATAATGTCGAAGTCCGTTGGGACGGGGTGTACGCCGTCGTCCAGGATACCTTCAGCGCCGCGGCCTACACCAACCAGGATGGAAACACGGCATGGCGTGATGACTGGACGGAAGTGAGCGACGACGGCAGCGCATCCGGCGGCCAGGTGCAGGTGGCCGGGAGCCGGATTCGATTCCAGCAGGCCGGGGCCGGGGATGCCGTCGCGCGGTCGGCGAATCTCTCGGGGGCGCTGGAGCCGACCCTCTCGTTCGACTGGGAGGTCTCAGGCCTCGAGGAGTCCGTGGCGGTACGCGTCGGCCCGACGGCCTCCGGCCCCTGGACCGATCTCGACAGTTTTTCCGGGCAGGGGGCCTCGGGAAGCGAGAGCTACTCGCTTTCCTCCGTCGCATCGACCCAAACAACCATCCGGTTTGAAAACCCGGGCGGCGATTGGACGGCCTCGGATGATCAGGCCTTCTTTGACAATGTGCGGGTGCAGTGGCTGGAGAGCTCCGGCGGCGCCGGCACGTCCACCACGACCGATGCGGGCGACCCGCCGAATCTGGTCTCCAACGTGACCCTGCAGGCGGGGCAGGGCTTTACCGTGACCTTCCAGGCCCTCGTGGACGACGTATTGCAGGTCACCCAGATCGTCAATACGGCCTCCATCACGAGCGATGCCCAGACGGAGCCGGTGCCGGCCATCGAACGCGACCCCGTGGCCACGGCCGATCTCGGCCTGTCGAAGGGCGTGGACGATCCTTCGCCGAACGAGGGGGATACCATCACCTTTACCGTGACCGTCACCAACCGCGGGCCGGGCAGTGCAACGGGGCTGTCGATTACCGACCTCCTGCCCACCGGCCTCGTATACTCCACGTCGACCGCCACGCCGGGCTCCTACGATTCCGCATCCGGGGTGTGGACGGTGGGGACGCTGTCCGTGACCTCGACCGGGGTACTGGAGGTCAGCGCCACGGTACAGACGAATACCGCCGGGACGGCGATCACCAACACCGCCTCCATCACCACCGTCGGCGAGGCCGACGAAACGCCGGCAGACAACCAGGACCAGGCCGTGGTGCAGATCGAGGGGGCGGACCTGCAGGTCGGCAAGTCGGTGGATATTGCCAACCCGCTCGAGACCATCGACGTCACCTGGACGGTGACGGTCACAAACGCCGGCCCCTCCGCAGCGAGCGGCGTGGTGGTGACGGATGCCGTGCCGGCGGGGGTTGCCTTCCAGGCGGCCTCGACCTCGGTGGGCGTTTACGATGACGGGATCGGCGAGTGGTCCATCGGCGCGCTCGGGGCCGGGACCTCGGCCGTGATGACCCTGACGGCCCGGGTGCAGAGCAACACCGTGGGCACGGTGATCACCAACATCGCGGAGGCGTCGGCGAGCGGGCCGGTCGATCCGGACCCGGGCAATAACCGGGCGAGTTCGACAATCCAGCCGAGCGACCCCTCCCTTTCCATCCTCAAGCTGTCGGACAAAGGCGGCGTCGTCGGGGTGGGGCAGGCCATTACCTACAATGTATTCGTGACCAATACGTCGGCCACGGTGCAGCACGACGTGAATATCCAGGACCCGATTCCCGCCGGGGCCTCGTACGTGGCCAGCAGCAGTGAGGTCCTGGCGCCGCGTCAGATCCAGCACAACTTCCTGGATACCTTCAGCCACCTCTTCTATTCCTTTAACGACGGGACCAATGAATTCAGCGGGGACTGGGAGGAAGACGAGGCCAACGGCGCCACCAGCGGGGACCTGGAGATCCGGTTTGACCCCGCGCGGCTCGCCACCTACACGTTTCAGCTCGAGGGCGGCAGCCACTGGCTGCGCCGGGAGGCCGATCTCGCCGCCTATACCAATGCGGTCCTCCGCTTTATTTACCGGCGCGATGGACTCGACGCCGGCGAATATGTCACCGCCGAGGTGTCCAGCAGCGGTACGGGCGGGCCCTGGACGGAAGTCTATCGGATCGAAGGAGCGGGGACGGATTCCGCGTATCAATCCGTTTCCACCAACATCACCCCGCACATCGCGTCCAACACGGTCATCCGATTTGCCAGCAACAGCGGAATGGGCAGCGGGGACATCGTCTGGATCGACGATGTGGAAATTGTGGCCCAGGCCCGCCTGGTCGAGGCGCGGGACGGCAATATCCCGCCCACCATGGCCGACAACATCATCCTGGGGCCGGGAGAGTCGCTGCGGTTGAGCTTCCAGGCCACGGTGGATTCCCCGCCCGGCGTGACCGCCATCACCAATATCGCCACGGTCGACAGCCTGGAACTCGCCATCCCCCAGTCGGATATCGTCATCGATATTCTCATCACCGACCTGAGCCTGGCAAACAATGCGGACATGGGGATCGCGTTCGAACGGGAACCCATCGCCTTCAGTATCGACCTCGCCAATGTCGGCCTGGTCGATGCCACGGGAATAGAAATCGAAGAAGTTCTGCCGGAGGAACTCGAATTCATTATGGCGGACCCGAGCGTCGGAAGCTTCGACGACCAGACCATGATCTGGACGCCGGGCAACCTGGCCAAGGAGCAGAGTGCGGTCCTGACCGTCTATGCCCGGCCGGCCAAACTCACGGCCGGGAAAGTGGTGACCAATACCGTCACCGTCAAATCCCTGAACCAGGTCGACCAGGTCACCAGCAACAATACGGCAAAGACAGAAGTGTCCGTGGCCGCGATTCGCATCACCAATGCCTTCTTCAGTTCCGTATCCGGCCTGGTGCGCATTTATCCCGACCTGGTGACGAACAAGGTCTATGACCTGTTGTACGTGGATGCGCGATCCTACCACGACAACCTGCACGACCAGTGGGCCCTGGCGGATCGCGGGCCCCTGAACTCCCTGGTCGATACCGGCGGGGTGGGGCGGGTGCCCCCGCAGGAATTGCCGAATCACCTGTTGCGTTTCTACCGCCTGTCGGCGCCGGGTCTCTGGCAGGAAGAGGGTGCGCGGCACGCCAGCCGTGAAGTCTTTGCCATGGGCGCCCCCGATTTGCACCCCGGGCAGAACTGGATCCGCCTGTGGGGGCGTCCATGGCCGAATACCATCCCCGCCGTCCTGCCCAATACCCTCCCTGCGGGGGTGTCGGTGGCGGACTCGACCCGGATCTCCTGGTACAACCGGGAGGCGACGCCGCTCGTGACCCAGGAGGTCTACCTCGCCCAGGGGCCCACCAATGCCTGGGTGTTTTCCCTGCCGCCCGCAAAAGCCGGGCAACCGGCGGACACGGAGCCCCTGCCCCTGGCCAACGCCTTCAACGTCCAGCTCCCGACCAATGCCCAACCCCACAAGATCCCGATTCTCCTGCCGCTGGAAACCAACCGGCTCGCTCAGACCTTTACCGCCGGACAGGCCTACAGCCTGTTCAGCGCCAACATTCCCGAGACCCTGCATCCGAGCGAGCTCCACCTGATCGAGGGGGGCTTCACCGGGGGATTCATTCCGCCGTTGTCCGACCGGATCTGGAAGCTCGACCGAAGCGGGCAGCGGGTCCAGGAGACGATCTGGTACCGCACCACCGATGGAACGTGGCGGTTTACCTCTCCGAACTACCCGCTCGTGCCCGACAACTACTTTACGCCCAACGACGGCATCGTGATCCAGACCATTCGATCCCAGAACCCGGTGACCTGGACCAACCGCATGCACTACCAGGCCCCCGATCGGTACATGGAGACAAATTGACGGCAGGATGATGACACGGCAATGCCACAAAAGAACCCTCAGCGGATGGACGGCGCGCCTGGCCGGAGCGCTGGGACTGTTGGCGGTGACGGCCGCGGCGCAATTGCCCACCCCGCTCTACATCGGCGCGGATTCGGCGATTCGGGACGAGTACGGCCGGAAACTGCCGGGGAATACGGAGGCGCCCGGGGCGCTGGTGCAGATCCTGCGGGCAGACCAGGGCCAACTCCATCCGCCGGCGGAGGACGGCACCCCGCATCCGGACAATCCGGTTCTGGCCGAAACGGCAATCGGTGCGCTCAGCTCCCCGTTTGCGGAAACCCCGGCGGTGTTCGGCCATCTCATGTCGACCAACCGCCCGGCGAACGGGGTGCAGATCGCCGTGCGCGTATTCAATGGGGAGACCCTCGGGCAGTCGACCTTTTATTCCGACTCGCAGGTCTTCACCGTCAATATGCCGGAGGTGTTCATGGCCCGGCTGGGCAATACCAAAACCGCCCTGAAGCCGGACGATGCCGACGGGGACGGCCTCAGCGAATCGTGGGAGACCTCTCTCGGGACAAACCCGTATGCAGTCGATACCGATGGCGACGGGGCGACGGATGCGGCGGAAAAATTCGCCGGGACCGATGCCCTCGACCGGGACTCCGTCTTCACAGTGAAAGGGACGTCTGGCGACAACGGAACGATGGGCATGACGTGGGAGGCCATCCCCGGGCGAACCTATACCCTGGAAGCCACCACGAACAGTCTGACCTCCAACCCGGTCTTTCAAGAGGTGGGGGATCCCGTTGTGGTCACCAACCGCGGGATGGTGCATGTGCCCCTTCCGGAGGCTGTCCGCAAGGCCTCCCGTGCCACGCTCCGCCTCCGGGTCACGGAATGAGCAGCCCCGGTCAGGGGGGCACGACTCTCCGCTTTTCCGCCCGCCGGGGAGGGGAGAATACGGAGGCCCTCACGTGACAGCCTGCCGCAATGCATGCCTTCAGGCACCCGCGCCACGGCAAGGCCCTTACCGGTACCTCTATTTCGGAAAACATGCGTAAACCTTCATGAATTCCGGATATTGGCAATAATAATTGCGAGAAGGGGCAACACGCCATTCAGGAAGGCCGCAATCGCGATGACTGACATCCTCATGTAGAGCCGGGGAGCCCGCCTGTCGTTGCGGTAAGTAAAGGTGTAGAAAAAGAGTTGTTTCAGCACTCGCGCCGTATGGGATGATAAGTGGGGTCGTCGCGCATAGTAGATTGCAAGTGATGATAAGGCGGTGAAAACCAGGCTTAAAAAACCCAGGAACCAAAAGGGTGTGATCGTCAGAATGAGGCCATAAATGAGCAGAGAAGAGTTTGCGAGAACAAGATTGTCGAAATTCGACAAGTTGTCCGTCACCTGTCGCTCGAGGTGCAAGGGAGCCATGTTGGGCGGGTGCCGCCGCTCGCCGCCGCTGCCTTTTCTTGGTCGAGTTGCAATCTTTCGAATATCCATAGTGTCCCCTCGCCTCTAATGGATGACCCCTAAACCCCGGCGTCCGGTCAGGGGGAATCGGCGGCTTTCGGGCGATCCTCTCCGCCGCGATAGAGTCGGATCCGGACATGCTCGGTCGTGGCAAGGCCGTTCCGAATCGCCGGCTCGATGTGATCGAGAAAGGCTTCGATCCTGTCTGCGGCATCCACGATCTCGATTACCAGGGGGAGGTCTGTGCTGAGCCGGAGGATGTGGGCCGCGTGCAGATGGCTCCGGGCGCCAAAGCCCTGCATTCCGCGCAGGACCGTGGTCCCGGCCAGGTGGTGGTCGAGGGCCTCCTCCACGATCCACTCGTGAAGCGGCCGGTGGTGGTACTTGTCCGATTCGGCGATATACAGGCAAAGCCGCACGCCCTCTTCCGGGAGGTCCCGCATTGCTACCAGCTCCTTCCCAGGGCAAAGCCGGCCCACACGGCCAGCAGCCCGATCGCGAGGTGAAGGCCCACATACAGGACAAACCCGAACCCCTCGGACTGTCGCAGCAGGGAGAGGCCTTCATAGCCGAATGTGGAATAGGTGGTGAAGCCCCCGAGCAGGCCGATGAGCAGGAAGAGGCGCATCTCCGGCCCGAAGACCTGGCGGGCTTCGATGACGCCGTTCAGGGCGCCGATCAGAAAACATCCCAGGATATTGACCCCCAGTGTCCCGACCGGAAAGAGGGCCCCCGGCACAAGGCGGTGGATCATCCCCGCCAACCCGTACCGGCACACGGCCCCGACAAACCCGCCGGCCCCGACCATGAGCAGCTCACGCATGGAATCGATCCTTCATTCTGCCGGGAGTGTAGTCCCTTGCCTTTGTCGATATCAAGCCGCGGATCAATGCAGAAGGAGCAGGCCGGGGGGAAAACCGGCTACGTGCGGAGCCGGATGGTGATGCATCGGCAGTCTTCGGGCGCGGTCCAGAGATGCTCGACATCCGGTCCCCATCGGGAATAATCGCCCGGCCGGGTCAGCCGGTGTTCCCGGATGTCGCGGGGATCGGAAGGCAGGCGAAATTTGAAGGTCAGCGAGCCTTCGAGAAGGATGCATACGCTATGGGCGGGGATGCGCGACGCCCAGCCGCCATCCCGCGTTTCGCCGCCGCGATGCTCGGCCCATTTGATTTCGAGGCCCTGGATGGTGCGGGCCCGCGGGCAGGCGGTGTCTCCGGCCCAGGCGGCGAGGTCGCCGATAAACCAGCCGTTGAACGGAGCGCCGTCGGAGGGGGCGTGTCCGCAATGCAGGTCTTCCCAGGCCGTCACGGGTTGGCCTCCCGATGGATAAAACGCTCGATGCGCTCGGCCATGGCCTCTTCGGCATATTCCCAGGGCAGGACGTGGCCGGTATCGGCCGGCTCGACCACGGCGGCGCGAGGGGCTCCACAGGTTTTGGCGTATGCCCGGGCGGCGGCGGAGTCGATGATCCGGTCGTCCGAGGCAAGAAAGACCAGCAGGGGGATGGAGAGCGCCGGATCCTGCCGTTCGTTGGCGCGCAGGAGCCGGAACATCTGCCGGTACTGAGGGAGGGGGATGAAGCGCGTGCGCACGTAATCGGCCCGCCGCTCGTCCGCATGCAGATCGAGCGGCAGCATGTTGTACACGGAGCCGCTGAAGAGTGTGAGGGCATCCAGCACGCGGAACGTGGGGCCGGCGGGCAGGCCGAGCATGCGCTTGCCGGAAATGTCCAGAAGGGGGGCGATGAGGACGAGGCCGGTGCAGAGGCCGGGATCTTCGCGGGCGAGGTGCAGGGCGAGCGCGGCGCCCATGGAGTGACCGACCATCCACACCTCATCGGTGCGGGAGCGGAGGGATTCGATTTCCGCCCGGGTTTTGGCGATCCACTGCTCCACGGTGCTGTCCGCGTATTCGCCGAGCGGTTGGGCGTGGCCGGGCAGGCGCATGGCGCGGCAGTGGAATCCGCGCTCGGCGAGGGAGTTTGCCAGGTACCGGTAGACGGCGGGCGAGTCGGCAAATCCGTGGATCAGCAGGAGGCCGGTCTTGCCCTCGCCGCGGCTGAAGGCCCGGCAGCCGGCCCGGACTCCGTCATCCCCGCGGTCGATGGCGGTTTCCCAGACCCGGTTTCCGATCCCGACGGCGACGGCGTGAAGCGCGTCGAGAAGGAGCAGGACGGCAACCAGCAGAAACAGGTTGTACAGCAGTTTGCGCAGTAGCATGGGGGTCTTCAGGGATCCCGGTTCGATCGACCCCGAAGCATGAGCCACAGGCGAAACTTCAACCGTTTCCACCAGCTCGCGCGCGGCCCCGTGTCGGGGGGGCGTCGCGGCGAGCCCGGTTCCATTCGCCGGTGCTCGCGCATGTACGGTCGATCGTAGATACCCATGGCTTCACCATAGGCACCGCGGGCACCCGGCGCAAGGCTGGGATTCCCGGGCGAGCCCCCCGCCCGTGCCGGGGCGGGCCGGCTCGGGCCGGTTAGAGGCGGACGCCGGCGGAGACCCCGATGCTGCGGCCGACCCCATCGGCGCCGCTGCCGGGGGCGCGGTAGGTCTCATCGCCGATATTCTCTACGAAGAAGCTGATTTCACGGTCCCCGTCGTCGCTCTTCCAGCCGAGCAGGAGGTCCACGACCGTATAGCCGGACATGCTGCCGTCGGGGTCCCCGGGCACCGTGAGGCGGATGTCGTCGGCATCCGCGTCGCTGGGGTGGGTGGCCACGTCGTCGTAGTCATCGTGCCAGCGCATCTGGAGGAGGCCCCACCAGTTGCGGTCGCGCTCGTACCGGATGCCGACGCGCCCGTACAGGCGATTCGCCCGGGAGATGTTGTCCTCGAAGATGCCGCCGCCTTCCACGGGGATGTCGCGCGTGGCGTCGACGAGGGACACGGAGCCCACGAGGGCGATTCGCTTGGCGGGGGCGTCCTCGCTGCCGAAATCGACCCCGAGGTCCCAGGCGGATTCAAACCCCCGGATGTCGGCGCCCTCCACATTGGTGAATTCCCCATCGCCGGAGAAGTCCCGCTGGATGAGGTCTTCGATGTCGGTGTCGAAGGCGGTAAAGGAAAAGCCGTTGCGCCCTTCCTGCCATTTCCAGCCCGCCTCGTAGGTGTAGCTGATTTCCGGATCGAGATTCGGGTTTCCCTGCGCCGCGACGCCGCTCGACCCCCGATCGACGGCGCCGTCGAGGTTCTTGAGGTTCGGCGCCCGGAATCCCTTGGAGACGCCGGCGAAGAGGCGGTGATGGGGGGTGACGTCCCACATGCCCCGCGCGCTTCCGGTCACGTCGTCGGCATCGCCGTCCACGTCGCCGAAGGACCAATCGTGGCGGCTGTAGCGCGCGCCGGTCAGCAGGCTGACCCGGCGGGTGATCTGCCAGTTGTCCTGGGCAAACACGCCGATGGTGTTGTAGTCGCTGCCGTCCGACACGGAGGTCTTGTTGGGCCAGTCCCCGGGGTTGTAGGGGGTGACGAGGGCGGGGTCCGTCGTGCCGACCGGGGAGCGGAACTCCCGGTAGCGGTTGTCGGTTGTTTCGTGGATAAAGGTGCCGCCCCAGGTCAGCTCGTGCTGGTCGTTGCCGCCGAGGAGGGTGGTGGCCTGCAGATCCAGGCCGAAGGCATCGAGGGTGTCGTCGAACTCGCGGCGGCGCACGCGCTGGTCTGCGGTGCCGAAGTCGCGAATGGAGGCGCGGAACTGCTTTTCCCCGAACTGATGCCACCACAGTGTGGTCTGCAGCCGGTCGACCAGGTCGCCATCGAGCTGCCAGGTGTCGCGCAGGTGGACGTAGCTGAACTCCTGGGGATCGAAGTAGCGGAACAGGCGGGATGCCTTCCCGGAATTTTCAAAATAACCGCCGGGGCGGGGGGCGTCGGTCTGCCGCGTGTGCCCGGCATCCAGTTCGAGCAGGTGGTCGCCCGGCCCGAAATAGGCCAGGCGCAACCCGAAGGCGGTTTCGTCATAGGCCGTGTTGGGGATTTCGTTGTATGCGTCCACGCCCTCCCCGAACACGTTTTCTTTAAAGTCCTCGCCCCCCACGCGGTCGTGGTAAAGGCTGTGGGAGAACTCCACGGAGTAGGCCCAGGTCTCGGTCACGCCGTCCACGCCGGCCTTGAGCGTGCCGCCGTTGCCGGAATCGACCCTCGTGCCGATCCAGGGCGACACGGCTTCCTCCACGCCGCGTCCGGCGGGAGCCAACCGGTAATCGAGGGCGCCGGTCAGGCCGTCGGATCCGTTGACCACCGAGGACGATCCCAGGATGGCGTCCACGGCATCGATGCTCACGCTGGGCACCAGCGCGGCGTACTGGTTGGGTCCGGGCCGCATCATGGCATGACTGAAGCGCACGCCGTCGAGCATCAGGAGGGCCTGCTCCCCGGTGAGCCCCCGGATGAAGGGGCTCGCCTGGTTGGGGGCCGTGCGCTGGACGAAGACGCCCGGGCCGTAGTTTGCCCGGTCCAGGGCGGTCCGGCCCACGCGCCGGTCCAGCTCCAGTTTGGGCGTGCGGTAAAATGCGTAGGGCTGTTCCACCGGGTCCTTGGACAGGCGCGTACCGGTGACGACCACATCCGGCAGGGACACGGCATCCCCGTTTTCTGTGTTGGCGGTGTCCGCCGCGGGGGCGGCGGGGGCGAGCAGCAGGGCGGCCGCCGCGCAGGCCAGGCTGGAGCGGGTCCACGGTGATGTGCTTTGCATGGGAGTCCTCCTTGGGTTTTGCGCTGGTAACGCTGAAACCCTGTGGAGGGTTCACAAAAAAGTGGAATCCAGGCCGCGGCGCGGATCCGGCCGGCGAATCTCGTGCGGGGAAAATTGACGGATAGCGTTCGGGTTGGTGATATACCGACATGAATGATGCAGGCAATCCGGAGAGGTCTGACGTCGACCTGATGCGGGCGGCCCGGGAGGGGGATTCGGACGCCTATTCCACCCTTGTCCGGCGTCACCAGGATGCGCTGGTGAACTTTTTTGCCCGCCTCGGCGTTTATCATGAACGGGAAGACCTGGCCCAGGAGACGTTCGTCCGGATCTATAAAGCGAGGCGGCGCTACCGGGCCCGGGCAGGGTTCAGGAGTTATCTGTACACGGTGGCCCGGCGGGTGTGGATCGATTTCGTCCGGCGCAGCGATCGCCGGCAGAACCGGTTGGCGGCCCTGCGGGAAGAAGCGGAGATTGAATCCCAGGGGAACAACCCGATTCCGGGCCGGCGGCTGGATGTGCAGGCGGCGGTGGCCGCCCTGCCGGAAAAGCTGAAACTGGTGGTGGTGATGAGCGTGTACCAGGGGTTGAAATACGAGGAAATCAGCCGGGCGCTGAACGTCCCGGTGGGCACGGTGAAGTCCCGGATGCATCTGGCCATGCAGCGTTTGCGGGCCGGCCTGATCGAGGGGCAACAGGACGATTTGCCATGAACCAAGAGTCACAGGAAAGAACCCAAGAGGCGTTCCCGGATGCCGACCTCCTCGCGCATCTGATGGGCGAGGGCGATGCCGGTCAACGGCGGCGGGTGGAGAGAGCCCTGGAGTCGTCGCCCGGGATGCGGCGATCCGCCGCGCAGATGCGGGATCTCCTGCAGGACCTGCGGGCCCTGCCCCCGGAGAAGACCCGCCGGGATCTGGCCGCCGCCGTGTGGGCGGAGACGGGCGAATCGTCCGGCCGGGACCTCCTTCCCTTTGTCCCCCCGCCGCTTCTGCGAGCCGCGGCGGGTCTGGTCCTCCTGCTCGGTCTGGCCGGGTTTTTGTTCCTGGCCCGGCCGACCGCGCGGGAGGGCGCCCGGGCCGAGGCCCGGAGCAGCGAGGCCGTGGGGCGGGCCCAATCGTGGCTGGTGGACGTCCAGCGGGCGGACGGGTCGTGGGGGCCCGGGCCGGACACCCTGCGGCGGGATTATGCCGAGGCCCTCACCGCCATCGCCATGCTGGCGATCCTGGAGGACGGAGTGTCCGCTGCGGACGGAGGGGCGAGGGCCGAGGCGGTGCGGCGCGGCGTACAGTTTGTCACCCGGGGGCGTATTGCGGCCGGCGCCGGCCGGCGTCCGGCGGCCCGGGTGGGGGGACTCTCGCTCTTCGCCCTGCTGGAAGCCCATCGCCGGGGGTTGGCGCCGGGGGCGGATCCGGCGATCCACCGGGGGATCGAGGCCCTGGCCCGGGCGGGACGGCCGCGGGGCACCTGGGGCTATGAGGCCCCCGGCTCCGGCGGAGTGCCGGCCGGTGACGCATGGCGGGATCTCGCCCTGCAGGCGGCCGCCCTCCAGGGTTGGGAATCCGCGCGCGAGGCGGTCCGGCAAGGCCTGGTGGCGCCGGCAGACGCCGCGACAGTGGCGGACGCCAAGCGGAGGCTCTGGGTCGGGCAGGCGGAGCAGTTGACCCATCACGGGCCCGCGGCGTCAGCCGGGGCGGCCCCTCCCCGGCTCGCCGCCGAGCTCCTGCAGCAGCAGGAACGAGAAGGTTCTCTGGCCGGTAGCTGGCTGATGCCGGGCACGGCGAGCTGGCCGGGCTCCCGCATCTACTCCACGGCCCTGGGCACGCTCGGCCTGAAGGCCCTGGCCGGCGACGGTTCGGGATAAGCGATCCGGACCGCCCCCGAAACCGAATCTCCGGCCCCTGGCGGCATTCCCGGAGGCGGCCGGCCCCCCCGGAATCAGAGAAATTCCGAATCGCGGTTGCAATACCATCTCGAAACAGGTATCAAGACTGTCCGAGTTTGCGCCAAGGGCCCCCCTCGGGCCCGGTGAAACTCCAAACCCAATCGGCGCGCCGGACCCTTTCGGCGCTCCGATGAATCGCTGAACCCGTAGAATAGTGGAGCCTACACATGGGTGAGGAATTACAGCACCTGATCGAACGAATCCGCACGGATGCCGTGGACGAGGCTCAGCAGCAAGCCGATGCCATTCTCAAACGTGCCCGCCAGGAAGCCGCCGACATTAAGCAAAAAGCCGAGTCCGAAGCCCGCGCGCACATCGAACAGGCGGAGAAAGACGCCGAAGTCTACACCGAGCGCAGCCGCAAGGCGCTCGATCAGGCCGCCCGCGATGTCCTGATCAGCGTGGGGCAGGGGATCGAAAAGAGCGTTCAGGAGCTGGTGCGGGAGGAAGTCGGCACCGCTATGAATGGCGAGGTCATGCAGGAGCTGCTGGCCACCGTGGTGGAGAGTTACCTCCGGAAGGAGGGCGACATCAGCCAGATCGAACTCCTTCTGGGCCGGGAGGACCGGGATCGCCTGACGGACTACATCAAGGGCCGCTACCAGGCGCAGATCAAGGAAGGCCTCCGCATCGGCGAAGACGACGGGATCATCAAGGGATTCCGGATTTCCTTCAAGGACGGCACCGCGTATCACGACTTCAGCCGCGAGGCGATTGCCGACGCGCTCGGGCAGTTCCTGCGGCCCGAACTCGCCGAGGTGGTGTACTCCGCGGCCCATCAGACGGCGGAGGGGGCGAAGGGGTGAGTATCCTCTACGCCGTCGCGTCTCTGCCCTCCCTGGTGATGGAGGAAGCCCCGCCCACCACCGCCGAGGAGTTCCATTTCCACATGACGGGCGTCCTGTCGGAGCCCGACCGCGCGGAACTGCGTCTTCTGATCGAGAGCCGGCCGGAAGAGGGCGGTTCTATGTTCAATCGCCGGTGGGCCGGCATCGAAACCCAGCTCCGCAATGAAATTGCCCGGGTGCGGGGCAAACGCATCGGCGCCGAATCCTCCCCGTATCTGCGCCGGCATGAATTTATCGATGTCCGCATCGAACCCCTGGTGGTCGATGCCTTCGCGAAGTCGAACCCCCTGGAGCGCGAACGGGTGCTCGACGAGGGGCGCTGGTCCCTGTTGGACGACCTGGTGGCAGAGGATCCCTACGGGCTCACCGCCGTCCTGGCG
>CAZCOO010000014.1:17834-24461 GCA_964500395.1 uncultured Verrucomicrobiota bacterium
GCCTCTGCCGAGCGCTGGGCGTCGCTGGATCGCGGGCAGGGCGAGGAAAAACTGGAAGAATTGATGAACACGATTGTCGAGTCAGCACAAGAGGCGACACCATGAGCACGGTTACCGGTACGATTAAGGGTATTAACGGCAACCTCCTCCAGGTTGAGTTCGAGGAGGCCGTAACGCAGAACGAAGTGGCGTACGCCGTCGTCGACGGGGAGAAACGCCTGAAGTCGGAAGTCATCCGCATCCGGGGCAACCTGGCGGAGATGCAGGTGTTCGAGGATACCAGCGGATTGCGGATCGGCGATCCGGTGGATTTCAGCGGGGATCTGCTGACCGTGGAACTGGGGCCGGGTCTTCTCGCCCAGGTCTATGACGGGCTGCAGAATCCGTTGCCGGAGCTGGCCGAGGAATCCGGCTTCTTCCTGGAGCGCGGGGTGTACCTCGCCCCCCTGAACCGGGAGACGAAATGGGCGTTCACCCCCCGTGTCAAGCAGGGGGACACCGTCGCCCCGGCCGACGCCCTGGGGACCGTGCCGGAGGGGATTTTCGATCACCAGGTCATGGTGCCGTTCGCCTTCACCGGCAAGTATACGGTGGAGGAGATCGCGGGCGAAGGCGAATACACCGTGGACCACACCATCGCCCGTCTCAAGGACGAGGGGGGCAAACTCCACGATGTCACCATGGTGCAGGAGTGGCCGGTCAAGATCCCCATCTCGCACTACCGCGAACGCATGCGGCCCACCGAACCGCTCGTGACCAAGGCGCGGATTATCGACACCTTCTTCCCGGTGGCAAAGGGCGGCACGTACTGCATCCCCGGGCCCTTCGGGGCGGGCAAGACCGTCCTGCAGCAGATCACCAGCCGGCACGCGGAGGTCGACATCGTCGTGATCACCGCCTGCGGCGAGCGGGCCGGCGAGGTGGTGGAGACCCTCCGCGAATTTCCCGAGCTGGAGGATCCCCGCACCGGCAAAAGCCTGATGGAGCGCACCCTGATCATCTGCAACACCAGCTCCATGCCGGTGGCGGCGCGCGAGGCCTCGGTCTATACCGGCGTGACGATTTCCGAGTACTATCGGCAGATGGGGCTGGATGTGCTGCTGCTGGCCGATTCCACCTCGCGCTGGGCGCAGGCGCTCCGCGAAGTGTCGGGCCGCCTCGAGGAAATCCCGGGCGAGGAAGCCTTTCCCGCCTACCTGGAGTCGGTGATCGCGTCCTTCTACGAACGGGGCGGGCGCGTGGAGCTCAAAGACGGCTCCTACGGATCGGTCACCATCGGCGGGACGGTGAGCCCGGCCGGCGGCAACTTCGACGAACCCGTGACCCAGAGCACCCTGAAGGTGGTGGGCGCGTTCCACGGCCTCTCGCGCGAGCGGTCGGACGCCCGGCGCTACCCCGCGATCGATCCGCTGGAGAGCTGGACCAAATACGAGGGCGTGGTGTCGCAGGAGCATGTCGAACATGCCCGCCGCGTCCTGCGCGAGGGCAACGAAGTGGGGCAGATGATGAAGGTGGTGGGCGAGGAAGGCACCTCGATCGAGGACTTCATCACCTATCTCAAAGGGGAATACCTGGATGCCGTGTACCTGCAGCAGGATGCCTTTCACGAGGTGGACTGCGCGACCACGGCCGACCGGCAGAAATACGTCTTTGAACGCATGTACGACATCCTGCGCGCCGAGCTGGCGTTTGAAAGCAAGGACGAGGCCCGCGGGTTCTTCCAGCAACTCACCCAGCGATCGAAGGACTGGAACCGGGTGGCGCAGGACGCCGACGAGTTTTCGCAGATCGAACAGGAAATCGATGAAATGATCAAGAAGGCGGCGAAGAATGAATAAAGTCTACCACCGCATCGATCAAATTGCGGGCAATGTCATCACGCTGAAGGCCCAGGGGGTCTCCTACCGCGAGCTCGCCGAGGTGTCCTCCAGCCGGGGCACATCGCTCGCCCAGGTCATCCGGCTCGTGGACGACAACGTCCACCTGCAGGTCTTTGCGGGGAGCCGGGGCATCGCCACGGACGCGCGGGTCCGGTTCCTCGGGCACAGCATGCAGGTGCCGTTCTCCGATGCCCTCCTGGGCCGGGTGTTCAACGGAAGCGGCGACCCCCGGGACCGCGGGCCCGGGATCACGGAAAACCTCATCCCCATCGGCGGCCCGTCCGTCAATCCGGCCAAGCGCATCATCCCCAAAAACATGGTGCGCACCGGCATCCCCATGATCGACGTATTCAATACGCTCGTGGAGTCGCAGAAGCTGCCGATTTTTGCCGCGGCGGGCGAACCCTACAACCCCCTCCTGGCGAGGATCGCCCTGCAGGCGGAAGTGGACATCATTATTCTCGGCGGCATGGGGCTGAAGCACGACGACTACCTGTTCTTCCGCGATACGCTGGACGAGCAGGGGGCGCTCTCCCGGTCGATCCTCTTCATCCACACGGCCTCGGACCCGACGGTGGAAGCCCTCATGGTCCCGGACATGTCCCTCGCCGTGGCGGAAAAGTTCGCCCTCGAGGGCAAGCGGGTGCTGGTGTTGCTCACCAACATGACCGACTTTTCCGATGCGATGAAGGAAATCGCCATCACCATGGAGCAGATTCCCTCCAATCGCGGGTATCCCGGCGACCTCTACAGCCAGCTCGCCTCGCGCTACGAGAAGGCGGTGGACTTCGATACCGCGGGGTCCATCACCATCCTGGCGGCCACCACCATGCCGGGCGACGACGTCACGCACCCCGTCCCCGACAACACCGGCTATATCACCGAAGGACAGTTCTACCTCCGCAACGGCCGGATCGAGCCGTTCGGATCCTTGAGCCGGCTCAAACAGCAGGTGAACGGCGATACCCGGGACGATCACCGCGGCATCATGAACACCATGATTCAGCTCTACGCCGACTACAAGGTCACCCTGGAAAAGCAGTCCATGGGATTCCGCATGGGCGGATGGGACGAGAAGCTCCTGAAATACGGGGAGTTGTTCGAAACCCGCATGATGGACCTCAGTGTGAACATCCCCCTGGAGCAGGCCCTCGACCGGGGCTGGGAAATCCTGGCGGAATGCTTCGAGCCCACCGAGACGGGGCTGCCGACCAAGTTGATCGACCAGTTCTGGCCGAAGAACGGGGGGCACACGGCCGGCGGCGCCGGGCCCGATGACCGCGAAGAGGCCCGGGAGACCGCGCCCGCGGAGAAAGACGCGGCTGAATCTGTCTGAGCGGAGCCTTCCCGATGGCCAAGATCAAGCACACCAAGAATGAGTTAAAGGCACAGCGCGACGCCCTCAAGCGGTTTGAGCGCTATCTGCCCACGCTCCAGCTCAAAAAGCAGCAGCTCCAGATCGAAGTGCGCCAGATCGAGGCCCGCCTCCGGGAAAAGGAAGAAGAGGCCCGCCAGACCCGCGAGCACCTCGATCAATGGGTGGCCCTGTTCAGCCAGGATCCTCCGCTGGCCGAGTACCTCACCGTCAAACGCCTCGTGCGCGGTGTCGGCAATATTGCCGGCGTGGATATTCCGGTCCTGCACGACCTCGAATTCGACCGCCGGGTGCCGGACCTGTTCCGGACGCCCTCGTGGTGGGATGACGCCCTCAACGTGCTGGAAACACTGGTGCAGCAGCAGATCGAGCTGCAGATCATCCGGGAACAGCACGCCCGCCTGGCCGAAGAACTGCGGACCACGAGCCAGCGGGTCAACCTCTTCGAAAAGGTGAAGATCCCCGAAGCCCGGGAGAACATCCGGGTCATCAAGGTGTTCCTGGGCGATCAACAGACCGCGAGCGTGGTGCGTTCCAAGATCGCCAAAAACAAGACCACCGAAACGGCGGGGGCCTCGTCATGATCGTCCCCATGCAGAAAGTGACCCTGCTCTGCCTGGAAAAAGACCAGGAGCACACCCTGCGCACCCTCCAGGACGTGGGCGTTCTGCACCTGCACCATGTGCGCGCGCCGGAGAGCCCGGAACTGGAAAAAGCGCACAATCGCCTCGAACACCTGCAGGGGGCGCTGGAATTGCTCGGCGATGCCGGCCACCACGGCAGCCCGGACGGGCGCGAGGCCGCAGACGTGGCGGACGATATCTGGTCGCTCCATCGCCGCCGGCACGAGGTGGACCAGGAACTGGAGCGCCTCGAGACGCTTCGCCGGCGCTACCTCCCCTTTGGCCGGGTCGACCCGGAGTCGATCCGCCCCCTGGCCGATCGCGGCATTCAGGTGCGGCTGTTCCGCCAATCGGCGGACCTCCCGCTCCCCGAGGTCTCCGACGGCATCGTCGATGTCTGCCGGGACGACGGCAAACAGGTGTGGTTTACCGTCATCGAACGGGGCCCCGCCTCCGACATCGAGGCCGAGGAAATCCCGCTGCCCGACCGGTCCACCGGCGCGATGACCGCCGAGATCGACCGCTTGCGGGCCGATCGCCAGGGCATCGCGCGGGACCTGGCCGAGCTCCGCCGGGAAAAACCGACCCTCCTCGCCGAGCGCGACAGGCAGCGGGACCTCGTCCAGTTTCTCGAGGCGCGCGAAGGCATGGGCGGACGCGAGCAACTGACCTACCTGCAGGGGTATTGCCCCCGGGACAAGGTGGAGGCCCTCCGGACGGAGGCCGCGCATAACGGATGGGGCCTGCTTCTCCAGGAGCCGGCACCGGACGAAAAGGTGCCGACCCTGCTGCGGAATCCCTCCTGGGTAAAGCCCATCAAACCCGTCTTCGACTTCATCAATGTCGTCCCCGGCTACCGGGAAGTGGATATCAGCGCCGTCTTCCTGGTCTTCTTCAGCCTCTTTTTTGCCATGATTGTCGGCGATGCGGGATACGGCGCGCTGTACCTGGTCGGAACCCTCCTGCTGTGGAAAAAGATGCCGGGCCGCATGGCCGCCCTCATGCTCATCATGAGCGTGGCCACCATGGTCTGGGGATTGCTGACCGCGAATATATTCGGCGTCGAGCGCTGGACGGATATCCGGGAAGTCATCCAGGTGGAGTGGCTGATGGACGAGAGCAATATCATGCTCCTGTGTTTCCTGATCGGGGCGGTTCAACTCACCATCGCGCACGCCTGGAACGCGATTCGCGTCATCAACTCCACCCGCGCGCTGGCCCAGCTCGGGTGGATATGCACCACCTGGGGCATGTTCTACCTCGCGCGGAGCATCGTCCTGGGATACCCCATGCCCGGATTCGTCATGCCTCTGTTCGGGGTGGGCGCGGCCCTGATCGTGATCTTTATGACCCCCTTGAAGCGGTTGAAAGCGGACTGGATCAACCACATCATGCTGCCGCTGACCCTGGTGAATAATTTCGTGGATGTGGTCTCCTACGTCCGCCTCTTTGCCGTGGGGATGGCGACCTATGCCGTGGCCAGCGCCTTCAACCAGATGGCCGCGGGCGCCGCCGGGGGCGTGGCGGGGACCATCGGCGCTGTGCTGATCATCTTTTTCGGACACCTGCTGAACATCCTGCTGGCGACCATGGGGGTGATGGTGCACGGCATTCGCCTGAACACCCTGGAATTCTCCAGCCATCTCGGAATGGAATGGACGGGAGTCCGCTACACCCCGTTTCGCCGGCGCCGGCAGGACGAGGCGCCGGCCGCGGGGGAGGCGCAATGACGAAACGGGACCGGGCCGGAACCCGGAGCGGGAAATCGCCCGGCGCGCCCATGCGCGCACCGGCCGCCCCGACCAAGTAGTTGAAACAAGGAAATAACGGGCCCGCGTCGGGCTCAACCAAGTGAGGAGAAAAGACAATGGACGTCATGACAATGGCCGCATTGGGAAAGGCGGGCGCAATTGCCGCCCTTGCCTGGGCAGCGTTCGGATCCGCGTTGGGAACCGGCGCCGCCGGCATGGCCTCGATCGGGGCCTGGAAAAAGTGCTATGCCCAGAACAAGGCAGCGCCTTTCCTGCTGCTGATCTTCATCGGGGCGCCGCTTTCACAGACGATTTACGGCATGATTCTGATGAATGCCATCAACCGCATCTGTACCCTGTCCACCTATGTCCCGGCGGAAGCCCTCGAAGCGGCCCGGCAGGCCGCGGGTGACGGCAACTGGATGGCCGAGCTGGCCCCGGATGTCCTGGCCGCGGCCAAGGAGCAGATGAAGGCCGCCGTGATCAACTGGCCCGCCTTCATCAGTGCCGGACTCTTTGGCGGCATCGCCATGGGTGCCTCCTCCTGGTGGCAGGGCCGGGCCGGCGCCGCCGGCGCCGACGCCCAGGCGGAGACCGAGCAGGGCTTCGGAAACTACCTCATGACCATCGGCATCGTGGAAACCGTCGCCCTCTTCGTGCTCGTGTTCGTCCTGATCACCATCCAGTAAGCGAACGCACTGACAGCCCACCGGCGGCACCCGCCGCCGGTGGGCCGCGTCCGGGTCGCCCCCCATGATCCCCGTCCCTGTAGCCACGGCATTGCATGCCGTGCCCGGCAGAAGAGGTCTCTCGCAAAGCCGCCAAGAGCGCAAAGACGGACCGTTTCCGGATAAGAAAAGCAAATGAGCCGGAATCGCGCGCGCCCAGCGCGCGGGACGACTCCGTTCAAGCGCGGCTGCGAGCCATCGCGTGCAACGGCTTGTTGGCACTATACAATTTCAAGCTGATCTCTGTTCGGCAGTTGGGGGAACTTCTGG
>CAZCOO010000015.1:0-24246 GCA_964500395.1 uncultured Verrucomicrobiota bacterium
CATCCGGGACGAGCTGGAGGAGCGGGTGGCCTATTTCGAATCGCGCAAGCAACTCCTCGAGGCGCAGCGGATCCGGATGCGGACGGAGTACGATATTGAAATGCTGCGGGAAATGGGGTTCTGCAGCGGCATCGAGAATTATTCCCGCCACCTCTCCGGGCGCAGGGAGGGCGAACGGCCCGCCACCTTGATCGATTACATCCAGGGAGAATTTCTCACGGTCGTGGATGAGTCCCACGTCACGCTGCCCCAGGTGCGCGGCATGTACAACGGCGACCGGGCGCGCAAGCAGGTCCTGGTCGAGCACGGCTTCCGGTTGCCCTCGGCGCTGGACAACCGCCCGCTGAATTTCGACGAGTTCCTCGGGGTCACCGGCCCGATGCTCTTCACCACGGCCACCCCGGGGCCCTTCGAGCTGCAGGTCGGCGGCACGCCGGTGGAGCAGGTGATCCGGCCCACCGGCATCGTCGATCCGGCCGTGGAAATGCGGCCCCTGAACGGCCAGATCGACGATCTCATCGAGGAAGTGCGGCGGTGCGTGGAGAAGGGCGAGCGCGTGCTGGTGACCACGCTGACCAAGCGGACCTCCGAAGACCTGTCCGAGTATCTTCAGGGCGTCGGGCTCAAGGTGCGGTATCTGCACTCCGAGATCGACGCCATCGAGCGCGTGGAAATCCTCCGCGGGCTCCGCAAGGCCGATTTTGACTGTCTGATCGGCATCAACCTGCTGCGGGAGGGCCTCGATCTGCCCGAAGTGGCCCTGGTGGCGATTCTGGATGCGGATAAAGAGGGGTTCCTGCGCTCGGAGACCGCCCTGGTGCAGACGGCCGGGCGGGCGGCCCGCCACACGGAAGGGCGGGTAATTCTCTACGCGGATGAGGTCACGGACTCCATGCAGGCCTTCCTGGACAAGACCCATTCCCGGCGGCAAAAGCAGATCGCCTACAACCGCGAGCACGGCATCACCCCGCAAAGCATCCGCAAGGCGATCGCCGACGGTCTCGCGCCCGAGAAAGAGGCCCGCGAACTGGAGGAGTCCATCGTCCGCGAAGGCGGAGAGGACTACAACGTGCACGAAGTGGTCGAAGATATGGAAAAAGAGATGCTGGAGGCGGCCGAGGCCCTGGAATTCGAGCGGGCGGCCATCCTGCGCGACCAGATCCGGGAGTTGAAGGAATCCGCCGGGGGAGGGGAATCCGGCCCCGCCCGTCCCCGGAAGCCCAAGCAGCGAAAAAAGAAGGGCGACGGGCGATACCCCACGGTCTCGCGGCGACGGAAAGGGCCCCCGAAGGTCGTTCGCGGCTCCCGCCGGCCGGATTGATGTCGGGGCTTGTCGTTTTTGTGGGATTATTGCTAGATTCCCCGCATGAAAAAAGATCTGGACTGGATCGTTGACGAAGATGTTCGCGACCTGATTCGCCGGGCGCTGTCGGAAGACATCGGGCCGGGGGATGCTACGAGCGAGGCCCTGTTCCCGGAGAACCCGCCGGCCGCCGCCTCCCTCGTCACCCGCCGGGCCTGCGTGCTGGCGGGCGCGCCCATCGCCGTCGAGGTCTTTCGCCAGGTCGATCCGGCCACGCGCGTGTCCGTCCAGCGCCCGGACGGCTCCCGCCTCCGCAACGGGGAAACCGTGCTGAAAGTGGTGGGAACCGTGCGGTCCCTCCTGATTGCCGAGCGCACGGCTCTCAATTTCATGCAGCGGCTCTGCGGCATTGCAACCCTCACGCACCGGTATATCGAGGAAGTACACCCCCATCCCTGCGCCATCCTGGATACTCGAAAGACTACGCCCTCCATGCGCCGGCTGGAAAAATACGCCGTGCGGTGCGGCGGCGGGCAGAATCATCGCATGGGCCTGTACGACCGCGTTTTGATCAAGGACAACCACCTGCGCTGCCTCAAGAAGACCCAGAGCCTTGCCGATCTCGTTCGCGGGGTCCGCGACCAGCAGCCCGAGATGGAAATCGAGGTGGAAGTCGATTCGCTCGACCAGCTCCGCGAGGTGCTGCCCGCCCGCCCGGACTGGATTCTTCTGGACAACATGACCCCGCCCCGATTGCGGGAATGCGTGGAGGCCGCCGCCGGCAGCGGGTGCAAGCTCGAGGCCTCGGGCGGCATCACGCTCGACACCGCAAACTCCCTGGCCGCCAGCGGGGTGGACGCGCTGTCCATCGGGGCCCTGACCCATTCGGCTCCGGCCATCGACCTGGCCCTCGATTTTCTCGAATCGTGAAGGAGCCCGCCCGAGAACCGCCGGTTGAATCATCGCCCCGGCCCTCGGGGGTCCGCACCGCCTGCTGGCATGAGCGCCCCGGCGCGATCGGCCACTCGGTGTGGATCCACGACGAGCTGGACTCCTCGATGAACCGACTCCGCGCCCTCGCCCTTGACCGCGAGCCCGAAGGCACGGCGGTGCTGGCGCTCGCCCAGACCGCCGGGCGGGGGCGGCGGGGGCGGCCGTGGGTCTCCTCCCCGGGTCTGGGACTGTATCTGTCTGTGCTTCTGCGCCCCTCCTGGCCGGTGTCTTCGGTGAGCCGGCTGGGGATCCTGGCCGCGGTGGCCGGGGCCCAGACCCTGGAAAAGATGGGGGTGGGCCAGGTCGAGATTGAGTGGCCCAATGACCTGGTCGCGGAAGACGCCAAGCTCGGAGGTGTCCTGGTGGAACCGCGCCTCGGCACCCGGTCGATCGACTTTGCCGTGATCGGCATCGGCCTCAACCTGTTGCAGGAAGACGAGGACTGGCCGCCCGAGCTTCGGGGCCGGGTCCGGTCGCTCCGCATGATGGGCCTCGAGACGACGCCGGAGCAGGCGGGGATCACATTCGTCCGGGTGCTGGAAACCCTCTATCGACCCACAGAGCGGGGGGAATGGCAAAGCCTGTGGGAATCCTGGCAGGCCTACGGCGGGTCCGACTGCCTGCCCACCATTGTGTAGCTGCTTATGCAAACGACACTCCGCCCTCCTGAAGAACCGCTGCTCGCCGTCGACGTGGGCAACACGGCCGTGACGTTGGGCTACCTGTCGGGCGGGCGGGTCCGGCGAACCGAGCGGCACGGCTCTTCCGAAACATCCGCCCGGGAGATCGCACGGGCCCTTCGGCGTTTTTGTCCCGAGGGCGTGCCCGCCCGGGTGGTCTATGCCTCCGTGGTGCCAAGCCGGGACGCGGCGTGGACCGACGCCCTCCGCCGGGCCGCGCCGAACGGGGCATCCATACTGCCCGTCGGGGCCGATCTTGATTTCGGGATTCCCCTTGCCGTCCCGGACCCCGCGAGCGTGGGCGCCGACCGGCTGGCCAATGCGTGCGGAGCGGCCGCCCGCTACGGGGCGCCGGTGGTGGCCGCGGATTTCGGAACGGCCCTTACCTTTGATGTGGTCCTGAGCCGCCGCGGGTACATCGGGGGAATCATCGCGCCGGGGACCGGCATGATGACCCGGTACATGGCGGAAAAAACCGCCCTCCTGCCGGAAATATCGCCCGAGCCCGTGCGACGGCCGGTGGGGCGCACCACGGTCGAGGCGATGCAGATCGGGATCCGCCAGAGCATGAACGGCATGGTTCGGGAAATCGTCAGCCACCTGCGGCACCGGCTGTCCGAGCCGGACTTTACCCTGGTGCTGACCGGGGGCGAGGCGGCCCGGGCGGTGAAACGACTCGGACTCGGTGCGCACCATGCACCCGACCTGACCCTGTATGGCCTCGGCGTTATCGCCGCCTTGAACCGGGAGCGGCTCGGGGAAGGCGGGTGATCCCCGTTTTTCTTCTTGTCTTCCCCCCCGGGCTTTCGTACCACCCCACGCCCGGGACCATGAATCAAATCAGACGGAAGCCAGGACATGAATACACGGATTGATCAGGCGTTTGCCCGCCTCCGAGCGGAAAAGAAAAAAGCCTTTATTGCCTATATCACGGCCGGGGACGGCGGATTGTCCGAGACCCTGGAGCAGGTCCGCACCCTGGAACAGGCGGGCGTCGACCTGGTGGAACTCGGCCTCCCGTTTTCCGACCCGCTGGCGGACGGGCGAGTGAACCAGGAATCCGCCTCCCGGGCCCTGGCGGCCCATACCACCTACCAGGGCGTGATGGAGACAATCGCCTCCATTCGGGATGAATCGGACATCCCTCTGCTGTGCTACAGCTACCTGAACCCCCTGTTGCGAAAAGGATTTTCCAAGGCCATGCGCCAGGCGGCGAACGCCGGACTGGACGGCTTTCTGATTCTGGACATGCCGGCGGAGGAGGCGGTTCAGTATCGCCAACACATGGACAAAGCCGGGTTGAACAACATCGTGCTGGTGACGCCGACCACCACGGAGGAGCGCATGGCCCGCATCGTGGACAAGGCCACCGGGTTTGTCTACTGCGTGTCCCGCACCGGGGTGACGGGGGCACAGAAAAAAGTGGAGTCCGGCGCCGATGATGTGCTGCGGCGCGCCCGCAAGGCGACCGACCTGCCCCTGGCCCTCGGGTTCGGGATCTCCAGCCCCGACCAGGCCCGGAAGGCCGCGCGCCTGGCCGACGGAGTCGTCGTGGGCAGTGCGATTGTGCAGCGCTTTCACGATGAAGGCCAAAGCGCGGCGGCCCGGAAACGCGTCGGCCGATGGGTCGCCGAGATGGTCCGCGCCGTGAAAGGGGACGCCTGATGGATAACGCGTATGCCGTCATTCTGGCCGGGGGACGGGGGGAGCGGTTCTGGCCGTTGAGCCGGGCGGCCCGGCCCAAGCAACTCCTGGCCCTGACAGGCGACAGCCCCCTCATCGCGGAAGCGGTGCAGCGGCTGGATGGGCTGATCCCGCCCGAGCGGGTCCTGGTGATCACCAATGCCGACCTGGTCGATGCCACGCGGGAGGCCGTACCCGAGGTGCCGCCGGAGCAGGTTATCGGGGAACCCGTCGGACGCGATACCGCGCCGGCCGTGGCCCTCGCCCTGGCCCTGGTCCGGCACCGGGATCCGGACGGGGTGTTCTGTGTGCTCACTGCCGATCACATCATCGGGGACATCCCCCTGTTTCAGAAGACCCTGCGCGCCGGCCTGGAGACCGCGGCACATCGCGATGCCATTGTCACGATCGGCATCGAGCCCACGGAGCCCGCGACCGGCTACGGCTATATCCAGTGCGGCGAGCGGGAGGGAGAGGTCGAGGGGATTGCCCTCTATCGCGCGGACTCGTTCCGGGAAAAGCCGGACGACGCCACCGCCCGCCACTACCTGGAGGCAGGCCGCTACCTCTGGAATTCAGGGATGTTCATCTGGTCGGCCCGGACCCTCAAGGCCTCCTTCGAGCAGCACGCACCGGCCCTCGCGGATCTCGCGGAGCGCATGGAGCGGGCCGCCGGGACGGATGGGTTCGAGGCCACCCTGGCCGAGGTCTACCGGGACGTGCGGAAAATCTCGATCGACTACGCCCTGATGGAGCATGCCGACGAGGTGTTGACCATTCCCGGGACCTTCCCGTGGGACGATGTGGGGGCCTGGACCGCGTTGCCCAATCATCTCCCCGCTGACGAGGACGGAAACACGGCGCTGGGCACACTCGAGGCGCTGGACGCGCAGAACAACATCGTCTACTCGCCGGATCGCCTGACGGCCCTGATCGGCGTGGACGATCTCGTGGTTATCCATGCGGAGGGCGCCACCCTGGTCTGCCACCGCAGCCGGGCCCAGGAGATCAAGAACATGGTGGCGCGGCTGCGGGAGCGCGGGGACGACGTGCAGCATCTTCTCTGAGGGCGGAATGGCGCGGATCCTCGGCATAGATCATGGAGAACGGCGAATCGGCCTGGCGGTGAGCGACCCCATGCAGATGATCGCCACCGCCCACTCGACCCTCGATCAGCAGGTGGTGGCCAATCCATTCGAGGAAATCCGATCCCTGTGCGCGGACCTCGGGGTAGAGCGGGTCGTGGTCGGCTGGCCGGTCAATATGGACGGCTCGATCGGCCCCACCGCGGAGCGCGTTCAGGCATTCATCGACAAGCTCGGCGAATCCCTGTCCTGCCCGATTCAGACCTGGGATGAGCGATGGTCCACGCGCTCGGCCGAGACGGCCCTGCGCGAGGGCGGGGCGAAGCAGAAGCGGCGCAAAGAAATTCTCGACCAGGTCGCGGCCCAGATCATGCTGCAGAACTATCTCGACGCCCAACTCCCATGACGCGCGCCCCGACAGCCCGCCGGTATCGCATGACGGTGTCCTACGACGGGTCCGGCTACGCCGGCTGGCAGGTGCAGCCGGATCAGCGCACCATCCAGGAGGCCCTGGAACGCGCTGTGGAGCGCCTGACGGGGGAGTGGACACGCGTCTGCGGCAGCGGCCGGACCGACCGCGGGGTCCATGCGGTCGGACAGGTGGCGCATTTTGACCTGCAGGCGCCGCGCATGAGCCTGCGACGGTTTCAAAAGGGGCTCAACGGGGTCCTCCGGCCCGACATCCGGGTGCTCCGCCTCTCCTATGCGCCTTTCGATTTCGACGCCCGTCGCAGCGCCCGGGGCAAGGAGTACCGGTACTTTATCTGCAACGCGCCGCTGCTGCCCCCGTTCGAGCGCCTGTACCGCGCCCACGAAAAGCGGCCGCTCGATATCCGGGCCATGCGCGCGACCGCCCGGCGACTGGTCGGCACACACGACTTCGCGGCCTTTTCCGCCAACCCCAAGCGGGACATCGACGGGACCGTCCGCACCCTGAGAAGCCTCACGATTCGGGCCGAAGGTCCGGAAGTGTGCATAATCGCCCGCGGAGACGGGTTTCTCTACAAGATGGTGCGGAGCCTCGCCGGGTTTCTCATGCGGGTCGGGGTGGGGGAGGTGTCGCCAGAAGACGCGACCCCGATCCTGGACTCCAAACGGCGCACGGCCGCGGTCCCCACCGCCTCCCCGGCCGGGCTTTTCCTCTGGAAGGTCACCTACCCGCCCGCGCCGCGCCGCCCCTCAACTTGACGGGTTCACCCCGGTTCGGTAGGCTGCTCCCCTCATGTCGACGACCGGGACGCGCCGGTCCATGCGCGGCGGGGAGGCCGATTCCGTGTCTTCCCGCCGATGTCTATGCCCCACAGTCTATGATGAACCATTCCGTACAGATCCTGCCCTCGCTGCTGGCGGCTGACTTCGGCCGGCTGGCCGAGGAGATCCGCCGCGTGGAAGCGTCCGGCGGCGATGCCCTTCACCTGGATGTGATGGACGGGCGATTTGTGCGCAATATCACCATGGGGCCCGATGTGGTGGCCATGGCCGGGCGGACCACCGCGTTGCCCCTGAATGTCCACCTCATGGTGCACGAGCCGCACTGGCTGATCGAGGCCTTTGCCGAGGCCGGATCGGACACCATCCTGATCCAGGTCGAGTGCATGAGCCCGATGGAGGAGACCCTCCGCTCCATCCGCGACCAGGGGTGCCGGGCCGGGATCGTGTTGAATCCGGAAACCCCGGCGGCGGCCGCGGCGCCCGCCCTCGCCACGGGCCTGGTCGATGAACTGTTGTGCATGACCGTACACCCCGGTTTCGGCGGACAGGCCTACCTCCCGTATGTAGAGGACAAGATCCGCGCCCTGCGGGCGGAGAATCCCGATTTGGATATCATGGTGGACGGCGGCGTGAACGGCAAAACCGGTCCCTCCGCGGCGGCGGCCGGCGCCACTATGCTGGTGATCGGATCCTATCTGTTCAAGCAAGAGGACATGGCCGAGGCCATCCGGCGGGTGCGGGCCGATGCCGAGGCCGCGCGGGCAGGGGAGGGGGCTGCCCCATGAGCCGCCTCTCCCGGGTCCGCAATTTCAGCATCATCGCCCACATCGACCACGGAAAGTCCACCCTGGCCGATCGCATGATCCAACTCACCCGGTCCGTCCAGGAACGGGAATTTCGCGACCAGATGCTGGACGATATGGACCTCGAACGCGAGCGCGGCATCACCATCAAGGCCCATCCGCTCTCCATGAAGTACGACAGTCGAAACGGCGAAGCCTACGAATTTAATCTCATCGACACGCCGGGACATGTCGATTTTGCCTACGAGGTGTCGCGCAGCCTGTCCGCTTGCGAAGGGGCGCTGCTCGTGGTCGATGCCGCGCAGGGGGTTGAGGCACAGACCGTGGCCAATGCCCACCTGGCCATCGAGCAGGGGCTGGAAATCATCCCGGTGCTCAACAAGATCGATCTGCCCAACGCCGATATCGAATCGGTGAGCCGGCAAATCGAGGATATCCTCGCCATCCCCATGGATGAGGCCTTTC
The DNA here is from genome assembly GCA_964500395.1 of uncultured Verrucomicrobiota bacterium. Classification (GTDB taxonomy): domain Bacteria; phylum Verrucomicrobiota; class Kiritimatiellia; order CAZCOO01; family CAZCOO01; genus CAZCOO01. Next base: position 8,225 of record CAZCOO010000015.1, read on the forward strand.
TGGTGAGCGCCAAGACCGGCGACGGCGTGGAGGATGTCATGGAGGCCATCGTTGAGCGCATCCCGCCCCCGGCGGACGGCCGGGAGGGCGAGTGCCGGGCGCTGGTCTTCGACTCCGTGTACGATACCTACCGCGGCGCGGTGTCCTACATCCGGATCGTCGAGGGGCGGCTGGCCCCCGGCGACAAAATCCGCCTGATGAGCACGGGCAAGGACTACGAGGTCAAGGAGGTGGGGATCTTCACCCCGAAACCCCGTCAAACCGATCAACTGGTCATCGGCGACGTGGGCTACCTGCAGGCCAATATCAAGGACGCGTCCGAGATTCGCATCGGCGACACCATCACGCTGGCCAAGCGCCCGGCCTCGGCCCCCCTGCCGGGTTTTCGCGATGTGCGGCCCATGGTCTTCAGCGGATTGTATCCGGTAAACACGGCAGACTATGAAAAAGTGAGCGCCGGCCTGGAGAAACTGCGGCTCAACGACGCCTCATTTGAATACCAGCCCGAGAGTTCCGCGGCCCTGGGACTGGGCTTCCGCTGCGGCTTTCTCGGTCTTCTCCACATGGAAATCATTTTCGAGCGCCTTCGCCGGGAATACGACCTCGATATTATCACCACCTATCCGGCTGTGGTCTATGACGTGACCCTGACCAATGGAGAGGAGATGCAGGTGGACAATCCGGTCCACCTGCCCGACACGGACCGCATCCGCTCCATCTCCGAACCCGTAGTGCTGTGTCACATCCTCTGCCAGAACGACCACATCGGCGAGATCATGCAGCTCATCCTCGACAAGCGGGGCGAGCTGCAGAAAACCGAATCGCTCGATACCCGCCGGGTTATGCTGACCGCCCGGCTGCCGCTGAATGAAATCCTCATCGATTTCCACGACAAGCTGAAAAGCGTCAGCCGGGGCTATGCCTCCATGGATTACGAGCCGGCCGGCACCCAGGTATCCGACCTGGTCAAAATGGACATTCTCGTACACGGGGAAACGGTGGATGCCTTTTCCTGTATCGTGCACCGGGACAAGGCCCGGCCCCGCGGCCTGCAGATGTGCAAAGCCCTGAAGGACGTCATCCCCCCGCAGAATTTCCCCGTACCGCTCCAGGCCGCCATCAATCACCACGTCATTGCCCGGGAAACCATCCGCGCCATGCGCAAGGATGTGACCGCGAAATGCTACGGGGGCGACATCACCCGGAAACGCAAGCTCCTCGAGAAACAGAAGGAAGGCAAAAAGCGAATGAAGCAGATCGGCAAGGTCAGCATCCCGCAGGAAGCCTTCATTACGGTTCTCAAAACCAATACCTGAGTCCCATGATCCCCACATTCTTCGCCCGCCGCCGCAAATGGAAAACGATCAAGCATCTCCTGTACGAGGCTCGCCACGCGCATAACATGCGCGAGGACATCCTGCGGGAAGAGACGCTCGAGGAACTGCGCGATGCCCAGCAGGACCTCGCCCGGGCCTGGCGCGAGAGGGCAGGGGACCGCGAACTGGAAGAGGCGATGGACCGCCTCCACACCGTCCTGGAAGATGTCTACCCTCCCCATACGAGATCCCGGATCCGCGAATTTGTCGAAGTCATCGCCGTGGCCCTGGTCGTGGCCATGGCCCTCCGGGCGTACTTCGTCCAGCCCTTCAAAATCCCCACCGGCTCCATGCAGCCGACGCTGTACGGCATTACCTTTGAACCGAAGGCGGAGCCGACCTGGTCCGACCGGATTCCGTTCCGGTATGCGAAGTTCCTCCTGCTCGGACGGAAATACAAAGAAGTGAACAGCCCGTACACCGGCACGATTCGGGAAATGGTGAGGACCTTTGACGGCAAAATCCATTTCGATATCGACGGCCGGGTGGTGAGTATCAAGCCGGGGATGTTTCTCCACGTCAACCGGGGCGATTATGTGCTGGCCGGCGACACGCTGGCAGGCGGCATCGAGCGCGCCGGCGATCATATTTTTGTTGACAAAATACGGTACAATTTTTTCCCGCCGAAGCGGGGGGATATCTTCGTGTTTAACACCGAAGGAATCGACCATCCCCAGATTCAGAAGAACTCCTTCTACATCAAACGACTCGCGGGACTGCCCGGCGAGTCCATTTCCATCGATCCGCCGTATTTGGTGGTCGACGGAGATCGCTGCCTGGAACCGCCGATCTTTGAGCGTGTCGCGGAAGCCCGTGACGACGGATACGGAGGCTACGTCCTGGCAAGGAAGAAAGAAGAGCGGCCGGAACTCCTGTATCGCGAGCGGGACCAAATCCTGCTGCAGGACGGACAATACCTGCCGCTCGGCGACAACTCCGCACACAGCCTCGATGGGCGGTACTTCGGGGCCGTGCACGAAGATCGAATCCTCGGACCCGCGTTTCTGGTGTACTGGCCATTTACAAAACGCTGGGGATGGGTCAACTGATTTTCAATTTTTGAATTCTGAGCGGGTTCACGTTCGCGGGAAGAAGACCGGTATCCGCCGGCGTCTCAAAAAATCAGGGACGGAAGCATCCCAGAGAATGCGCGCGTCATCGCCGCGGCCCGGCGAACAGACCCGGATTTCGGATCGATAGCCGGCGCAATGAGAATTTCTTCGTAGAGGTAAGGCAGGAGACCGCAGGAACGGCAGCAGCGCGGTGTCATCCGGCCCGAAAACAGGACCCTTTACCAAAAGCCCCGGACAACACGGCCCACCTATTACGTCGCATAATATATGTTATGTCAAGTAACGGGGCGGGTTGGCTACGAGATATTGGGCCGTTCTTTCTGAAATGCTTCGGGAGGCCCTTTTGCCGGGTGATGGATCGGGGTCAGTCGCCCAGCATCGATTCGTACAGCTTTATGTAGTCACCGGCGGACCGGTCCCAGGAGTAGTCCGCCTCCATGGCCCGCACCTGGATCTGCCGCCACGTGCGTCGATCCTGGAACAGCGTGACCGCCCGGTTGACCGCCTCGGCGAGAGCGTCGGCGGTGTACTGGGTGAACACAATGCCGTTGCCGGCGGATCCGTCCTCCGCCACATCCTCGACGGTATCGGCCAGGCCGCCGGTGGCATGGACGACCGGGATGGTTCCGTAGCGGAGGCTGTAGAGCTGATTCAGCCCACAGGGCTCAAACCGGGACGGCATGAGAAACATGTCCGCCCCGGCCTCGATCTCGCGCGCGAGCACGGGGTTGTAGCCGATCTCGGCGGCAAACATCTCCGGCCACCGGCTCTGCCACGAGCGACACAGATTGTTGTATTCGAGCCGGCCGGACCCCAGGAGCACCAGCCGAATGGTCCCCTGCTCCATCAGCGCCGGAATGGCCTCGGCCAGGATGTCCATTCCTTTCTGGTCCACCAGGCGGGTCACCATCCCGACGACCGGGATGTCCGGCTTGGCCTTCAGTCCGAACCGCTCCAAGAGGGCCGTTCGGCAGGCCGCCTTGCCGCTGAAATCATCGGTACTGTAATTCGCCGGGATCAGCTCATCCGTGGCGGGGTCCCATACGCTGTAATCCACGCCGTTGACGATTCCGTGCAGACGGTCCGCGACCTCCTGCAGAACCCCCTCCAGGCCGCAGCCGAAGGCCGGCGTCTGGATTTCCCGGGCATAGGTATCGCTGACGGTCGTCACCATGTCGGCTGTGGCGATCCCCGCTTTGATGAAATTCATGTTGCCGTAGAATTCCAGCATCCCGATATCAAAGCAGGAAAACGGCAATCCGGTGGTGGGAAAATCGGATCCCGGAAACAATCCCTGGTACGCCAGGTTATGGATCGTAAACAGGGCCTTCTCCAGGCGGTTGCGGCCCCGGCCGGTCAGCCCGTGACTGAGGTACATGGGAATCAGGCCGCTCTGCCAGTCGTTGCAGTGGACCACGTCGACATCCAGCCCGAGGGCGTCCAGACACTCCACCGCGGCTTTCTGGAAAAACACGAACCGCTCGCAGTTGTCGTCGTAATCGCGTTCCGGCAGGCTGTAGAGCTCGGACCGGTCGAAAAACTCCTCGCGGCGGATAAAGTACGTGCGCGGCGGCGGGTTCTCCACATACCAGACTTCCCCGTAGAGGTTTCGGTAGCCGACGGGGATATCCAATTGCAGGCCGGTATTGCGAAGCTCCAGGCCACTCTCCGCCACCCGGCGGTACAGCGGCATGATGCGGACGACATTCAGTCCCCGCTCGTAGAGGGCCTTGGGCAGCGACGCGGCCACATCCGCCAGCCCGCCGGTAGAGGCAAAAGGCGCCGTTTCACTTGTAATAAAGGCAACATTCATGAGACGTTCCGGGTTCCCTTCCTCGATCCGGGCGCGTACACTATCATGGATATGACCGTTTCAAAACACATTCCCGCCCTCCGCCGGATTTCCTGATGGCCGGCTTCCGTCCCTCTCTGCGCAAGGCGGTGGAATCCCTTTTCCATCAGCCGGATTACACCCCGCTTCGCCAGCACGAAATCGCCGCCCGACTCGGGCTCAAAGATAAGCAACGACGCGACCTGCGCCGCGTGCTGCGCGACCTGGAGCAGGACGGCCTTGCCGTGCGGTTGCGGAAAAACCGGTGGGGGGCGCCCCGGGCGGACAGCCGCGTGCGCGGCATCCTCCGGGCCCACGAGCGGGGATTCGGGTTTGTGGTGCCGTTTACCAGCAGCCTGGAGGATGTCTTTGTCCCCGGCAAATATATGGGTACGGCCCTGGACGGAGATACCGTGGAGGTGTCGGTCGTCGAACGTCCCCCACCCCGCCGCCGGGGGAAACAGCGCGAACCCCGCGACACCTCCTTCCGGCGGGAGGGGCGCATTGAGACCATCGTCAAGCGCGCCCACGAAACGCTTCCCGGCCTGCTCATGCGAACCCCCTACTACTGGTACGTCATTCCGGACAATCCCCGCATCCGGGAAGATGTGCGGGTCGATTCCTGTGCGGAGGGCGTGGACTGGCCGCCCGAACAACACACGGTGGTCGTGCGGCTGCACCCCTGGAAGGACGACTCGCACCCCCTGTTCGGGACCATCGTGGAGGACCTGGGCCCCGCGGACGCTCCCGGCACCGATATTCTCAGTGTGATGCGGTCCCATCACCTCTCCTCGGAGTTCGAACCCGAACTCGTCGAGGATGCCGGCGCGGAGAAGCCGACCGACATCGACCTCGAGGCCGAAGACCGACGGGACCTCCGCCCCTGGATGATTTTCACCATCGACCCCGAAGACGCCAAAGATTTTGACGATGCCATTTCCCTGCGTCACCGGGACGACGGCACCTGGCTTCTCGGCATACACATTGCGGATGTCGCCCATTACGTCCGCCCCGGCACCCGGATCGATCGCGAGGCCTTCCAGCGCGCGACGAGCACCTACCTGGTGGACCGCGTCCTCCCCATGCTGCCGGGGATCCTGACAACGGATACCTGCAGCCTGCGCCCGAACGAGGACCGCCGGACCCATTCCGTCCTGGTGACCCTGCGGGATGACGGCGAGGTCGTCGACGTGGAGACCTGTCCGTCGGTGATCCATTCCTCGGCCCGGCTGAATTACCAGCAGGTGCAGACGTTCTTCGACGGCGGAGAGGACCACCGCGTCCCCGGCCCCGTCGCCTCCGTGTTGCGGGAAATGCGCCGCCTGGCCCGGACCGTCCGCCGCCGCCGCATGGAAGAGGATCAGTCCATCGACTTTCACCTGGCGGAGATCAAATGTCATCTGGACGATCAGGGGAACCCGGTGCGCATCAGCAAGCGGCTGCCCTCGGAATCCAACCAGCTCATCGAGGAGTTCATGCTGCTGGCCAACCGGTGCGTGGCCCGCATCATCTCGGAGAAGCAGGTGGAGTCCATCTACCGGGTGCACCCGCCTCCCGGGCCGGACAACTGGGAGCAGATGGCCCAGGACCTCATGGCCCTGGGCATGCCGGCGGCCCCCGGAAGCCGGGAGGAGATCAATAGCATCGCCCACCGGGCCGTCAACCAGCCAAACGCCTACGCGGTCAATCTCGCCATCCTCCGCAATATGCGGCGGGCGATCTACCAACCGCACCGGGACGAGCATTTCGGCCTCGGCTTCAGCCACTACACCCACTTCACCTCCCCCATCCGGCGCTATCCGGATCTGCTGGTGCACCGCGTCCTGCGGGCGATCGAGACCGGATCGCACGGGCCCTACAGCCGGGAGGAGCTCGAGGAAATGGCCGTCCACTGTTCGGAAATGGAACAGAATGCCGAGGAGGCCGAGGAAGAAAGCGTCGAGATCAAGCGGCTGGAGTACTACGACAATCGACTGCAGGCCGGCGAGACCGGCCCGTACGAAGCGATCATCGTCGGCATCAAATCCAAAGGGCTGCTGGTGGAGCTGACGGAATCGCTGTTGAAAGGACTCATCCCCTTCGGCCAGTTGACCGACGATTTCTATGAAGCCGATCCGGATCGCGGGCGGGCCGTGGGAAAGCGGTCCGGGCGGGAATGGCACATGGGACAGGCCCTGCAGGTCGACCTGGCCCGCATCGACCTGGCCCGCCGGCAGGCCGATTTCTACCTGCGCGAGGGGCGCCCCGAACGCCGGAAGAAATCGGGGAAAAAGAAAAAAGGGAAGGGGCGCAAGAAGCGCCGCAAGGGACGCCGGTAGCCGGCAGAACAAACCGGCTGCGGAGTCGGGGGCAGAGACCCCAACCGGGTTCGCCGGGCTACCGCACGAGGTAGATGAGCTTCTGCTCTTCGCCCCCGCGCTCGACGTCGAGGACGACCGCGTTGAGGCGTTCCTGTACAAACTCGCGGATGAAGTATTCCGCCCGGTTCTGGCTGACCATGCGCATGGAGTTCACCCGGCGGACCACGTCCCCCTCTTTGAGGCCCACCTCCTCAAAAAACGCATTTTCCGCCTCCATATCCACCCGGTAGCCGCCGATGGATTCATCCTCGGCGTAGACCGGCTTCATGGACATGAAGAGCCCGGCCATCCGGGCGGGTTCATCCAGGAGTTCGTGATAATAGTCCATGAGGCGCTCGCGCTTCATCACCCAGCGGTTCTCCCCAATTCGCTTGCCGAACCGGTTGGTGGACAGGGCGGGCATGTCGACGAAGCGGGTCGGGCGGTCCGGCTTTGCCGAGGCCGTTTCCTCCTCGTCTCCCCGGTCCAGATCCCGAAAGCTCAGCCACAACTCCGCACTCTCGGAGCCGGATTCCAGCAGGATGTGATCCCGGTGAATCCGCGCGACCCGGACCTCCCCCACTCGATCCTGTTCGCCGACGAGGTGCTGGGTGTTCTCCCGCAGGTCATCCAGGATGGCCTTGCGGTCCCCCTGCCCCTGTTCCCGGTAGAGAAAAAAGGTCCCGGCGAGCCGGAACCTCTCCTGCAGGGGGGACGTCTCGCCGGCGCCCCCGCGCCGTTCCCGGTCCACGAGAACCTGCCAGGGGAGATTGGTCAGCGCCACTGGGTCCGCCCATCCGGCGGGGGCCGGGGCCTGCGGCTGCGGGGCCTCCGGAGGCGGGGACGGGAGCCTGGTCACCGCCAGGGCCATGGCGGCGGCCGCGACGGCCGCCAGGCACCAGGGAAGGAATCGTCCCCGGCTTCGAATCAGCGTTGTCATCCAGGTTGTGTGGCTCATGCGGTGCAGAGGCTGTCGGATCGTGACGGTGGTCGTAAGCCGGATTCTGTTACCGGGCGTTGCCGCTCAGCATCGGTCATTTATCTGGTGCGATCAACCCGAAACTGCATTCCGCCCGCGGCGGAAACGGGACGGGCCGCCCCGGCAGTTTCCTATTCGATCTTGCTCCGGATGGGGTTTACCCTGCCCCCTCGATTTCTCTCGGGGCGGTGGTCTCTTACACCCCCGTTTCACCCTTACCCACGCGGCTGCGGGGCGGTTTGTTTTCTGTGGCACTTTCCGTACCGGCCGTTTTCCGGCCGGCCTCCCGGTTTTCACCGGGACATCCTGCCCTGCGGAGTCCGGACTTTCCTCCCCGCATAACGCGGAGCGACCGATTCTCCACCGTCAAGATCCGACAGCAGTAAAAAGCTATCCTCTCAGGGCTTCCAATACAAGAGCCGGCTGCAGTAATCGCAGGCGGTGATGGTGGTGGTGTTTTTGGCGTCGGTGACTTTCTGCGGGGTCAATTTCATATGGCAGCCGCCGCAGGTTCCGTTTTCGATGGGGACCACGGCGTAGTCGCCCCGGTTGGAAAAGATGCGCTCATAGCGCTGCAGCCAACTCTCGTCGATGGTTTTCGCAAGCTCGGCCCGGTCGGCCTTGAGCGACTCGTATTCGGCCTGGATGTTTTCCACCCGCTGGTCGAGCGTCTCGACATCCTGTTCCACCAGTTCGGCTTCTTCGTCGAGGGCCGTTTGCTTTTCCTCTACATCCTGCCGCAGCGTTTCCAAGCCCTCCATCTCCTGCAATTCGGACTCTTCGATCTGTCCGATCTTCTCCTGCACCCCTTTGATCTCGTGTTCCAGCGCCCGGTATTCGTGGTTGGTTTTGACGTCGAACTGCTGTTGCTTGTATTTGGTGATCCGGGCCTTGGCGTCTTCGACTTCGCCTTCGAGGTTCTTGAGGTGCGATTCTTTCTCTTTGAGTTGCTCCCGCGCCTGTTCGAGGGCGGCCTTGTGCTCATCCAGCCGCTCGGTGATCATCTGTTTGCGCTTGGGGATGTCTTCAATTTCCCGGCCGAGGCGCCGGATCTTCCTGTCGCGATCCTGCAGGATGAGGAGTTGTTCCAATGTCGTATCCACGGGCTGCTCCATTCAGGGACGTTAAAACCGGCGGGAGTGTAGACGGGCGCCCGCATCCCGTCAACGGGGAACCTCGGCTGTTCCGCGGCTGTTCCGCGGATCGCCTGGCTGCCGCCGCCCCTGTCCATCGCCGCCCCGGGACGCTATCCGGTCAGATCCTCCCATTCCGGGGGCCGGGGCGCCGCCCCGCGCTCGAGCAGCCGGCGGGCATACTTGGCCAGGATATCGGTCTCGACGTTGACCCGCCGGCCGGTCTCGAGATCCTGAAAATTGGTGACCTCCCAGGTATGGGGGATAATATGAACCGAGAACCAGTCCGTCTCGGCATCGACTACCGTCAGGCTGATCCCGTTTACGGCCACCGAGCCTTTGAATACCATCTCGTCCAGGAGGCGGGCGCGGCAGGCAATTTCCACAACATAGTCGCCGCCCTCCCGGCGGATGGCCCGAACCTCCCCCACCCCGTCGACATGACCCTGAACAATATGCCCGCCCAGCGGTTGCCCTTCGCGCAGGGCGCGCTCGAGGTTGACGCGGTCGCCCACGCGCCGATCGCCCAGCACCGTTCGCTTGAACGTCTCCTGCAGGATGTCGTAGTGGAGCCGCCCCTGCTCATCGGGCAGGGCGGTGAGGCACACCCCGTCCACGGCGGTGCTCTCCCCGGTCTGGATGGGCGGATCCCAGGCGTCGGCCTCCAGGATGATGTGCCCCCGGGATTCTTCGGCTTGCACGTCGACGACGCGTCCCATTTTTTCGATCAGTCCAGTAAACATCAGGCATCCTCCGGTTTGGGTCGCAATCGGAAAAACACATCCGGGCCGAGCTGCACCGTTTCGCACAGGTCCAGGCGCACCGCCTCCGGCAGCAACCGGGCGATGCCCCGCACCGCGGGAAGGCCCTCGTCGCCCAGCAGCAGCGGGGCCGAGTACCAGTGAAGTTCGTCTACCAGCCCGGCGTTCAGAAGGAGGCCGGCCACACATGCGCCTCCTTCGCAGAGGACATGCAGCACCCCGCGATGGGCGAGGTCGTGCAGGATGTCGGCGGGGTCGAGCCGGCCGTCCGAATGCGGCAGGGATACGACGCCGGCGCCGCCGGCGGCCAATGCCTCGCACCGGGCTGCCGCCGACCCCTCCCCGACATAGACGCGGGTATCCGCGGCAAACGCGTCGGTCAGCACGGTTGACCCGGGCGGGAGCTCCCCGCATCCGGCGAGAATGGCTCGGAGGGGTCGCCGCCCCTCATCGGGCCTCGGGCGGAGACTCGGATTGTCGGCCCGGACGGTGCCCGCCCCCACCAGGACGGCGTCGACACGGCGGCGCAGGGCCTGGACCTGTTCGCGCGCGGCGTCGCCGGTGATCCACTTGGACTGTCCCGCCGCGTCCGCGATTCGCCCGTCGAGCGTGGAGGCAATCTTCAAGGTCACGAAGGGGCGCCCCGTTCGCTGTACCGCGGCGAAGGGTTCCAGGAGGCGCCGGGCCGGTTCCTCGCCCGCGCCGGTCACCACCTCGATTCCGGCCTCGCGGAGGATCCGCCAGCCGCGTCCGGCATGGGCGGGGTTCGGATCCGACACGGCCCCGACCACGCGCCGGATACCGGCCTCGATAATCGCCTCGGTGCAGGGCGGGGTTCGGCCCGTTGTGGAGCAGGGTTCGAGCGTGACGACAAGAGTGGCGTCCCGGGCGCGGTCCCCCGCCCGGTCCAGGGCCATGCGCTCCGCATGGGGTCCGCCCGCCTGCCGGTGCCATCCCTCGCCGACCACGTCCCCGTCGCGGAGCACCAGCGCGCCGACCGGCGGATTCGGACGGGTCAATCCTTCTCCCCGGCGGGCCAGGTCCAGGGCCCTGGCCATCCACCCGTCCCAGGTACCGGCGTCGCTCACGCCTTCATCTCCCGCTCCGCGGACAAGCCGAGCAGACTGTTGACGAAGGCCTCCGGGTCGAACGGCACCAGGTCCTCCTCCCCCTCCCCCAGCCCGGCGTACAGCACGGGAATCCCGAGTTCGCGGCTGATGGAAAACAGGAAGCCCGCCTTGGCCGATCCGTCGAGCTTGGACACGATGACGCCGGTGAGCGGTACGACCTCGTGGAAAAACCGCGCCTGGTGCACCGCGTTCTGCCCGATGGAGGCGTCGAGCACGATCCAGGTCTCATCGGGCGCGCCCTCGAGCCGTTTGCCCAGGGCGCGGCGCATTTTATCCAGCTCCTGCATGAGCGGTTTCTTGGTATGCATCCGGCCGGCGGTATCGATCAGGAGAGGATCCGCGCCCCGCGCCTCCGCCGCGGAGGCGGCATCGTACACCACGGAGGCGGCATCGGCGCCCATGCGTCCTCCGACCGCCCGGCACCCCACGCGATCCGCCCAGAGCTGTAGCTGGTCCGAGCCGGCCGCCCGGAAGGTATCCGCCGCCGCCAGCAGCGGCTGGTGCCCCTGCCGCTGAAACCGGTGGGCGAGCTTGGCGCAGGTGGTCGTCTTTCCCGACCCGTTGACCCCGACCACGAGGATGGTTCGGGGGCGCCGGTCCACCCGGCGCCAGGCGGCCTCCGGATCCGGCGCCCGAAGCTCCGAGAGAAGCGTCTGCCGCACGGATTCAAGGGGGGGCTGCCCGCCCCGGTCGAGGGTGTCCAGGATATCCTGCACCACGGCGGGGGCCACATCCGCGGAGAGAAGGATGGCCTCGAGGTCCTCGCGCTCGTCTTCATCCAGCGCTCCGCCTCCCAGTACGGTGCCGAGCGCGCTTCCGATCTTCCGGCGGGTCTTTTTCAGGGCGTGGAGCCAGGATGCCATGGGTCAATCTCCGGGTTCGTCGTCCGGGGGGTGCGGCACCGGCTCGCGGGCGGGCCGCTTCAGGTCGCGACGGATGCGGTCCAGGATGCCGTTGACGAAGCGACCGGACTCCCGGCTGCTGAAGGCCTTGGCCAGGGTAACGGCTTCGTTGATGGACACCACGGGGGGGATGTCCGGGCAGTGCAGCATCTCATAGACGGCCAGGCGCATGATGTTCCGGTCCACGGCGGCCATGCGACGCACATCCCAGTTCTCTGTGTAGCTTTGCAGAAACCGGTCGATATCGGCGCGGTTCTGCTCCACCCCCTGGATGAGTGCGTCCGTAAACGAGCGCAGCGCGGCGGAGGCCTTCCGCCCGCTCCAGAAATCGGCCAGGGCCATCTCCAGCTCGTCCTGGGGATTGAAATCCCGCTGGAAGAGAAACTGCAGTGCCCACTCTCTGGCTTCGTGGCGGCGGCTCATGGCGCCGGAGTCCGCAGGGCGTGCATGAGCAGGGCCATCTCCAGCGCGGCTTCCGCGGCGTACCGGCCGCGGTTGCGGGGGCCGGGCGAGCAACGCGCTTCGGCCTGGTCCGGCGACCGGGCCGCCACCACGCCGTCGATCACGGGCGCGGCATAGTCCGCGGCGAGGCGATTGAGGGTCCGGGCTACCGACTGGGTGATCAAATCCGCGTGGGGCGTCTCCCCCTGCACCACGACCCCGAGTGCCAGGAGCGCGTCGAAGCGGTTCGCGTCCAGGTGGGCCCGGACGACCGTGGGGATCTCGTAGGCCCCGGGCACCCAGGCAATGTCCATGGAGGCGCGGGGTACGCCGGCGGCCTCCAGGGCCTGGACGGCCTCCTCGGCCAGGGCTCCGGTCCAGTGGCCGTTAAACCGGCTCACCACCAGGCCGAACCGCAGACGGGAGGGGTCCCCTTCCCCGCGGACCTGGCGCACCCCTTCCAGGGCGGGGAACGGATGGTCTGTCAGCTTGAATGTTTGCTTCGTTGTCATGGGCGGTATTCAGATCGCGGTTCGGGCGGAAGGTCAAGAGTGAACGGCAAGGGGCCCCCGTTTCGTCTCATCAGAACCTCTGGCCGGAAGACCGCGGACCTCCCCCTTTCATCGAGAGACCCGCATGTTCATCCTGATGATGGGCGGGGGCCTCGCCGGTTTCGTTCGGCCCGGGCGACGCGGGGCACCCCCCGGTCCGGCGGCGAAAGGCCGTCAGTTCTTCGATGGAAATCATGCGCAGATTGTGCTGCCCGGCAAAGTCCCGCAGGTCCGGCAGACGCGCCATGCAGCCGTCGTCGCGGAGAATTTCGCAGATGACGCCGGCGGGGGCCCGGTGGGCCAGCCTGGCCAGGTCGACCGCCGCCTCGGTATGGCCGGCCCGTTCCAGAACGCCGTCCGGCGCGGCCTGCAGGGGGAAAACGTGGCCGGGAAAGCGGAAATCCGCGCGCCGTGCCTTCCCGGACACCGCTGCCTGGATCGTCCGGGCCCGATCGTACGCACTGATTCCCGTGGTCACACCCACCCGGGCGTCGAGGGATTCCAGCCAGGCCGTGCAGTAGGCATCATCGCTCGCGCCGGGATTCATGGGGGCCAGCTCGAGGCGCCGGGCCATGGACTCCACGATGGCCAGGCACACCAGTCCGCGGCCGTGGGTCACCATGAAATTGATGGCTTCCGGAGAGACGGCGTCCGCGGCACACACGAGGTCGCCCTCGTTCTCCCGGTGTTCATCGTCCACCACGATGATGATTTCACCGCGGCGGATGGCTTCGATGCCCTGCTCAACCGGGTCAAATCCCCGGCGCGGGGACGGTTCAGATGGCTCTGTAGTCTTCATGGTCCTGATTCCGAACATAGAGGATCAGCCGGGGACAGGGCATGAAGAGAGCGCTCGATCTTCTTCCATCCCGACTGTACGGTCGGCTGCGGATGCTCCTGGTTTCAGGAGGGACCGCATCAGTCCCCTCGCGGGGAGTCGCGGGCTACACCGCCGGTCTGGAATTGCCTCTGCGGAAGAGGCTCACCATGCCCTGAAGATCGCTGATCACGAATTTGATGTATGTGTGAATCTTACAAGCCAGACGCAAAATGGCAAGGGGTTTGCACGGACGTTACATGCGACAGAGGCCGCGGGTCCCGGCTGCCGCGAAATCCGCCAGTTCCCGCGCTTCGCTCGCCGTCAGGGTGTCCCGGATCCGGGCCACGGCATCCGGCGTATTCAATCCCGATTGAAACAGGATGTGGAAGGCTCGCTTGATTTCCTTGCGCACCTCGGGGGCGAACCCCGCCCGCTTCATCCCGACCACATTGAGCCCGGCCAGGGTATTCAGCGATACGCTTCGAGCCGTGCAGAAAGGCGCCAGGTCCTGCGTGATGCCGGCATTGCCGCCCACCATGGCCAGCCGCCCGATGCGGCAGAACTGATGGATGGTCGCGTTGCCGCTGACAAAGGCGCCGTCGCCGATCTCCACATACCCCGCGATGAGCGCGCCGCTCACCACGATCACGCGGTTGCCCAGCGTCACGTTGTGAGCAAAGTGGGAGAAGCTCATCAGGTAGCACTCCTCGCCGATCCGGGTGACGCTCCCCTCCTCCGTGCCCCGGTGGATCGTAACCCCCTCGCGGATGCGGCATCCCCGGCCGATCTGCACCGTGCTCGGAGTCCCGGCAAAGGCCAGGTCCTGCGGGTCATCGCCGAGCACGGCCTGGGCGTGGACGCGACACTCGGCTCCGAGATCGACCCAGCCGGTAATCACGGCCCCGGGGCCGATCATGCACCCGTCCCCGATGACCGCCCCCTTCTGAATCACGGCATGCGGCCCGACCCGGACGCCGGTCCCCCATGTAACGCCGTCTTCCACGATCGCGGTGGGGTGAATGTCACTCATGCAGACTCCTTTTCAAAATCGATATATCCGCTTTCCCGGAGGCTGACGTATTCCTGCCCGCCCTCCCGGCTGTCGCGGCCCACAATAACATGATCGAGCACCGGGATCTCGATCGTCTTCGAAGCGGCCACCAGCCGGCGGGTGACGGCCAGATCCTGCGCGGACGGCTGCGGATCCCCGGACGGGTGATTGTGCGCCAGCACGATGGAGGTGGCCGCGGACCGGATCGCTTCTTTGAACACCTCGCGCGGGTGCACCAGATTGCAGTCGACCAACCCGCGCGACACCTCCACCGGTTCCCGGCGCAACCGGTTTTTGGTATCCAGCAGCAGCACCCATACGATTTCCTGTTCGCACGGCCGGGCCTGTTCCCGGAGCACCTCGACCACGTCCTGGGGCGTTCGGATCGCGTGGCCCACGGGCAATTGTTCGGCCGCGAGTCGCCGGGCCAGCTCGAGGGAGGCCTTGAGGACTTGGGCCTTTACCCGTCCCATGCCGCGACGCCCGGCGAGTTCGTCCGTGGACCGGGCGGCGATCCCGGCGATCGATCCGTACTCATGCAGGAGGTCCCGCGCGAGGTCGACCACGTTGAGTCCCTTCACGCCCTGGCGCAGAATAACGGCGAGGAGAATGTCTTTCGGACAATGCTCCGGCCCGGCCGCGTCCAGGATCTCGCGCGGCTGGAGGGACATCGGCCACTCTTTTACCGTGAGAAATCGATTGCCGCTGGGATAGCGGGCGGCCTGGGATTCCGGGGTGTCGGCGGTGTTCATGCTGCGCAGTATGCCCGTTGGCAGCACGGCGGCTCAAGGGTTTTCACCGGGTTTCCGGGGGCTCAGCCTCCCGCGGGCGGAGAGACCCGGTAGGGATCGAATTGACCGGAGCGCTCGCGCGGTACGGTGGCGGTCACCCGGACGTGGCCATCGTCATCGTATTCCTCGCGCAGGACGCCGCCGGTCGCCCGCACCGCGGCCATGGCGGCCCCGTCCCCGGCCGGGATGCGCAGGTCCATGGAGACCTGCCGGTCGCTGAGGCAATCGGCCATGGCGTGCCGCAGGTCGTCCAATCCCTCGCCGGTCCGGGCCGACACGCATACCGCGGAGGGAAACCGCCCTTTCAGGCGCCCGGCCCGGCCCGCGGCAGCGGGCTGATCCATCTTATTCAAAACCGCCAGCATCGGTTTTCCCCGCACCCCGAGTTCCTCCAGAACATCGTCGACGGCCTCCACCTGCTGATCGACCTGGGGGTGCGAGGCATCGATGACATGCAGCAGAAAGTCCGCCTGAATCACTTCTTCCAGGGTTGCCTTGAAGGACTCCACAAGGTGGTGGGGCAGTTTCTTGATGAAGCCCACGGTATCGGTGAGCAGGGCCGGCGCCATATTGGGGAGGTCGATTTGGCGCGTGGTCGGATCGAGCGTGGCAAAGAGCTGGTTGTAGGCCCGCACCCGGGACCCGGACAGGGCATTGATCAGCGTCGATTTGCCGGCGTTTGTGTACCCCACGAGGGAGAACAGCGTCCATCCGTGCCGTCGGCGCCCCTTGCGCAGCTCGTCCCGGTGGCGCTCCACCTTCTCCAATTCGCTCTTCAGTTAGGTGATACTTGTTTGAATGCCCCACCTGTCGAGTTCGAGCTGCTACACTCAGGGGCACAGGG
>CAZCOO010000016.1:0-23914 GCA_964500395.1 uncultured Verrucomicrobiota bacterium
GCCGGGGGACGCACGCCGTACAACGGCGTGGCTACAGGGAGGTTCGCATTCGACCCTCCTATCAGGGTGAGCCGACCTCCGGGTAGGGCGGGTTGGCCCCGCCGGATTGCGTCGCGTTGCGGGAACGCCTCTCTTTCGCCCTTCTGATGATTGCGCTCGGCTATGGCGGCAAACCCCGCCCCGGACCCAGACAACCCCGCCCGCCGCTCGGCCCCAGCCGCACAGTGTGGCGGCTCCTGCATCTGCCGCGAGATTGGCATGGGAGATTCCCGGCCCGGGAGGCCGGACTTGAAGGGGCGGGGCAAAAGGCGTATTCGTTCGTCATGATTTATCGAGTTCTGGCGGATGCGGTGTTGATTGTCCACCTCCTGTTTATCCTCATGGTGGTGTTTGGAGGATTGTGGGTGCTCCGGCGGCGGAAGGCGGTGTGGATTCACCTGCCGGTGGCGGCGTACGGGGCGCTGATTTCGTTTTTCGGCTGGGTGTGTCCGTTGACGCCGCTGGAAAACAATCTGCGCCGCGCGGCGGGGGGCGGGACCTACACGGGGGAGGGGTTTGTTGAGCACTATCTGCTGCCCGTGATCTATCCGGGCCCGATGACCAAGGAGATGGAGATCGCGCTGGGGGTGGGGGTGATCCTGGTGAACGCGGCGATCTACAGCCGGGTGATTCAGAAGCGGCGCCGGCAAAAAAAGACCGCGCCGGAGTAAGACCTCCGACGCGGCCTGAAACAAAGCGTGGGGGCCGCGGGTTTCCCCGCGTCCCCGTGCGGCCGGTGTTTATTGATTCATCCCGGACCCCTGGGCGTCTCCGCCCCCGCCGGGCATGCGGATCTGCTGCTGCCCCTGTCCCTGCATCTGCTGCTGCATCTGGCGCTGCATCTGCCGGCGCTGGAGCTGCTGCTGGATGTCGGTGAGTTCTTCGATGAGCTGGTCGGTATTGGGATCCTGCTCGTTCATGGCGGTCAGGAGGTCCTCGCGGAATTCTTCCTGGGCCTGCTGGACTTCTTCATCCTGCAGAACGGAGCGTTCGGCCATCTGGAGGCTTTGCACGGTCTCGCGATATTCCCGGATGAGTTCCTGGTTGCCTTCGGCGCCCTGGCCGGCGGCCTGGAGTTCATCGCGCAGGTCGGTGAGTTTTTGCTGTTCTTCCTCCAGCGTGGTGCCCTCGAGCTGTTCGTCCATGCGGGTTTCGACCATGGACTGGATATCTTCCTGCTGCTGTTGCAGCGCTTCATTTTCTTCCAGGGCCTTCTGCTGAATGCCCTGCAGTTTCTGCTGGTTCTGCATGGCCCGCTGGCGGATGGATTGCTGCGGGCTCATCCCGCCCTGCTGCGTGGAGGGGGCCTGCAGGGAGAGCTGGGGCGCTTCCTGCTGGTCGGGCGATGGAGCGGCCGGCCGGCTCTGCTCCGGCGCTGTGTCGGTTGCCTGGCCGCAGGCGGTGATGGCGACGGCCCCGAGGATGGCGACCACGCCGGTTCCGAAGCGGAGTTTTTTCTCTCTGGCAATGACCATAAAAACCTCTCTGGTTTTGGCTGATGGATTTGGATTCAGTCTTCTCTGCGGACACAGTCCGCGCACTCCTCCACCAAAACATCTATATGCGCTGTGTCAATGGTGAAGGGGGGCACGGGTGTTTGCCGAAAATTGGGACCGGGCCATCCCCCGGGGCCTGCTGTAGGGAGCGGGCGGGGCCGGCGGCCGGGGGGGGATTTACGGTTCGACGGCGATCCAATGGGCCCGGGCGTCGGCGGGGGGATTGCCCGAGCGGATGAAGTGAATTGTATCGTTTGTCCCCGGGCTCTGCGCATAGGTAACGGCCGGCGCCCCGCCAATTGTCGTCATGTCGATTGCCGTGACGTTTGCGCTGTGGCCGATATCCGGGGTGAGGCGGCGGCCGTCTCCCCAATAGTCGCCGTCGGCATCGTGTGCGGCAATAAAGAGCAGGCGATCATACTCCTCATCCTGCGCGGCAATGACCGGGACCCCCGCGGCCACGCTGAGGGAGGCGTAGCTTCCGGCGTTGTTGGTGTAGACGGCGATCGGATCGGCCGGCCAGGCGGATCCGGTGCTATCCTCGGCGCGGATGTAGTAGATCACGGCCCCCGGCCCGCTCTCGTAGCGGCGGTAGGCGATGGCCGGTCGATTGTTGACCACGGCGAGAGAGGCGTATTGGCCGGTATTCTCGTTGGTGTCGAGAACGGAGGGGGCGGTGGTCCAGGCCGAGCCGTTCACGTCATCGGCCCGGCGGTAGCGCAGGTAGTCGCCGGCGCCATCCTGGTAGGCGATGGCGGGGAGGGTGCTGATGATTTTCATGGAGATGGGGTAGGTGCCGATGTTTGTGGCGACGAGGGTGGGGCTGGGCCATACGGTCCCGACACTGTCCAGGGCGCGGATAAAGAACAGGTCATCGGATGTCCCTTCCTGAAAGGCAATCGCCGGGCGGCCGTTGACTTCGAGCAGGCCGGTTATATTGCCGGCGCGCCCGTTGGTATGGACGCGGATCGGCGGGGCCCAGGCGGAGCCGACCGCGTTGGATGCACGGACGTAGTACAGGTCCTGCGAGGAGGATTCTTGAAACGCAATCGCCGGATAGCCGTTGATGACGGCCAAGTCGCACGCGTTCCCGCTGCTGTTCGTGGTGGCGACGGGGAGGGGGGTGCCCCACTCGATCCCGTAGGGGTCCTCGGCCCGGCAATAATAGAGAACGCCAAGGTCGCGGTCGTCGTACGCCACGGCCGGCCGGTTGGCCACTCGGGCGATGGAGACGGCAGTGCCCGCGCTGAGATTCCCGACACGGTCGATTCTGAAGTTGACATTTGAGGGGATGGAAAGCCGCGCGAGGAAGCCGGCGGGTCCTGCATCGAGCAGCCGGGGGGCGGTCCAGTTCACGTTGGTGGCATCGGTCTGCAGGCCGAGGGTGAGGGCCGGGGGGGTGGAGAAGGGGGGCGAGAGGGGAACGACCTCGTCCGCGGTGTAGGCCGCGAAGTCAATGGTGCCGGTCTGGACGGTGTCGGCGTACTCGATGAAGCCGGAGCGGTAGGATTTGGTCAGCTCCCGGGTACTGACGGCGCCGGGCTGGATGTTGTTGGAGGCGATGGCGTTGTCGGAGACATGGGCGCCCTGCACGGCGTCGTCGGCGAGCTGCGCACTTCCCACGCTGTCTGCGGCGAGGTGATTGCTGCGGATGGCGCCGGACTCGATTTTGGCGGCGGTCACGGCCCCGGAAGCCAGCATGGAGGACTGGATTGCGCCGCCGGTGACGCCGCCGGCCCAGAGGGCGTACTGGACGGCGGTCACCCGTTCCGCGGGAAGAAGCGAGGGGCCGTCCCCGACCTGGACGCTGATATAGAGTTCTTCGTTGGTGCCGGCGGCCCGGAGGGAGCCGGGCACGGGGTTGGAGGCCCCGATGTGGGCTGAATACAACCCGTCGACAATGGATAGCTGCTGTGTTTCCACGTAGACCACGGATAGAGACTCGTCGTGGAGCCGGAAGACCATGGTGGTTCGGGTATTGACCAGATTGGTCCCCGAGACGAGGCGTCCCTGGTAATTCATCAATTCCGGGACCTGAGCATGAGAGACGTGCGCACCGGCGGCCAGGACGACGACCGCAGCCAAAGAAACCACCCCGAGGCGATACATCATGATGAACCTCCTTACCCTTTGATGCTCCCTCGACCCCTACAGGAATTCGGCCGGAATGTGTAGAAAAAACGGGGGAGAGGCGGATCGCTCATCCGCCGAAAGGGGGTGTCTTCTCCGGGTCGAGGCGGGCGGGGAGGGCGTGTCGATCAAACATGGTCGGCACAGGCGGATTCGAGTTGACGGAGGATGGAGCGGAGAAAGTGCTCTTCCTCGACGAGGGATTCGCGGAAGTCGCGGTTGCTGGTACGCCGGATTTCCATGCGCAGATCGGATCGGTAGCTTTTGAGGATGCGGATCAGGCGCGGGGTATTCTCCGCCGATATCATCAAGGTGGTCATCGCCGCCTCCCTGGGGTTGGCCAACATCCACTTTCCTACCCTCGATGGGGCGCCGTTTCCATCGGACAAAATCGCAAATCCGGTCAGCCTGTTTCGTATGGGGGTCTACCGCGCCTGCCAGGCCTGGTCCCAGAAGGCGAATTCCAGGCGGACACTCCGGCCAAAGGCGTCGCGGGCGGCGGACTGTTCCCTGCCGGAGGCGTCGGCGGCCCACCGGTTCAGGCAATCGATCCAGCGGCGGGCGAGGTCCTGGACATCGTCCCCGGCGTAGAGGGCGATCCAGTCGGCGTAGGGGTGGGGGGAGGGGCCGGCGGCCATGAGGCCGGGCAGGCGGCGGCCGATTTCCGCGTAGGTCCAGTTGCAGGGGATAGCCGCGGCCAGGGCGACGAGCCGGGAGGGGTCTTCGGCGGCGTGCTGTTCGTGCTCCAGGTAGCGCCGGGTGGCGGGGAGGGGCGCGGCGGGCGGCGCCGGGGGGAGGTCGAGGGCGTTGCGAAGCTCCGCCTGCATGCCTTGTTCCCCCTCTTCGGAGAGCACGGCGGATTCCTCGAACAGCGCGCGGTCGGCGTCTGTCGGCGACCGCCGGGCCAGGGTGCGGCAGACGGGGACATAGCCGGCCAGGTAGAGGCCGTCCTGCTGAAGGTAGGTATTGATCCGGGCCGGGGTCAGCGAGCCTTCGGCCAGCGACCGGACAAAGGGGTGGTCTATCACGGCCTCCCAGTCCGCCTTACAGGCCCGGCGGCATTCTTCGGCAAACCCGGAGACATTCATGCTGAGCCGGTGTTGTGCGGGGGTTTGGTCCCGATGACGGCGACGTAATCGCCCGCTTCATGGCCGGCGCGGGGGTCTTCGGGGGAGTCGTTGGAATATTTCGGGTGGCGAGTGAGGGTTTGCCAGGACTCGATGGCCTGCAGGCCGGCGCGCTCCAGGATATCGATCCGCATTTGGGTGGTGCGCCAGATGGCTCCGCCGGCCAGCTCTACGGGGTAGGGCGCCGGGGGCAGAACCCCGCTGAGGCGCTCGTCGTCCCAGGTCCCGATTTCACCGCCCAGGCGGTAGAGGAGGCCGTAGGAGCTCTCGGCGGGGACATCGATCAGGATGAGGCGCCCGCCCGGTTTCAGGATGCGCAGGGCCTCGCGGACGGCCTTGTCCAGGTCTTCGATGTAGCTGGGGGAGCCGTTGAACATGACGGTGTCGAATTGTTCATCGTCGCAGGGGATTTCCTCTCCCCCGCCGAGGGTGACGGTCATGCCGCGCTTTCGCGCGACCTCGGCCATGGGCTCCGAGGGCTCGATGCCCGATCCGACAGAAATCCCGAATTGAGAGGCGAGGAGCTGCTCGAACAGCCCCGTCCCGCAGCCGACGCTCAGCGTCTCTCCGGGATTGTCCCCCAGGGCCCGCGCGACGAGGCGCACCTCCGACTCGAGGACGGCCTCGTTTTTTTTGAACCATTCGTCGTATTCATTCGAAAAGGCATCAAAGGCAATCGACATTGAGCATTCCCCCCGTATTGATTCTGATGGTATGGCCGGGCATGGCCCGCAGCCGTGAATTCCGCCCCGCCCCGACGTACAGGGGCCCGACCCCACGGGAGTTCTACACAAGATTTCCGGAGAGTCAATCCGGGCGGAGGAATTGGCCGGCTGTTTTTGTGCGAGCCGGCCGGGGTCCCTACGGGGACCTTTGCGGGTTTTCCAGGCGCCCCAGGAAGAGAATGGCGCCGGTGGGCCGGTGGCGGATCAGGAAGAGGAATGGGCGGTCGGCCCGGAAGACGGGCGGGGGCGGGCGCAGGGCGGTCGTGACGACCGTCACGGCGGTGGCCGCGGCGGCTTCGGTTCCCTTTTCGTCGATCTCCACAAAGGCCTTGTGGATGACGTCGGAGAGAAAGAGATCCATGCTGCGGCTCATCCCGGAGAAGTCCGCTTTGCGGGAGAACGGGCGTTTCATGCCGAGCGTCTGCAGGGTGCCGGCGAGGGAAAAGCGGGTGGTGATGCGAAACCGGGGAAGGTAGACGTCCACCTCCCGCCGGCGCACCTCTTTCAGCCGGGCCGCCAGGCCATCCGGCGTCAGGGAGGACTCCAGGTCCGCCAGGGATTGGCCTCGGGGGAGGAGGATGGCCATGCTCAGGTGGTCCCCGGCATACGGGAGTTCCAGGAGGTCGAGGCGGTCGGACCGGGAGAATCCGGCCCGAAGTTTGTTGTGCATGAAGGGGGTCTCCATCTCCTGCCCGTCCGGGGTGTGGAAGGGAGCGGAAACGGTATCGGCCTTGTCAAAGGGGGTGGCCCACAGGCCTTTGAAGTAGATGGCGTTGGCCAGGATGAGGCGGGTCATGGGCCCGACGGCTCCCGGCGGGACGAGATCGGGAATCCGGCCCTGCGTGGCCCGGCTGACCCACCGGTTGATTTCGGCGGCGGCCCGGTCCGGCTCCCGGGCGAAGTCGACGGCCCGGATGCCCGCTTCGTACCGGGTCTCCATCAAATCCTGGAAATCGGGCCGGATATCGGCGCCATGCTGGATCCACAGGGCATTGGCGATATCGAGTTCATTGGTCCCCGCGGCGGCATCCGCCTCGACCTGCCGGCGAAGGCGGGCTCCGGCGGTGTGTACGCCGCCGGTGAGCCCGGCGGTGTGCAGGGTGGCCTGCATGTCGGCTTCGGTTTCGCCGCGGGCGCCGCTCGCGGTCATGCGCAGGGCGGCGGCGATGCTGTAGGGGGACAGAAACAGGTTGCCGTCGCGCTCCCGGATGGATTGGTAGAGATCCAGGGCGAAGCGATTCTGGCTCCGGGCGAGCGAAGCGGACGCGTTGGGGGCCGGCTCCGCCGCGGGGCAGGAGAGGCCGGCGGGGAAACTGAATGCGAGTGTGAGAACCAGGATGGCGGGTTTGGTCATGAGACACTCCTTTCTCTTCAGTCTATCCCGAAGAGCGTCAGGATCAACCCTTCCTGCGTCTCCCGCGCGTGCCCGGACGGTGCGTCGGGGGAGTGGGGAAGGCGATGCGCACCGGAACGCGCGATGGCGGCGGGATCCGCCTCTCTCGCACCCTTCGCGCGCTGTGGGCGAGGCGCGGGCCGTCGCGGGCGGCATCGTTCGGCGGGCCGGGGTGAACCCGACCCGCCGGGTTTGAGTCGGGTCGCGCCGCAGAGGCCGTTACAAAAGGCCGCGCTCAGGGAACGGGGAAGGGGTCGGTGAAGTCGACAACGCGGCGGCGGATGTCTTGCACCCGGTCGTCGTTTTCCGGGTCGTTGAGCAGGGTCCCGATGAACTCGCCGATGGTGCGCATCTCGTCTTCTTTCATGCCCCGGGTGGTGACGGCGGGGGTGCCGATGCGGATGCCGGAGGTGACGAAGGGGCTTCGCGAGTCGAAGGGGATGGCGTTTTTGTTCACGGTGATCCGGGCCCGGTCCAGCAGGGTTGCCGCATCCCGGCCGGTGAGGTTCTGCGCGTTGAGGTCCACCAGGAAGCAGTGGTTTTCCGTGCCGCCGGAGACGATGCGAATGCCCTGCTCGGTGAGGGTCTCGGCGAGGGCGCGGGCGTTGCGCACGATCTGGTGGGCGTACTCGCGGAACTCGGGCTGCATCGCTTCGTGGAAGGCGATGGCCTTGGCCGCGATGGCATGCATGAGGGGGCCGCCCTGGACGCCGGGGAAGATCATTTTGTTGATGTCCTTGGCGAATTTTTCCCGGCACAGGATGAGCCCGCCGCGGGGGCCGCGGAGGGTTTTGTGGGTGGTGGTGGTCACAAAGTCGCAGTGCGGGACGGGGCTGGGGTGGGCGCCGCCGGCGACGAGGCCGGCGATGTGGGCGATGTCGGCCATGAGGTAGGCGCCGACCTTGTCCGCGATTTCCCGGATGCGGGCAAAGTCGATGACCCGGGAGTAGGCGCTCGCGCCGCAGCAGATGAGCCGGGGTTTGTTCTCCACGGCCAGCCGTTCCATTTCGTCGTAATCGATGCACTCGGTTTCCCGGTCCACCCCGTAGGGGATGATGGTGAAGAAGCGGCCGGAGAAGTTGATGGGATTGCCGTGGGTGAGGTGCCCGCCGTGGGAGAGGTCCATGGCCAGGATGGGATCACCCGGCTGCAGCATGGCAAAGTAGACGGCCATGTTGGCGGTGCTGCCGCTGTGCGGCTGGACGTTGGCGTGTTCGGCGCCGAAGAGTTCGCGCGCGCGGTCGATGGCGAGCTGCTCGGCTGTATCCACGTGTTCGCAGCCGTGGTACCAGCGCTTGCCGGGGTAGCCCTCGGCATACTTGTTGGTCATGAGCGAGCCCTGCGCTTCCCGGACCGCTTTGTCGGCGTAGTTTTCGGAGGCGATCAGCTCGATATTCTGTTTCTGCCGGACGCCCTCGGCCCGAAGCGCCTCGTAGATGTCCGGGTCGACGGCCCGGACGGCGGGGTGGGCATCCTGGTTGATCTCCAGGGATGTGATTTTGCCCACCCGGCGCTCGTGCCGGCCGCCGGTTTCCCAGCTCGTTTCCAGCCAGGCGGAGAGGATGTCGGCGGCCTCGTCGGCGGATACCAGATCGGCCCCGATGCACAGGGCATTGGCGTGATTGTGGGTGCGGGCGGAGACGGCCATCCCGGGGGTGCAGCACAGCCCCGCGCGAACCCCGGGCACCTTGTTGGCGGCGATGCTCATCCCGAGGCCGGACCGGCAGATCAACACCGCGGTATCGGCCTGCTCATCGGCGACCCGGCGGGCCGCTTCGAGGGCGTAGTCGGGATAGTCGACATGTTCGGGGCTGAATGGGCCGAGGTCCTCGACTTCGTGCTCCGTTTGCCGGAGTTGCTCAATCAGTTTGCTCTTGATGTCGAGACCGCCGTGATCGGCGCCGAGTACAATCTTCATGTGTCCTGCCCTTCTGTTTCGGTAAGGTGGAGTTGTCCGGTTTCAAGGAGTGCGAGGATAAGGTCTGAGACGGCGCTGTCCAGCCGGTCGCGGACATGGCGATAGGTGGTAAGGGACTGGCCGATGGGATCGGGAATATCGGCGCCGCCGCCATCGGTCTGGAACGCCGTGATGAGTTTGATCTTGTCTTCCGCCTGGGGGGACAGAGCGAGGATTTGCTGCCGGTGCTGCCAGGTCATGACCAGGATCAGGTCGGCTTCCTCGACGAGCCCCGGCGTCAGGGACCGGCTCCGGTGGTTCTCGAGGTCGATGCCCCATTCGCGCAGGGCCTCGACGGCCTCCTCGCTGGCGGGGGTCCCGGGCGGCGCTGCCACCCCGGCGGATCCCGCCGCACAGGCGGCCCGGGCCCCGATTCGATGACGGAACAGCGCTTCGGCCATGGGGCTGCGGCAAATGTTGCCGGTACAGACAAACAGGATGTTCATGCGGGTGCGGGTTTCGTTCATGCCGTATCTCCGGCGATGCGGAGGCAGGTCGCCCGGTCCAGGGCGCCCTCCCGCAGAATCTCGGGGTCCCCCGTCCGGCCCACGCGAATGACGGTGCTGGGTACGCCGCCGGTCACGGGCCCGCCGTCCAGGAGCAGCCGCACGCGCCCTTGGAGGGCTTGCCGGGCCTGGTCGCCATCCATGGCCGCGGGCTCTCCGCTGCGGTTTGCGCTGGTCACGGCCAGCGGCCGCCCGCGGGCCTCGAGCAGTGCGATGGGGAGGGGATGGTCCGGATAGCGGAAGCCGATCCAGTCCCCGCCCTCCGCCGGCAATACCAGCGTCAGCGCACCCGGCCAGAAGGCCTCCGCCAGCCGTTTGGCCGAGGGGGGCAGGGCGGCGCCCAGCTCCCGGACCTGGTCGGTGGATCGGATAAAGAAAGCAACCGGCTTGTTCTCGTCGCGCCCCTTGGCTTCGTAGATGGATTGGATGCAGTCCGGATCGGGATCGGACGCGAGACCGTACACCGTTTCGGTCGGGAACACAACCAGGCCCCCTTCGCGGAGGACCGCGGCGGCGCGCCGCACAATCGAAGGGTCGGGCGATTGTGCATCACACTGGAGGATGTCAGTTTCCAAGGGCCTTGATGTCCAATGCGTTGAGTCCGAGCAGGATGTCCGCGGCGCGGCGCAGGGCGGGGTCGCCGGCCACCCGGCGGGCGAGTTGTCGGTCCTCCCGCTCTTCGGGCAGGAGGGTGTCCGGGTCCGGTTCCTCTTCGTTCCCGCCGGCCGGCGGGGGCGGGGTGCGGAGCCGGGTGATTTGGATATTGGGGCGGATGCCGGTGTGCCCGGTAAAGGAGCTGCCGTCGGCGAGGTCCAGGCGGCGAACGGCCAGGTAGGCCACGCGGCCGGCGTCCAGCTCCAGCGGGCGCCGGACTTCCATGTCGCCGGCGGTGACCGTGCCGATGAGCATGGCCCCGCGCAGGCTGTTTTTCAGGGCGGCGGCGAGGACCTCGGCGGCGCCCGAGGTGTGCCGGTCGATGAGGACCATGGCGGGCACCTCCAGGCGGCGCGCGTCTTCGGGGGCGTGGTAGACGGCCAGGTCCTGGCCCGCCCGGTCGCGAAAGGCGAAGAGAAACCCGTGGGGGTCGGCAAAGCAGCCGGCGAGCTCCGCGGCCCGGTCGAGATCGACCCCATCGGCCCCGCGAAGATCGAGGATGACCCCGGCTTCGGCCTGCGCGGCTCCCTCCCGAAGGGCGGCCGCCGGATCCTCGTCCTCCCGGTCGGCGTAGAGCCCGTTGAGCCGCATGTAGAACAGGTCGGAGGGCCAGGATTCGGCCGCGGCCGTGAGGGGGAGATCCCGGGTGACGCGGTCGACCGATGTCGTCAGCACCGTCTCTCCCCGTTGGAGGGTGAGGGCGAGGCGGGGCGGGCCGGCCGGATCGGCGCGGAGGGTATGCAGCAGCCGGGTGAGATCCCAGGACTCGACGGATTCGCCGTCCACGGCGATCAGCCTGTCCCCGGCCTGCAGGGCGCCGGAATTTCCCGGGTTGGTTACGGTGAATACGTGATTGGACAATGCGAGGGCCGCATCGATTGTCCGGACGCGACCCTGCCGGCGTTGTTGCCGGGTCTCCCAGGCATCGGCATCCATGACCTCGGCGCCCGGATCGAACACGCGGGCGACGGATTGCAGGAGTTCCCGGCGGTGTTCTTCGGAAGCGGAGCCGGCGGCCTCGGCAATGCCGTTGGACTGGATGAGGGAGACGAGTTCCGCCACGGACGGCAAATACGGAATGGCGGCCGCCGCCGGTGCGGGATTGGTGGCGGGGGCGGCCGGCAGCGCGGCGGGCAAGAGGAACAGGCTCCCGGCAAACAGAATGGTCCGGACGATGCTCACAGGCCCTGCACGGTGATGGGGATTTCAATTTGCGACATCTCGGCCACGTCCGTAGCGATCTTCACGCTCTTGCCGTGAAGGGATTCTGAGGCGACGAGATTGCTCAACTGGATGCGGTAGCCGTTGCGGTTCATGGAAAAGACATTGTATTTGATATTGGTGCTGGGCAACTGGATCTCTTCGATGCGGAAGGATTTGCGGTTGCCGGGCCGCACCACGATATAGCGGGTGACCGGCGAGCCCTGGCGGTCGGCCAGCACGATCCGTTCCGGGGCGTAGGCCAGCGCGCCGACCACGTTGCCGCGGATGGGCAGGTGGATGCGGGAGCGCTTTCCGCTGGTGGTCTCCACGGCGATGTTCCCCTGGAGCCGGCCGGGGGAGAGCGGCGGGGTGGTGCGAACGACGATTTCGTGCTTGCGGCCGGGTTCGAGGGTTTTGCTCTCGGCCTCAAACCCCTTGGCGATCACGTCGATGCCGGAGATGTCGAGATCCTCGTTGCGGGAGATGATGACGGCCCGTTTTTCCACGACCTCATCGGCCCCGATCTGGCCGAAGAAGAGGTGGCGGGGGCTGACGGTGATCGCGGCCACGGCTTCGCCCTGCAGCCGGAGCTGCAGGTTGGGCGTGTCCGGGTCGTTGGAGACGACGGTGATGGTTTTGTTCTGCCGGCCGCGCCGGCCCTTGAGCGAGAGGCGGGCGGTGAGTTCCGTCTGCTCGCCCGGGTCGAGCGTCTTGTCGGGGACATTCGCGACGGTGCACCCGCAGGAGGTGCGGGTGCGCTCGATCTTCAGCGGGGCATCCCCGCGGTTGGCGAGGACGAAGGTGTGTTCGATGACCTGGTTGTTGTCGACCGCGCCGAACGACCACGTCGGATTGTCGCAGACGATGTGGGGCGTGCCGGCGCTCCCTGTCTCCGCGCGGGCGTCCGGGGCGCCGACTGTGCCGGCGGCGACGGCGAGTGCGGCCGCGAAACAAATGCACCGCAGTGGGATGTTCATACGCTTTGTCTCCTGATAGGGATGGCGATTTGCTTTCGGGATGAAAGGGACTCTCATTAATACGGCACCGCGGCCGCCAATTCAAGTGCAGAGGGCGGGGGCGATGGACCGGCCGGAGGAGGCCGGCGCCGGGACCTCCCGCGGCGAGTGGCGCCGGGTGTTGGGGGTTCCGACTGGCATTTTTCACCCGGGGCCGGTAGGTTGCAGAGCTATGTTTGAACTGAGCGATATCGAGACGCGGGTGTTGGGGTCGCTCATCGAGAAATCGATGGCTACGCCGGAGTACTACCCCATGACGGTCAAGGCCCTGGTGGCGGCCTGCAATCAGAAGTCGAACCGCGATCCCGTCATGAACCTGGGAGAGGCGGACGTGATGAGCGCGCTGGATACGCTGCGGTACCGGCACAAGGTGGTTTGCCAGGTGTCGGAGGCGGGCAGCCGGGTCCCGAAATTCCGGCACGACGTGGCGGAGTTTATCCCCCATGCCGAGGAGGATTTGGCCATCCTGTGCGCCCTCATGCTGCGCGGGCCGCAGACGGCCGGGGAACTCAAGGCGCACACGCAGCGTCTGCATCCGTTTCCCGACCCGGGGGCGGTTCACCGCACCCTGGATGCCCTCCGGCGAAACGAACCGGAGCCGCTGGTGCAGCAGATTGCCCCCGGCCCGGGACGCCGCGAAAGCCGGTTTGTGCACCTGCTCTCCGGCCCGGTTGACGAGCTCCCCCCGTCCCCGCCCCCGCCCCCGCCCGAGCCGGATGCCGCCCCGTCGCCGGCGGCCGTGGAGCCGGACCGGCTCGACCGGTTGGAAGCGGCTGTGGGCCGGCTCCGGGAAGAGCTGGATCGCCTGCGGCACGATTTTGACACCTTCAAGGAGCAGTTTTGATGAGTGAGCGTGTATTTCAGTCGGCCGGATGGCAGGAGACCCAGCGGGTGGCGGCCGATCTGGCGTTGACCCTGGTGCCGGGGAGCGTGATCGCCCTCCACGGCCCCCTGGGCGCGGGCAAGACCTGTTTTGTCCAGGGACTGGCGGACGGGTTGGGGGTGAGCGTTCCCGTGAGCAGCCCGACCTATACGCTGGTCAACGAGTACCCGGGCCGCCTGCTGCTGTCGCATGTGGATCTGTATCGACTGAACGATCCGGTGGAGGTCCTGGAGATGGGGCTGGAGGAGATCCTGGAGGGCGGGGGGGTCACGGCGATCGAGTGGGCGGAGCGGGTGGACGGCTATCTGCCCGGGCGCACCCTGCACGTCTCCCTGGTCCGGGGGGAGTCCCCGGATCACCGGGACATCACCATTTGTACGGGAGAGGGCCATGCACTGTCTGGCGATTGAATGTTCGAGTGCGGTGGGCAGCGTGGCCCTGCTGGAGGGGGACGAGGTCACGGCACAGCGGGAGTGGACGGGCCGCAACCGGGGCAACGGGCCGCTCTTCGATGCGTTGAAGGCCTGCGTGGGCCGGCTGCCCGGCCGGTATGCGGACGTGGATGTGTTCGCCGTGGGGCGGGGGCCCGGCAATTATTCCGGCATGCGCGCGGCCCTGGCGGCGGCCCAGGCCCTGGCCCTGCCCGATGGGTGTCCGGTGATCGCCGTGAGCAGCGGGGCGGCGGCAGCCCTGCAGATTGCCCGACAGAGGGAGCATACCGGCCCCGTCCGCATTGTGGGCGATGCCCGGCGGGGGCAGTGGTGGGCCGGCGGGTTTGAGGTCGGCCGCGCCGCGCCGGAGATGGTGGCGGACTGGCGCCTGCTCGCTCCGGACGAACTCCGGGGCCTGCTGAGCCCGGGGGAGGTGGTGGCGACACCCGAGTGGGACCGCATCGGCGAGACGCTGCGGGCCTGCGCCGGGCCGGAGGCCGACGTCGTGACCGAACCGGTCTTTCCCTCGGCCGCCGCGGTCGGGGCGCTGGCGGTCGGTCGCTGTCAGCGGGGGCAGGAGGGCGAGCCGCTGCGGCCCCTCTACATGCACCCGCCGGTGGCGAAACCCGTGACCGCGGGCGCGGATGGATGACGCGGACGGGGCCGTGAGTCGGGAAATTTTCGGAAATTGGGGGTTTATCCCGTAGGGTTTCGGGTTATTTTGGACCTGTCAACCGGTACTGGTAACCGCCGGCAGGAGGAAGGCGGAGGATGTCGAAGCTCGAAGAGCAATTGCGCAACACATATTTATACGCGTCGAATGCGCCTTTTATCGAGGAGTTGCACGAGCAGTTTCTGGAAGAGCCGGATCGAGTGCCGCAGACCTGGCGGGCCTTCTTCGAGGATCTGCACAAGGATAACGGCGACGTCACCCTGGAGCATCGGCATGCCGACATCATCGGGCGGCTCCGGGAGAATGCCCGGCAGCGGGTGACCTACGCCGCGGGGGGGACCCCCTCCTCCCTGTATTCCGAAACGGCCATGGCCGCCAAGCAGGCGGCCGTCCTGCGGCTAATCCACTCCTACCGCCTGCTCGGCCACCTGGTGGCGGATCTGGACCCGATCGATTTGCGGGAGACGCCGCCGGTGCCGGACCTCGATCTGGAATTCCAGGGGTTGAGTGAATCCGACCTGGAGATGCAGTTTAATACCAGCTCGCTCCGCGGGTTGTCGCTGGGATCGCTGCGGGACGTGGTGGACGTCCTGAAGCAGACCTACACGGGACACATCGGGGTGGAGTACATGTTTCTGCGCAATCGCGAGCAGAAGCAGTGGATTATGGACCGGCTGGAGGGGAGCCGCTCGCAACCGCGCTTCACCTCCCCGGAAAAGAAGGACATCCTGCGCCAGCTCACGGCGGCCGAGGGGCTGGAGCGCTATCTTCACACCAAGTACGCCGGGCAGAAACGGTTCTCGCTCGAGGGGGGCGAAAGCCTGGTTCCCCTCCTGGATACCGTGATCCGCGAATCCGGAAAGCGGCAGGTCAAGGAAGTGGTGTTGGGCATGGCCCACCGCGGCCGGCTGAATGTGCTGGTCAACATGATGGGCAAGCGGCCCATGGACCTGTTCAAGGATTTCGAGGGGCAGGAAGGCGACGACGAGGGCGAACACGAACGGGGCGATGTGAAATATCACCAGGGGTTCTCCGCGGACATCGAGCTGCCGACGGGGGAGATGCATCTGGCGCTCGCCTACAACCCGTCCCACCTGGAGGCGATCAACCCCGTGGTCGAGGGATCGGTGCGGGCCCGGCAGGACCGCCGCGGCGATGCCCGCCGGAACCAGGTGTTGCCGGTTCTGATACACGGGGACGCGGCCATGGCCGGCCAGGGCGTGGTCTATGAGACCTTCAACCTCTCCCAGACGCGGGGCTTCTCCACCGGCGGGACCATCCACGTGGTGGTGAACAACCAGATCGGGTTCACCACCAGCCATCCGCTCGATGCCCGGTCCATGCTGTACTGCACGGATATCGGGAAGGTGGTGCAGGCCCCTATCTTCCACGTGAACGGGGACGATCCCGAGGCGGTGGCCTACGTGGCGCGCCTCGCCCTGGAATTCCGCATGACCTTCAAGCGGGATGTTCTCATCGACATGGTCTGCTACCGCCGCCACGGCCACAACGAGGCGGATGAACCGGCCGCCACCCAGCCCAGCATGTATGAGAAAATCTCCACCCACGACTCCGTGCGCGCCCTCTACGCACAGCAGTTGGAGAAGGCGGGAGTCCTCAAAGAGGAGGAGGCCGATCGCCTGGTCAAAGACTACCGGAAAGAACTGGAAGAAAAGGACGCCGTAAGCCTGTACACGCCGGCGCAGAAAGAGGCTCGCTACTTTGCCGACTGGTCGCCCTACCTCCACCGGAAGTGGACAGAGCATGCGCACACCGGGGTGCCGGCCGCGGAGATCAAGCGGCTGGGGCCGGAGATCACCCGGGTGCCGGACGATTTTGAGCTGCACCCCCGCGTGGCCCGGGTGGTGGAAGATCGCCGCAAAATGGCCGCCGGCGCGCTGCCCATGGACTGGGGGTGCGCCGAGATGCTGGCCTATGCCACGCTGCTGCATCACGGGTACGGCGTGCGGCTCACCGGCCAGGACACCGGCCGGGGCACGTTTTTCCACCGGCACAGTGTCCTGCACAATCAACGCACCGGGGAGAGCGTCATTCCGCTGGCCCACCTCTACCCCGGGCAGCCGCGGTTCATGGTGGTGGACTCGATCCTCTCGGAGAATGCGGTGATGGGATTCGAGTACGGGTACAGCACCACCGACCCCAAGACGCTGGTCATCTGGGAGGCGCAGTTCGGCGACTTTGCCAACGGCGCCCAGGTCGTGATCGACCAGTTCATTTCCTCCTCGGAAGTGAAATGGGGGCGGCTCTCGGGGCTGGCGCTGTGGCTGCCCCACGGCTGGGAGGGGCAGGGACCGGAACACTCCTCGGCCCGGCTGGAGCGGTTTCTCCAGCTCTGTGCCAATGAGAACATCCAGGTGTGCGTGCCCACGACCCCGGCCCAGCTCTTCCACATGCTGCGGCGGGAGATGCTGCGCCCCTACCGCAAGCCGCTGGTCTTCATGGGGCCCAAGAGCCTGCTGCGCCGCAAGCTTTCCTTCTCCACCCTGGAGGATCTCGCCGGTCCCTCCTTCAAGCTGGTGATCAAGGACCCCGACCACCCCGACCCGGAAACCGTCGAGCGGATCGTGCTGTGCTGCGGCAAGGTCTTCTACGACCTGCTGGAGGCGCGCCGGGAAAGCGGGGACGAACGCGTCGCCCTGGTCCGGGTGGAGCAGCTCTATCCGTTT
This sequence comes from uncultured Verrucomicrobiota bacterium, assembly GCA_964500395.1. Lineage (GTDB taxonomy): Bacteria > Verrucomicrobiota > Kiritimatiellia > CAZCOO01 > CAZCOO01 > CAZCOO01. Next base: position 16,921 of record CAZCOO010000016.1, read on the forward strand.
CCGCTGGATGCGCTCACCCGGGAATTGCGTCGCTACCCCAATGCCCGCGAGGTAATCTGGACCCAGGAAGAGCCCATGAACCAGGGGGCCTGGTATTCGATTCAGCACAACATCCGGCGCTGCCTGTTGCCCCGGCATTCCCTGCACTACGCGGGACGGCTCCACGGCGCTTCGCCGGCGGGCGGCAGCCACAAGCGGCACCTGATCCGCCAGAACCGGTTGGTCCAGGCGGCCTTGAATTTGAACTGGGACGAAGATCCCGTCCCCATCCGCGTCTTCGAACCGAAGGCCTGACGGACTCCAATCCGGCGTGGATGCATTGGATACGGGAATGATGAAAGGACAAGACGATGGCGGTTGAGGTCAAAGTAAATACGCTGCCCGAGTCAGTCGAGGAGGGGACCCTCATGGACTGGCAAAAGCAGGAGGGCGAAGCGGTCAAGCAGGATGAAAAACTGGTCGACATCGAGACGGATAAAATCGTGATCGAGGTGGCCGCGCCCTCGGACGGCGTTCTCAGCAAGATCCACAAGGAATCCGGGGCGACAGTGAAGGCGGACGAAGTCCTCGCCGAGATCGACCCGGAGGCGGAGGCCTCCGCGCCGTCGGGGGATGAGGCCGCGGAGGAGGGCGCGGGAGCCGAAGAGCCGGAAGGCGGGGACAAGGCCGGGGAAGATGGCGGGGAAGAGAAAGAAAAAGAGAAGAAGAAAGAGAAGGCCAGAGAGGACGCGCCCGCGGAGACGGCCGGCCAAGACGAAAAGAAGACGAAACGGGACGAAGAGGAGTCGGAAGAGAAGCGGGGAGAGAAAGGGGGAAAAGAGGCCGACCAGGGCGAGGAACAGGAAGGCGAAGCCGAGCGGGCGGAAGAGCCGGGCGGGGCCGAACACGAGCCGCCGCCCCTGAGCCCGGCTGTGCGCAAGCTCATCGAAGAGCACGACCTCAACGTCGACCACATCATGGGAACCGGCCGCGACGGGCGCATCACGAAGGCGGATGTTCTGCGGCACATCGAGGCCGCCGCGACCCCGGACGTTCCGCGCCCGGAAAAATCCCAGCCGCAGTACAATCTCGGGGCCGGGGAGGCCGAATCCCCCGCCCGCGAGCCGTCCCCCGCGACTCCGGCGCGTCCGCAGAGTGCGGCGGGCCGTACCGAGCAGAGGGTCCCCATGACGCGACTGCGGCGGCGGGTGGCCGAACGCCTCGTACAAGTGCAGCAGGAGGCCGCCGTCCTCACCACCTTCAATGAGATCAACATGCAGGCAGTGGTCAATCTCCGCCGCAATTACCAGGAGGAGTTTCAGAAAGAATACGACGTGAAGCTCGGCTTCATGAGTTTCTTTGTGAAGGCGGCCGTCGAGGCGCTCAAGAAATATCCCCTGATCAACGCCTCCATCGACGGGAACGACATCCTCTACCACGATTACTACGACATCGGCATTGCCGTGAGTTCCCCGCGCGGGCTGGTGGTGCCGGTGATCCGGGATGCCGATCAGGCCGGGTTGGGGGAAATCGAACAGCGCATCATCGATTTTGCCAAGCGCTCCCAGGAGGGGCAGCTCGAGTTGGAAGAGCTGCAGGGCGGCACCTTCACCATTACGAATGGCGGGGTATTCGGCTCCATGCTGTCCACCCCGATCATCAACCCGCCCCAGAGCGGCATCCTGGGGATGCACAGCATCCAGCAGCGCCCGGTGGCCGAAGACGGGAACGTGGTGATCCGCCCCATGATGTACGTGGCCCTCTCCTACGACCACCGCATTGTGGACGGGCGCGAGGCGGTGTCGTTCCTGGTTATGATCAAGAAGCTGCTGGAGGAACCGGGCCGGTTCCTGCTCAACCTGTAAGCAGAAGGAGACGCACATGGACTCGTACGACGTTGTGGTCATCGGGGCCGGCCCGGCCGGCTATGTGGCGGCCATTCGAGCCGCCCAGTTGGGGTTGAAGACCGCCTGCATCGACCGGTGGGTCAACAAGCACGACGAAGCGGCGCTGGGGGGGACGTGTCTGAACGTGGGGTGCATCCCCTCCAAGGCCCTCCTGGATTCCTCCGAACGCTACTACCAGGCGCGCCATGAACTCGATGCCCACGGCGTGCGGGCCGACGGGGTGTCGCTGGACCTGGAGACCATGATCCGGCGCAAGGATGAAATCGTGCAGACCCTGACCGGCGGCGTGTCCTCGCTCTTCAAGAAAAACGGCGTGCAATGGCTCAAGGGCCAGGGGCGGCTCCTGTCCGAAAAGAGGGTGGAGGTGCGGGCCACGCACGACGAGCATTCGGCCACCGTGGTGGAGGCGGAGCATATCATCATTGCCACCGGCTCCTCGCCCCGCAGCATTCCCAACGTGGTGTTGGATCACGACCGGATCGTCGATTCCAGCGGGGCCATGGAATTCCGCAAGGTGCCGGAGACGCTCGGGGTGATCGGCGCCGGCGTGATCGGCCTGGAGATGGGGTCGGTCTGGAACCGCCTCGGGTCGGAGGTCGTGTTGCTGGAGGCGCTGGACGATTTCCTGTCGTTCACCGACCGGGATATCGCCAAGGCCGCCTACAAGGAGTTTACCAAGCAGGGGCTCGATATTCACCTGGGTACGCGGGTGCTCTCCGCTGAAGCGGGCGACAACGGGGTGGAGGTGAAATATCAGGACGGCGATGGCGACCATACGCTGAACGTCGACCGGCTGGTGGTGGCCGTGGGGCGCAAGCCCAACACCGACGACCTCAACGCCGAAGAAGTGAATCTCTATGTCGACGAGAGCGGCTTTGTCCACGTGGACGACCACTGTCGCACAAACCTTCCCCACGTGTATGCCGTCGGCGATGCGGTCCGGGGGCCGATGCTGGCCCACAAGGGGTCCGAAGAGGGCGTGATGGTGGCCGAGCGCATCGCCGGCCAGAAGTCCCACGTCAATTACGAGGCCATCCCGTGGGTCATCTATACCTGGCCGGAGATCGCATGGGTCGGCCAGACGGAGTCCGATCTCACCGCGAAGGGTATTTCCTTCCGGACCGGGTCGTTTCCGCTGCGGGCCAACGGGCGGGCCCTGGCCATGCGGGAGCAGACCGGCATGGTCAAGATCATTGCCGATGAACAGACCGATGAGATCCTGGGCGTTCACATCTTTGGCCCCTTCGCCTCCGAGCTCATAGCCGAGGCGGTCATCGCCATGGAATACCACGCCAGTGCCGAGGACCTCGCGCGCACAGTCCACGCGCACCCCACCATCTCCGAGGCCATTCACGAAGCCAGCCTCGCCCTGGATCAGCGCGCGCTTCATATCTAGCGGTCCGCGGCACGGGACCGATGAGGAGGGGACCCGCGGCCCCGTGGAAGGCGCAGGGCCGGGTGTCGATTTTTGTGAGGCAATTCGCGGGACAGACCCCTCCCCGTGCGGTACACTGCGCCATGAGCACAAGGAGCACCCCGATGAGCCTGTCCCGATTCGTTCCCTATTGCCTGGCCGCCCTCGCCGCCGCGGCCCTGATCGCCGTCGCCGGCTGCGACCTGGACGACGATGACTACGACGAGGGCCTGCCGGCCGGGCAGGGCGCCATCGTGGTCCTCAACAACACCCCGGACGATGTCAGCGTGTATATCGACAGCGCGGAACAGCGGGAGACGGATGCCTTTGACGACCGCCGGTATATCCGCGATCCCGGCGTCTATCGCCTCGTTTTGGAGCAGCAGGGCGGGCGCCGGTCCTACCGGGAAGACATCGATGTGATCGCGGACCGGGTGACCATCGTCGATATCGCGTTTGAACCGGGCGATCCGTTCGACTACGACGTGATTGTCCGGATCGACTGAGGCCGCGGAGGGTCAGCCCGCCGGCTGCGCCGGCGCCTCCAGCTCGTCGAGTTCATCCATCTTCTTGAGGTATTCGAACACCTCCCGGGCCTCGGACTCCTCGATTTTGCTGATGGCGAAGCCGACGTGGACGATCACGTAGTCGCCGACGTCCGCATCCGGGGTGTAGGCGAGGCTGACGGTCTTGCGGATGCCCCCGAAGGACACCTTGCCGGAGCGGGTGACGGGATCTTCGTCCAGGATTTCCAGGATCTGTCCGGGTACGCCTAAGCACATGGTTCCATCATCCTTCTTTTCGTTCCGCTCCCAGCACGATTTGGCCGAGGGCGATGCCGCCGTCATTGACGGGCACCCGCTCCGGCCACACGGGTTGAAAGCCGTTCCGCCGCAGGGCCTCTATGGCCCCGCTCAGCAAGACGCGGTTTTGAAAACATCCTCCGCAGAGAACGACCCTCGGTTCCCCGACCTGCCGTGCCATGGTCGGGACCGCCCGGATCAGGGCCGCATGGAACCGGCCGGCTACACGCTCGATGGGAGCGCCGACAGCCAGTTCCTGCAACAGGTTGTCAACCAGCGGCCGCCAATCCATGAACCAGACCCTACCCGAATCCGGCACCGGGGGCAAGAGCGGCAAGGGCCAGGGGGGCGGCAGCGGGAGGGCGGGGTCGAGCTGCGCCTCGAGTTCCATTGCGGCCTGCCCCTCGAAGTCGACGGTCGGCCGCAGGCCGCAGAGGGCGGCGACCCCGTCAAACAGCCGGCCCATGCTCGAGGTGCGGGGCGTATTGAGGCCGCGCTCGATCATTCCCCGCCAAACGCGGGCCTCCCGCGGGTCGATGGACCCGCGGAGGGGGGCGGGCAGGGTTTCGGGTGCACGCACCGCCGGATGGTTCAGGGCAGCGAGGAGGCCGAAGGCGGTTCGGCGGGGCTCGCGGACGGCGGCCTCGCCGCCCGGCAGGGGAAAGGGATGGAGGGATCCCACCCGTTCCGCCGTTCCGTTCCGCCAGTGAAAGGCCTCGCCCCCCCATACGGTTCCGTCCTCGCCGTATCCCGTTCCGTCCCAGGCAATCCCCAGGGCCGGGGAGGTCTCCTGTCCGTGTTCGGCAAGGGCGGCGGCGACGTGGGCGGCGTGGTGGTAGACGGCGCGGACGGGGTGGTGCCGGGTGCGGGCCCACCGGGTGGAGGCGTAATCCGGGTGGGCGTCGCACAGGACCCGGCCCGGCTCGAGGTGCAGGAGGCGGGGCAAGTCTGTGCAGGCGGCCTCAAACGCGCGTCGCGCGGCCGGGCTGTCGAGGTCGCCGTTGTGGGGGCTCAGGAATACATCCCGTCCCCGCACCACCGCCACCGTGTTTTTCTGTTGCGGGCCCGCGGCCAGGGCGGGGGCCCGGGGCTCGGCGATCGCAATCGGCAGCGGGGCGTATCCCCGGGCGCGGCGGAGGAGTGCGGGCCGGCCGTCGATGATGTGCAGAATGGAGTCGTCCGCGGGGCGGACGATGGGGCGGTTGTGCAGGAGAAAGAAATCGGCGATGTCCCGCAGGCGGTGGAGTGCATCAGCATTGTCCGTGCAGATCGGGTCCTCGCTGATATTGGCGCTGGTCGCGACCAGCGGCCGGTTCAGGTCCGCGAGCAGGAGGTGGTGCAGCGGCGTGTAGGGAAGCATGAGGCCGAGGGAGCGCTGGTGCGGGGCGATCGCGGGCGAAAGGCCCCCGCCCGGCCGTCGGTCCACGAGCACGATGGGCGCCGTCGGCCCGGCCAGGGCGCGCTCCTCCGCGGCGGAGAGGTGGGCGAGGCGGCGGGCGTGGGGCAGGTCGGGGACCATCACCGCAAAGGGTTTATCGCCGCGCCGCTTGCGGTCCCGCAGGGTGCGCACCGCCCGGTCGTGGGCCGCATCGCACATCAGGTGAAAGCCGCCGAGGCCCTTGACCGCCACGATGGCTCCGCCCGCCAGGGCCTCGCCCGCGGCGGCGAGGGCCTCGTCGCGGGCGGCGCAGGTGGTTCCCGCGGCATCGCTCCACAGGAGCTGGGGGCCGCACACCGGGCATGCGTTGGGTTGGGCGTGGTGTCGCCGGTCGAACGGATCCTCGTATTCACGCTGACAGTCCGCACACATGGTGAAGGCCCGCATGGAGGTATGGGGCCGGTCGTACGGGGTTTGCAGGAGGATGCTGTAGCGCGGCCCGCACTGCGTGCAGTTGGTGAAGGGATAGCGGAAGCGGCGATTGGCCGGATCGCGAATCTCCGCCAGGCAGTGCGGGCAGGTGGCGAGATCCGGCAGGATGCCGGCGCGGTGTTCGCCCGCGGAACGGCTGGGGCGGATGGTGAATCCGTCCTCTTCCCGGGTCGTCACCGGGGCCGGGGACCTTGTCATCTTCGCCGGCACGGCGTGCGGCGGAAGGTCCCGGGGGAGCCGGTGCCGAAAGGCGGCGATGCGTTCCGGCGCGCCCTGAATCTCCAACTCCACACCCTCGGGGGAATTGCTCACCCAGCCGGTGAGACCGCAGTCCCTCGCCAGCCGGGCCACGAAGGGACGGAAGCCGACCCCCTGCACGACCCCTTCGATGTGCCAGCATTCGCGGATGGGTGAGGACATGATCCGCCAGCATAGGCCATAGGCCGGATCGGGGAAAGGGGAAGTGTCTCCTGCGCTCAGCCTCCTGCTCCTCCGTGGCGCCGCCGGCGGAGGGGGAGAACCACGGATAAACGCGGATGAACACGGATGGAGGAAAACCTGGTAGGGCGCGCCCCGCAAACGGGCGTTGCCCGGCGGGGGCCGGCGCCGGAACCGGCTCTACAATGCGATGGACAGGGGTCCCCACCAGAATCGACCCCGGTCGGCTTGTCCGACCGGTGAAGAAGTTCGCAAGCTAACGGACAGGGTTCCAGAAACGGCCCCGGCCGGTGAAGAAGTTCCTCCTGCTTCCGGGTGCCCAGGGGATGGAGAGAGCAGGCCGACGGATCGTCCGTCAGCCGCCGAATGAAATGGATGAAGCACGAAGGCCACAACCGAAACGAATTTAGAATAGCTATCGAGAAGCTCGAGAGCAATAAGTCAAAGGTCAAGGCCTGACGTGTGCGGTGGTAGAGAAAAACAATCCTCCCCCATCCTGATCGCACTCTCCCCTTCGCCGCTTCCGCCGGGAACGGGGGCAAAGAGAGTGCGATTCGGATTCTCCGGGGACGCCCGGCCGAAC
>CAZCOO010000017.1:0-15111 GCA_964500395.1 uncultured Verrucomicrobiota bacterium
TCGGTCGGGGCGTAGCTCAGTCTGGCAGAGCGCTACAATGGGGTTGTAGAAGTCGTCCCGATTCAATCGGGATCGCCCCCCTCTCATGGTGTTTGTCTATATCCTCCAGAGTGAGTCGAGCGGACGGTTCTACGTGGGCCACACGGACCACCAGATTCGGCGATACTACCAGCATGCCTCCGGCAAACACAAAGCGACCCGCGGACGTGGCCCATGGAAGATGGTCTGTACTGAAATGTTTGCCACGCGTTCAGCGGCTGTAAAGCGGGAGCGACAGATCAAATCATGGAAGAGCGCCAAGGCGATCCAAAGATTGATTGCCCAGTCAGGTCCTTCCGGTCAATCCAGACCTGATTCTTCTTGATCCCTCTCCGGCGCTGGCGTAATGATACATCTCCTCTGTACTTCGGTCGGGGCGTAGCTCAGTCTGGCAGAGCGCTACAATGGGGTTGTAGAAGTCGCTGGTTCGAATCCAGTCGCCCCGACCAATTTATCTCGAACCCCCCAACGTTGAATCCATGACCGAGTCGCGAGAAACTCACCCTCCGGATCGGATGACGGCCTGCATGTGCGATGTCATCCACGACCTGTTGCCGACCTATGCAGATCCCGCGGAGGACAAGGCGGACAGTGTCCTCGGGACCGGTCCGGATACGACCCGCGTCACCGAGGCCCTGCAGATCCTGGTCGACGTCATGCTGCCGGGGCGAATGTCCCCCGGGACGATCGAAATGGACGAACTGGGCGTGTTTTTGATGAAGCGCCTGAGCCATGCCTGGCGCCTGCTGCGCACCGAAGTCGAGCGCGCCCTGCCCTTCCGGTGGCTGGGACAAGCCGCGGTGGCGGAGGAGACCGGCCATCCCGTCGATGTCAAAGAGGAGACCTGCCGCCTGCTGGACCGGTTTTTCCACGGCATGCCCCGCCTGCGCAAGCGGCTGGTTGAAGACACCCTCGCCGCATACAAGGGCGACCCGGCCGCGCTCACCTATGCGGAGGTCCAACTCGCCTATCCGGGCCTGCTGGCCGTCACCTCGCATCGGCTGGCCCACGAATTGTACCGACTGGACGTGCCCATCGTGCCCCGGATCATGAGCGAATGGACCCACTCCCGCACCGGGGTCGATATTCATCCCGGGGCTCGGATCGGCCACGGCTTTTTTATCGACCACGCCACCGGCGTGGTGATCGGCGAGACGGCGCACATCGGGAACAACGTCAAGGTCTACCAGGGGGTGACCCTCGGGGCAAAAAGCTTTCCGCTGGACGAGCAGGGCCACCCCATCAAGCACATCAAGCGTCACCCCACGGTGCGGGATAATGTCGTGATCTACGCCAACAGCACGATCCTCGGCGCGATTACGATTGGGGAAAACAGCACGATCGGCGGCAACGTGTTTCTCATGGAGGATGTGCCGGCGAACAGTTTTGTGGCCGCAAAGCACCCGGAGCTGCACATCAAAACCAGTTCCGCCGAGTCCTGACCGGACGGTCCCGCTCATCCCCGTCAGTCGATTTCCACTTCCTGCCCCTGCCGGGCCAGCCGGGCGTTGAGCTTTTCGGCCTGCATGTCCGCTTCCATGATCTTCAGGTGCTCATCATCGTGGTACGGGGCGTGATGCGTGAGAAACAATCGGTCCGGGCGGGTTTTCTCATCGACCGCGAGGGCATCCCGCCAGGTGCTGTGCCCCCATCCCCGATAGGTGGAGTAGGCATTCTCGTCCACATGTCCGTCGAAGATGAGTGCATCCGCCGGTTTGGGCGCCCGGCACAGCTCAAGCAAGGCCTCCTGTTCTTCCTCCGTGGACTCCCTCCACTCCATGTCCGTGGCGATAACCACGGAGACGCCGGACCCAGGATCGGTAACCCGATAGGCCACGGCTCCCTCGAAATGGTGCAGGGGGCACCAGGTAATGGTGAATCCGTGAAACTCGTACGGCTCTTGCCGGGCGGGGGCGGGGAGGTCGCGCAACCGGATGTCGGCCGAGAGGGCCTCGAGCGGGATCGGCCAGAGGGGACTGGAGAAGATGGAGCGAAAGACAGACTCGCAGGTGGAGGCCCCGAGGACCGGGCCCAGGCAATCAATTATCACGCCGGGGTCGTACAGGGGGCTGAAGACAGGCAGGCCGGAGAGGTGATCGAGATGGTAGTGGGTCATCAGGATCGGCAGCGTCCCGGTTTCTGAGGTGGCCCGCTCTCGTACGTTGTGCGCCCCGCTCCCCAAGTCCACAAGAATCCGGCGATTGTCCGAAGCCTCGAGAAGGAAGCTTGTGGTGTCGCCGCCGTATTCGCTGAATTCGGACCCGGTCAGAGTATCGGTCCCCCGGACCCCGCCAAAGACGATCTTCATAGTGCTCCGCTCCTTGTGTGTCCGCGCTCTACTTCTGATCGAGCACCCAGATCCCGTCCCACCGACCGTCTGCGCGATTCGCCAGGTCCCGGCAACGTTCCGCATACAGGCGCGCAGCCGCATCGTCCCCGCACGCCTCGAAGCAAGGCACCGCCTGGGCCCAGCGCCCTGCGCCGACATGTCGAAGGCCCTCATTCCAGGATTCGATCCACTCGGGCACTGCAGCGGTATCCAGCCCCAGCACCTCAAAAACATACACCGGGTCCCGCCGTCCCACCACCTGGATGCCCCCGAGCATTCGCGCCGTCACGGCGTCGCCGGCATAATTCCGCGTCAGTGACGAGATCATGATGCGGGATCCGAACAGCTTGTTCGCCCCTTCGAGGCGCGAGGCCACATTGGCCGCATCGCCGAGAATCGTGTAATCGAACCGCTTCCCGGAGCCCATGTTCCCGACGATGACCTCGCCCGAATGGATCCCGATGCGCATGCGGACCGGTACGCCGGTCCGGTTTCGCCAGCCCGGATTGAGCCGGTCCAGCGCCTGCTCGCACCGGGCGGCCGCGCGACAGGCCCGGGCGGCGTGGTCGGGCTGGTCCAGGGGGGCATTCCAGAATGCGAGGATGGCATCCCCTTCGTATTTATCCAGCGTCCCCCCCTCCTCCAGGATGATATCGGTCATGGCGGTGAGGTACTCGTTTAAAAAAGACGTGAGCTCGGACGGGCTCATGCGCTCGGCGATTGACGAGAACCCCTCCAGGTCGGAAAAAAAGATCGTCAGCTCCCGCCGCTCGCCCCCCAGGGCGAGCCGATCCGGATCTTCCAGGAGTTTTTCGATTACGTCGGGGCTCAAGTAATGTTTAAACGCCGATTTGATGTAGAGCTTCTGTCGCCCTTCGGTGGCGTAATTCCAGATCACCGCCCCGCCAATGGAGATCGCGGATCCCAGGGTAGGCCAGACCCAGGGCCACACCCATCCTCCCAGATGAAAGGCGGTGGCCGCGCCGCCCGGCAGGAGGAGAAACACAACGGCGGCCGACAGATTGTGCCGGGCCTTCCCGCCGAAGCGAATGGAGGCGGCCGCTGCACCGATGAGCAAGAACCCGAACAGGCCCGACATCATCGGCGAAACCGGCCGCATAAACCGATCATCCAGCAGATTGGCGAGGAATGTGGCGTGCACCTCCAGTCCCGGCGCCTTGTCATTCAACGGTGTCGGCTTGAGGTCCAGCAGGCCGGGAGCGGTCAACCCGACCAGGACGTGCGCATCCCGAAAGGCCTCCGCCCTCACAGTCGGATTGGTATCGCCGGCGGTGACATTCATGACGGACTGGAGCACGGACGCCGCCGTCCATTTTTGAAACCGATCCCGGGGATCCGGATAGCGCAATACGGCTTTGCCGTCGTCATCGATCGGGATGGTCCGCCAATCGCCGACCGCCACCGTTCGGTCCCGGATGCCAATGCGAACCGGCATCGCCCCCGGGCCGCCGGCGAGAGCCGCCGCCAGACCCAGGGTGGCAACCGGTCGCCCGTCAAAGACATGCAGTGGATGCAGACGCCGAAACACTCCGCCGGCTTCGCCTTCGGCCCTGACATTGCCCAGGAGCGTCGTATTTGTAGCGATCTGCGGCACCGGGAACGAGGCCCGCCGGTTGACGGGAAAGAGGGTATCGGCCCCGTCTTCCACCTGCAGCCGCGGCTCTCTCATCCAGGCGGGCCAGTTCGTACGATTTCCCGTCGACTCACCGAAAAAGGCCGCCATCGCGATATGGGACGCTTCCGCCAGGGCGTTCCCGAACTGTTGATCCACCCCGACGTACCGATGGGGAGAGTCCGTAAAGAGAATGTCGTACGTTACGGATTTCGCCCCGCCACTCCGGCAGTAACCCGCCAGCACACCCCAGACTTCCCGCGGCCAGGGCCATCCCCAGCCATGCAGATCCTGGGCCCAGTCCAGGCTGTACTGATCCACCACGATCAGCAGGATGGGATCCTCCCGGGTCGCGGGACTCAGGCCGGCATCCAGCCGGGATCTCCAATCCCACGTCACACCCTCAAATCTCTCCAGGAGGCCCATGGCGGAGAGCGTCAGCGCAACGGCTGTCCCCGCCAGGCCGAGGCCCACCGCCTGGGCCGCTTTTTTTACCGCATCGCTCATACCCGCGCCGGTGTCCTACACGCCCGAAAGGGCCTCGCGAAAGCGTTGCCGCCGCTCCGGGTTGGCGGGATTGACCCGTTGACCGTTGATGCTCCGGAGAATCTGTCGAATCCGCACGTCCGGGTCGGGATGCGTTCTGGCAAAGTCCGGCGCCCCCGGTTTTAATTGCCGGTCCATTTCCTCCAGCATCCGCACAAGCGCCCGCGTGTCGTACCCTACCCGCTGCAGGATCGCGATACAGGAAGCGTCGGCCTCGTGTTCCAGCCGGCGGGCGTATCCACTGTTGACAAGGGTTTGCGTGATGTCGCTGACACTTCCCTCGAGGGCGGTCGTGAGCCGGCGCACATCCCCGTCTCCGAGTTGCCGGGCGCTTTCGGCCGCAATGATTGTCAGCGCACTCGTCAAGCGGCTCTTTTTGATCGCCCGCAAGCCGTGCTTATTCTCCACATGACCGACCTCGTGGGCCAGCACGGCCGCCACTTCGGCTTCATTCCGGCAGAGGCGCAGCATTCCGCGGGTGATAAAGATGAGCCCCCCGGGACACCCGAAGGCGTTGATCTGATCGCTGTCCAGGATCATGAAGTGATAGCCGCCGTACGTCTCCGGCATATCGGATGCGCGGGCCAGAGTCTGGCCCAGCACATTAATATACCGGGTGGCCTCCGCGTTATCCCAGGGATCGTAGGCGTCCAGCACCGTCGCCGCGACGGAGCGGCCGATGTAGTATTCCTGCCGCGGCGTGATCTGCTGAAAGGCCTTGCCCACGGCCTTTCCGGCCCGGGCAATGGAGGCCGCTTCGTTCGTGCTGATGGCCCCCGCGCCCGCGGCGGCCTGGGCGCCGATCTCCGCCAACCGGCCTGTCGATTCGCATCCCGTAAACAACACCACGCCCGGCAGACTGAACACCGCTATCATCAGGCAACGCAGCAGACGGTTCATTGCGCACCTCCCCGCGGCCCGACATTTCCGGCCTTCAGAAAGGCCTCCACCTCCCGTGGGCTCACCTCAAATGTCTCCATCCGGTCTACGGTCGAAAAATCCAGGGATGGATTCTGCTTCTTAAAGTTGGCCTCCACTTCCTGGTTGAAGCCCTTCCCGGCCAGGGCCAGTTCCTCGCCGGAGGCGGCCTGCCGGACCTCTGCCTCGGACGCCTGCAGAACGATCTTCTTCCGGGTCAAGGCCGATTGATGAATCCACCCCGCTCCCTCGTCCGAACGCACCTGCATCCACGGTCCGCGCTCCTGGATCACCGTCACCCGATCCGCATACTGAACGTCCGCTACGGGCTGCCCCAGAAACGACGGCGACTGCCGCAGGACTGATGTTTCAACCTGCACACTCATCGTGCCGGCCATCCCGCCAGAAACTGAGAACAGCAGGATCAGGCCCATACAGGCCGCACTCCATCTCCAATCCGTCATTGTTGCCTCCTGTTACTGTGTCTGCGCCCGACCCTCACGGTTCCTCTTCCTTCTTCATCATCCGCATCTGCTCTACGTCTTCCGCCAACGCGCTATGCAGATCCCGCATGAGACGGCGGGTCCGGTCCGGCCCGTCGGGCGGCATGATGTCCAGACCGCGTTTCAGCCACAGGAGGGCCTGGCGAGTATCCCCCTGGCTCCCGGCACTGCGCGCCGCCCGGTAATACCATTCAGCACTCTCGGCCCGATTTCCAGCGCCCCCCTCCGCCTCGGCCAACTCGGCCAGTACGGCGGCCACCAGCTCGACGTGACCGAGAGCGCGGGCGTGTGCGAGTGCCTCCAGAAGCGCTTCTACCTGTGAGGCGTGATCCGCCCGCGCCCCATCCACACGGGCATGTGCCCGGAGGCATTCGATCTGCAGTTCGGGTTCCGTTTCGAGCGCCTCCGCGCCCCGGGCCGCGGACACGTGCCCGGCCGCATCGTCCAATCGCTGTTGCCCCATGGCAATCGATGCCAACTCCAGTTGGGCCCGCACGAACCACCCACCGCCCCCGGCGGTGATACTCTCCAGCACACGTACGGCCTGCTCCACGTCTCCGCCGGCCCGCAGACGGCGCGCCTCCATCAGCTCCACGGGGGCCGTACTGAGCCCCGCCCGGCGCAGGGCCGCTTCCGATTCTTCCAGGAGCCGGCGTCCGGAGGTCGACCGGCCCATCCGGAGTTCCACCGCGGCGAGATTATAGGCCAGCGATCCGATCCAGCGGGCATCGTCCAGGGCCCGCGCCCGTTCCAGGGCCTGACGGTAGGCGACCCGGGCCTCCCCCCACGCCCCGTTCCGGTAGGCCCGCGCCCCGCGTTCCGAAATCCTGACCATCCCTTCATCTACAGGAGGTCTTGTTTCGGCCCCGGGACCCGCGCACCCGAGTGCAAGGCCGCCGGCCACCGCGACCAGGCCGCAGAGCCGGCCCATCTGCCATGCTCCCCTCACGGCTGACCTCCCGCGTCCGTTCGATTGGTCTCCGGCCAGTCGGGCGGCGGCACTGTCTCCGGGATGCGGTCCGCTCCTTCGACGTACGGGCGGATCAGCCAATGCCGCTGGATGGCCTCAATCAGGCGCTCCGCCTCCCGCAACCCCTGTTCTGCCTGGTCGGTGAGGCCGGGGAGTTTCTCCATTTCTCGATCCGCTTTTCGCGCCAGGCCGGGCAGTTCTTCGGAGGCCTCCCGGACGTCCGCGAGAACATCGTTTCCCCGCTCCACGGTTGTCTGAAATTCCGTCACGAGGGCATTGATCTTTTCGGAGAGTGCGGGGTCCTTCAGCAGCTCTCCCATCGTCCCCTCTCCTTTTTCCAACCCCTCGGCCAGTTCATTCAGGCGGCCTAGAAACTGCTGGAGAGGGCCGGCGGGATCCCGCAAATCGTTGGCCAGGCCCGTATAGGATTCGAGTGCTTTCCGGAGTTGTTCAATGGTGGGCATGATGGCCCCCTTGACCTCCTCGGCCTGGGTCTTCAGCGCCTCAAAGAGATCCTCTTCCTTCCGACAGGGGATGGTGGGCGCGTCGGGATCGAGCGGCGGGCCGGTGCCCCGGGTGATCTCGATATAGGCATCGCCCCCGACACCCAGCTTTTGCTTTACCCAGGCGACGGAGTCCTGCCGGATATACTGGTAAAACCGCCCCTTGATTTCCAGGACCCCCTGCATCCCGCCGTCTTCCTGCGGCACGATCCGGTCCACGGCCCCCGCCCGGGTCCCCAGAATCACGACCTCGCTTCCCTCCTGGAGGCCAAAGGCGCCTTCGTCCGGGAAATTTGTGAACACCTCGTGCGTCGGCTCGAACCATCCCTGGGCCCGGCCCACGAGAATAACAGCGGCCACCAGGGCCGCCGCCACAAGCAACACGAAGGCGCCCACGATCTCGTTCACATACCGGAATTTAAAAGGCTTGCTCATTGATCGCTCTCGTGTACCTCCCGCCATTGACCGTCGTGAATGGTATACCGAAGATCCGGGCCCCGCGAGTGAGAAGTGGCGGCGAAGGCGTGCTCACTGCACCACAGGATGGCGGCGCCGCGCGCCCGGCGCTCTTCCAGCATTTCCCACAGGCCGGGGGGCTGCTCGTCTTCCCTCCCTGCGCCCGGGGGCGGGTGGATCAAAAACACCGTCCCCTCTCCCAGGAGGAGACGCACCCACTGACATACGACCTGCACATCGAGCGGCGTCCAGGCCGGCCGGCTGTCGGGAAGGGAAGGCAGCCCCAGGCCGGCACATAGGCGGGCGGCCTCGTCCCGCAGGGCTTCATCACTGCCGGCACCGCCGTACCGGGCGGCGAGCAGGATATTCTCGTCCATGTCCAGGTTGCTCAACCACGCCGTGCCGGGAAAGACGCGACGCATCCGGCGCCGGCAGGCCGACTCCTCATCCGCCCCCATCGATGTCCACGGAATGCCGTCTACGCGCACCCGCCCCGCATCCGGAGGCTCCAGCCCCTGCAGCATGTCCAGCAACACCTCCCCCTCCGCCTCCCTACAGGTTACATGGACGAACTGTCCCGGGGACAGGCCCAGGTTCACGCCGGTGATCTTCACCGCCGCCGGTTGGGATCGGGTGATGTTCAGATCCTCCGCCCGGAGAACCGGGTCCGCCTCGTGTTTTGCCGGATTTACAGTCATGTCAAAGATACGTCATCAGGGAAATGGCCGCCGATGTAATGAACAAAGCCGCAACGGAGCGCACCATGCTTCGGGTCGTGGCCTGGGGGACCTCCGTCACGGCGCCCCGAATATGGTATCCCTCGAAACAGCAGATGGCGCCGGTTAGCAATCCGGGAATGAGCGTCTTGGCCAGCAGATTCCACACGTCCCGCGGAGCGAGCGCCTCCATGACATTGTTTACAAACGGCACGAGCGCCGCGTTGTTGACTCCCAGGACCTGGCCCAGAAGAAACCCAACCACAAACGCCCCGAGGATAAAAAACATGGTCAGACAAAACACGGCAATCATGCAGCCGATCACCCTGGGGACCACGAGATAGAGAAACGGGTCGATCCCCTGGGCCTCCAGGACCCGGCCCTCTCCCCGCACCTGGATGTTGCCCATCTCCGCGGCCATTGCGGCGCCGCTCCGGCCGATTACCACAAAGTTGGTGAGCAGGGGGCCCAGTTCCCGCACGATGACCGCCACCAGGAGCGGGCCGAGAAGCGAGGTCTGTCCGACTTTCCCCAGCCAGAGCTGGGCCTGCACCACCACGGAGATCCCGACCATCACAGCGATAAAGGTGATAAAGGGCACTGCTTCGAGCCCGGTAAACAGGATTTGCCGGGCGAGCACATTGCGGGTGGGACGGGTCCATGTACGAACGCGCAGGGCCTGAAATACCGCACTTCCGGCCACGGCGGTTATCTGAATGGTGGATCGCCGGCGGGCAATCGCCCCGGCGCCAATGCGCCCCAATATCATGATGCAAGGCTTCCTGGTTAGGACTCGGTCACTGAGAAGACACTACCGTTTCATCCCCAATCCTGCCAGCCCGGTTTCCGGCCGGATTGCAGTCCCCCGGAGTACCGGAGCCCCCTGGGCGCTGCCGGAAAGAAGACTCCCGTTTCAGAGGGAAGTATGGGAAAAGAACAGGGACCACACCCCATCCCCGGAGGAAAATGATGTCCGACACGATGAGCGCCACAGAATGGATTCGACACCTGGATCTACAGCCGCACCCGGAGGGCGGCTGGTTCCGGGAGACATACCGGGCGGAACACCACTGGCCGGCCGAGACCCTGGCCCCCGCGTTCTCCGGAACTCGATCCGCCTCCACCGCCATTGCCTACCTCCTCGAAGCCGGGGATATCTCACACCTCCATCGCCTGCGGCAGGATGAAGTGTGGCACCATTACGCGGGCGGCTCCTGCTCCATCTTTTGCCTGTCGCCGGAGGGCGCCGCTTGCGTGCGTCGCCTCGGCAAGAATCCCGCGACCGGATCCCGCCCCCAGTTGACGGTGCCCGCCGGGCACTGGTTCGGGGCCAAACCGGATCCGGGCGTTGCGTATACGCTCGCCGGCTGCACCGTGGCTCCCGGGTTCGAATTCGAGGACTTCGAGATGGCCGATCGCCCCACCCTGCTGGAGGGCTTTCCCCAGCACCGCGAATGGATCGAGACGCTCACCCGGCCCTGATGCCCGTTTGCCGGGAACCGTCGGCGGGCGCATCACCCCGAGAGGATGGCGGCCCCGCGTGCGACCGACCGGGAGAATCGGTCGGGTTGGGCTTGTCCTGAATGCCGTTTCACGTATTATACAGCGTATGAATCTGCGCACCTTCATGAATTGGCGAATGGGCATGTTTCACCCCCCTGCCCCTCCGCGCCTGCAAATCCGTCACTTTGTGGCCGCATTGATTGCCATCGGACTGGCTGTCATGCTGGTGGATTCCCTGAACTCCTGGTTGTGGCCGCGCAACTGGGGGGTCGTGGAACCCGGCGGATTATACCGGTGCGGCACCATTCCTGCGCATTTGGCCGAATCGACCTTCTCCCGGTACGATATCGACCTGGTGATTGACTTCACAAAAGAAGAACCGGGCGAGCCGCACCAGATCGCCGAGAAGACCGCGGTCAAGACCCTCGGTATCAATCACATCCGCCTTCCCATGAGCGGTGACGGGCGCGGCCCGCCCGAGAATTATGTGCGAGCCCTGTCGGAGCTGGCCGCGGCCCGCGCCGACAATCGCGCCGTGGTCGTCCGCTGCGCCGCGGGGGCGCAGCGAACCGGAGCCGCCATGGCTCTGTACCGGATTCTGATCCAGGAGTGGAGCACCGAGCGCGCCCTGGCCGAGATGGGATGTTACGGCGTCGACCGAAAGGACGATGCGGTTCTCCTGAAATACCTGGACGAGAATATTGCCGCGATTACCCGGGGCCTGGTCGAGCAGGGGGTTCTCCCCTCCGTCCCGGATCCACTGCCCGCCTTTCGCGACGCCGCAAAAGGCGTATTGTAAACCAATTCGGACAAAAAACCCCCCGGCTCGAAAAAATTTTCAATTTTTACGATAATTCGACTGGACAAGTAGGATTTAAGGTCCTAGTGTCCGCGCCAACGCTTGATAGCGAAGCCGTGAGCGACGCGAGAGCGTAATGGGTCACAGCCGGAGCGATCCGGTTTTGACGGAACAGTGCATCAAGATCTTCCAGGCGGGTGTGATCCCGTCGGGAGGCCAACCGGGGATGGAGACACCACGGTGGTGCGGTGGCCGCGGAAAACGCGGTGATCGGATGCGCGAGGAAAACCTGGGCATACGGGTACTTCTCGAAACACGATCTCCCACGATCGAGGCAGCCATTGCCTCTCGAGGAAAAGCCGACAGGCACCCGTCCCTCAGACTTCTTCGCTCTTCCCTCCGCATCCCGGGTCCACCCGAACCGCAACCATGCGAAAAGGAGAGACGAGACCATGAAGCTGAATACGATTTGCCTGCACGGGGGACAGGAACCGGACCCGACGACACTGTCGCGGGGAGTTCCGGTTTATCGAACGTCCTCCTACGTGTTCAAAGACACCGAGCACGCCGCCAACCTGTTTGCCCTGAAGGAACTGGGCAACATCTACACCCGCCTGATGAATCCCACGCACGATGTCCTGGAGAAGCGGGTCGCCGCCCTCGACGGGGGCGCCGCCGCCCTGGCCGTCGCGTCCGGAACCAGCGGGATCTTCTATTCCATCATCAATATCTGTCAGGCCGGTGATGAGATCGTCTCCGCCAACAATCTCTATGGCGGAACCTTCACCCAGTTCAACGACATCATGCCGCAATTCGGCATCAAGGTGAACCTGGTGGACCCCAAGGATCCCCAGAATTTTGCCGATGCGATTACCGAGAAGACGAAGGCCCTGTTCTGCGAAACCGTCAGCAACCCGGGCCTGGACGTTTCCGACATCGAAGCGATCGCCAAGGTTGCCCACGACCACGGGATCCCCCTGATCGTGGACAGCACGTTCACCACCCCCGCCCTGCAGCGCCCCATTGAGCACGGGGCGGATATCGTCGTCCACTCGCTGACAAAGTGGCTCGGCGGCCACGGCACCGGCATCGGCGGCGTGGTGGTGGACTCCGGAAAATTCGACTGGAAATCCGACAAATTCCCGCTGATGACCGAGCCCGAAGCCAGCTACCACGGCGTGCGCTGGGCGTATGACCTGGGCGAACTCGATCCGGTCTCCTTCATCATCCGCATGCGGGTCATCCCCCTGCGGAACCTCGGGGCCTGCATCTCGCCGGACAACGCCTGGATCTTCCTCCAGGGAATCGAGACCCTCCACCTGCGCATGGAGCGACACTGCCAGAATGCCCTCACCGTGGCGCAGCATCTGAAGGACCATCCCGCTGTCGAATGGGTTCGGTACCCGGGTCTCGAGGGCGATCGCAACTACGAACTCAGCAAGAAGTACCTGCCGAACGGGGCCGGCGCCATGGTCGTCTTCGGCATCAAGGGCGGGAAGGAAGCCGGCAGCTCCTTCATCGAAAACGTAGAGCTGTTCTCCCACCTGGCCAATGTGGGCGATGCCAAGAGCCTGGCCATCCACCCGGCTACGACCACGCACAGCCAGCTCTCGGAAGACCAACAGAAGGTCGCCGGGATCGAGCCGGAACTCGTTCGGCTCTCCGTGGGGCTGGAGGATATCGACGACATCATCGCCGATCTTGACCGGGCCCTGGAAAAAGCGGCAAAGTAATGCATTGGGCGCGGCGGGCGGATCGCCCTGTGAGATCCGCCCGCCGCAGGCCCACGCCAATTGATCAACCCCCAGACGGTTACCCGATGTTTAATGACGATCCCAACACCCGTTCCAACCTGAAAACGCCGACCTCCACAGAAGCGAATGCGGTTGAAACCCGCTTTTTCACCTTCGGGGACGAGACCCAGCCCTTTCGCCTGCAGAGCGGTCAGGCCCTGGCCCCGGTCACCCTCGCCTACGAGATGTACGGCGAATTGAACGAAGCCCGGGACAATGTCATCCTGCTCTTCCACACCCTCACCGGGAGCCACCACGCCGCCGGGTACAACCCCGGCATCCCGGAAATCGGGGACCGCTGGACGGACGAGTGCAAACTCGGCTGGTGGAATGACTTCATCGGACCCGACCGGGCTCTCAATACCGATCGATTCTGCGTGTTGTGCGTGAATTACATCGGCGGATGTTATGGATCGACCGGGCCTTCCTCAATCAATCCGCGGACCGGCAAACCCTACGGCAGTCAATTTCCCGCCGTAACCATCACGGACATCGTGGATTCCCAAGTGCAGTTGCTCGATCACCTGGGCATCGATAAACTGCACGGCGTAACCGGCGGGTCCCTGGGCGGCATGGCCTCGCTGACGTTCGCCGTGCGATACCCCGAACGTGTGGATATCGTCGCCCCGATTGCATCCGGGCACACGGTGAGTACCCTGCAGCGCATTCACAATTTCGAGCAGATTTTCGCCATCGAAAAGGATCCCCACTTTCATGGAGGCGATTACTACGGCGGCCCCGCTCCGGATGATGGACTGGAGTTGGCGAGGATGATCGCCCACAAGACCTATGTGTCCCTGCACACCCTCGCGGACCGTGCCGGGCATCAGGTCGGACAGGAAGATGATGAATTCTCGCATTACCGGATCAGCAGCCCGATCGAGTCCTACCTGCTGCATCATGTGAAGAAATTTGTCCGGCGTTTTGATGCCAACTCCTACCTGCGGATCCTGGAGGCCTGGCAGCATTTTGACCTGTTGCAGAATCAAGGCGGCTCATCTCTCGAGGAAATCTTCGAGCAGTGCCGTCACCAGCAGTACATGGTGTTCAGTATCGACTCGGACGTTTCCTTTTACCCCGAGGAACAGGCAGACCTGGTCCGGTTGCTCAAGCATGTGGGGATTCCGGCCCAGCACATCACGGTGCATTCCGACAAGGGGCACGACGCCTTCCTCCTGGAACCGGCGATGTTTACGCCCCACCTGGTCTACACCTTCGAAAACGGCTGGTAGGCGGTACTCTGCAGGCAGGTCTCCCTCCCGCGAGGCCAAGTTGGCCGGCTGATGGACCGACCCCTGAATCGAATCGGTACACCCCCCTTCCGCCCACTCTCCGCCTCTGAAAGAATTGTACAACCCGATTAAATTGTTAACAAAACGTGTTGTCCGGGTTACCTTTTTGTTACCATACAGCTCAAAAGAGGAGGGGCTCATGGTGGTAAAACTCTTCGTCGCTGTGGCATGTCTCGGTTTTGCAGGCACTTCTTCACTCTGGGCCGAGGGCCTGACCCTCGTCGACAAGGAAAAGATCCAGGAAGAACGCGAACACTGGAAGCAAATCCGCGATCGGAACCGCACGCTGGAAAAGGATAATGCAGAGCTGACAAATCGTGTCGCTCAACTCGAGGCCGATCACAACGCCCTGGAAGACAAGCTTGATGACCTGCAGGATCTCGTCAAGGAACTCGCGCACAAAACGCCCCGGAAATGGACCGCTCGCAGCGGATCCTCGGTCGTGGGCATCCTCAAGGAAGACAACGGCATCGAGGTGGTGTTTCGGAAACGGGGCGGTGGGGAAGCGCGCATCGTCCGGGATCGGTTGAGCGACGAGGACAAAGCATTTCTCGACCGCATCGCCACGGCACTGGACAACTCGGACGGCGGCATTGCCTCTCCGGAGGAAACCACCGAGGAACCCGTCGCGATTAAGGAGTGGTAACCGGGCCGATTGTGTCCGGTCTCCGGAAACGGCTCCCGATGTCACCCGGCCAGCAGGCTGACCACCACGTACAAGGCCAGCGCGACCAGGATGAGCATAAAGATCGCCTTGTTGCGCTGGATGCGAGTGTGATCGCGCCGCTTGTTCCGCACTTGTAGATTGACCCCGTCCAGGTAACTTGGAAATTCCCCCCGTCTGCGGGGTGGCGCGGGAGACCGCGGGGGGGCGGGGACTTCAGACCGTGCCGGCTTTGCCTCGGAAGCCGCGGCCGGCCGGCCGGCAGGTGTTTGTCCTCCCGTTCCCTGGGTGTGACGGGTCCGATGGGACCAGGTGAACAGGTCTTCTTCAAACGGGCCCGGAACCCCTACCTTTTTTGCCCCTGTCCCCGTTTTTCCGGCCGTGAACCCCTGCGGTATCACCGTAGACTGGTATCGGGGCCGACCGGGGCGCACCCGAGACCCTGTA
>CAZCOO010000017.1:15121-23903 GCA_964500395.1 uncultured Verrucomicrobiota bacterium
GTCTGGGGATCCGCAGTGTCTGGCCGACTTTCAGGCTCTGTGGACTGTCCAGGAGATCGCGATTGGCTTCGTAGATTCGTTTCCACGCCGAAGCCGATCCGTAGACCTTGCGGGCGATCCGGCTCAGCGTGTCGCCCGACTGCACGACGTACGATGAATCCGACGGGCGGCGCGAAGCGGCATCCTCGGCGGCGGCCCCCTGCCCGGCCTGAGCCGTCCGGGACCCATCACCCGAAGGAGGGGTGCCGGCCCCCTCCTGCCCCATGCCCTCTCGCCCCGTTTCGCCTCCGGCCAGGACGTCTTCAAACCGCTGCCGGAGCAAGGCATTCTCCCGTTTCAGGGACTGAATCACCTCCAGGGCGCCCTGGGGATTTTCCGGGATCGAAGCGGCGTAGGACAGCCGGGCATACCGGATCAGACCCTCGATGATCTTCCGCTTTTCCGTCTCCGGCCGCATCTCCAGATAGCGCTGATAATGATAAATCGCCCGCACATAATCTTCTTTGTAATCATCGTACAGAATGCCGAGTTCGAGATGAGGCCGGGCCAGGTCGGCTTCTTTGCGGATGGCTTTCTCGAATCCCCGTATGGCGCCCTGGATATCCTGATCCTGCTTTTTCTGGAGCGCTTTGCGAACCAACGGGTGGCGCGCCTCCTGCTGGTCATAGCTCCCCGGCGACGGCCCGCATCCGGCCAATCCACCGATCAACAGGACCAAAAGCCCGTGTGAAATCCATTTCTGCATAAATCGTACGACTCCGCTCTGCGCTGTTTTGTTCACTCTACCATCCGGGGAATTGTCATTTCACCATAAAACGGCCACGCAGTTGACTCCTCCCGGGTGACTCGCTATCGTCCCGGGCATGAACTCATCCCACACTCCCAGAATCCTCGTTCCCGGCGGGGCCGGATACCTCGGCAGCGTCATTATTCCCCACCTTCTCTCGTCCGGCTACCGGGTGCGGTGCCTGGATAATTTTCTGTATCGCCAGCACAGCTTGATACAGCACTTCCTCAATCCGAATTTCGAATGCATGGATGGCGACATCCGGGACCGCGAAACCCTGAAGCGGGCGCTCGACGGGGTCGACTACATCCTCAACCTCGCCGCCCTGGTCGGGGCTCCTCTCTGCAAACAGCGGGAAAAGGACGCCTGGGAGATCAACTACGAGGCCGCCCTCGCCCTTGACGAACTGCGTGACGCGGACAGCCAGGGGTATATCTACCCGAACACCACCAGCGGGTACGGGACCCGGTCTCCCGTCTCCGGTCTGTGTACCGAGGACACGCCCCAGGAGCCGATCTCCGTCTACGGCATCACCAAGGTTAAGGCCGAACAGGCCCTGCTCGAGCGGCCCAACGTGGTAACCTACCGCTTCACCACGGTCTTCGGCCTCTCTCCCCGGATGCGCCTCGACCTCATGCCCAATGACTTCATGTTCCGGGCCCTCCGGCAGGGCGCGCTCATCATCTTCGAAAGCCACTTCCAGCGCTCGTTCCTGCATATCACCGACGTCGCGCGCTGCGTTCAATTCACCCTCGAACATTTCGAGGAGATGGCCGGGCGCGCATTTAACGTCGGCCATGAGAGCATGAATTTCACCAAGAAGGAACTCGCGGACAAAGTCTCCGAGCTCACCGGCTGCTATCTGCACTTCAATGAAATCCGCGAAGACCCGGACAAGCGCAACTATTCCATTTCCTTCAAGCGTATCCAGGAAGTCGGCTTCTTTCCGGAGATCGGCTGGGATCGCGGCCTTCAGGAAGTGTATGACGGGATGAAGACCATCCGCTGGCAGAACCCCTTCGCCAACGTGGAGTATTACTGATTGGCGTTGCTATAGCCGCCCCGCGCGGGTAGAGTCGGGGGTCCGGACAGCAAGGATTTGAACCATGACAAAGTCCACCTACTCACACATTCTGGTCACGGGGGCGACCGGGTTTCTCGGCCGACACGTCGTCCGGGCGCTCCGCGAGCAGACCGACGCTACGATCACCGGGGTCGGCCGATCCGATTACGACTTGATGATTCCCGGCGAAGCCGACCGCATGCTGGCCGAGCACCGACCGGATGCGGTCATCCACCTCGCGGCAAAAGTCGGCGGCATCATTGCCAACAAGGCCTATCCCGCTGACTTCTATTACGACAACATCACCATCAACACGCAGACCTTCCACGCCGCCTACCGGGCGGGCATCCCCAAATTTCTGACCTTTATCGGCGGGTGCTCCTACCCCGCTCAGGCCCCCTCCCCGATCGCCGAGACCGCCATGTGGGACGGATATCCCCAGGCGGAAAGCGCCCCTTACTCCGTGGCCAAAAAAATGATGCTGGTGCAGTCCGACGCCTATCGCAAGCAGTATGGATTCAACTCCGTCGTGCTCGTCCCGGGCAACGTGTACGGGGAACACGACAATTTCGACCCGGAGTATTCGCACGTCATTCCCGCGCTCATCCGGCGGTTTATCGAGGCGCGGGAAGAAAAGGCGCCGTCGGTCGCCTGCTACGGCTCCGGCCGCCCCACCCGGGATTTCGTGTACGCCGGGGATGTGGCCAAGGTCATCCCCTGGTTTCTCCAGAACTACGACAGCAGCGAGCCGGTGAACATCTCCTCGGGCACCCGCACCTCCATCCGCGAACTCGCCGAAACCGTGGCCGAGGTGACCGGCTACCAGGGGGCGCTCGAATGGGATACATCGAAACCCGACGGCCAGATCGACAAGATCTTCGACGTCACCCGCCTGCACGACCTGGGCCTCTCCTGCGATACCCCGCTGCAGGAGGGCCTCGCCAATACAGCCGGCTGGTTCGAAGGGGCACGCACAAAGGGAATGGCGAGGCTTTAGATGAGCGTCGGCCAATCGTGCCTGATCATCGGCGGATACGGGTTCGTGGGCAGCGCCATTACCCGTCTCGCAAGCGAGCGCGGGTGGGAGGCAACGCCCGCGGGAAGAGATGAATACCCGGGATTGAAAGGCTCCTCCTGGGACGTCGTCATCAATGCGAATGGCAATTCGAAAAAGTTCCTCTCTGACCAACAACCTGCCGATGAGTTTGATATGTCTGTAAGAACTGTGGCCCATTCCCTCCATGACCTTGAGTACGGGCTTTACGCGTTCCTTTCATCCGTCGATGTGTATCACGATACGCGCGATCCAGGGGCCAATGCCGAAGATGCTGTGATTCCTCCGATGGAATTATCCCGCTACGGATTTCACAAGTATCTCGCCGAGGAGCTGGTTCGTTTTAACGCTCCCAAGCAGCTGGTGTTTCGCATGGCCGGATTTGTCGGCCCGGGTCTCAAGAAGAACCCTATCTACGACTTGTTGACCGGGGCCCCACTGCGAGTTCACCCGGATTCTGCCTACCAGTACCAGCATACCCGCGCTCTTGCCGAAACGGTTCTCGACGAAATCGATTCCTTTTCCCGCAACGGTATACTTAACGTCGCCGGCGATGGACTCATTACACCCCGGGAAGTCGCCGAATGGATCCCAGGCGTAACACTCGAAGGGGACTATTCCCGAATGACACCTCAGCGATACGAGATCAATATCGACCGGCTTAAGGCGAGGCGGCATGTGCCTGCAACCCGGGAGACCGTGAGATCGTTTGTGGAAGATGTGCTACGCGGCAAGGAGACCCTGGGATGATCATTTCACGCACACCATTCCGAGTCAGTTTTTTTGGTGGAGGAACGGATTTCCCGGATTTCTACGAAGAACATGGCGGAGTCACCCTGCTTACCACCATCAACAAGCACTGCTACATCTCCCTGCACGAACTCAGCCCGTTCTTCCAGCACCGCTACCGGGCCAGTTACTCCCGCACAGAATCCGTGCTGGAACCATCCGAGTTTGTCCACCCCCTGATCAGGGAGTGTCTTCTCTACAGGGATCCCGGGCGGGGCCTGGAAATTTCCCACGTGGCCGACTTGCCCGGCCGCACCGGTCTGGGTTCATCCTCATCCTTCACGGTCGGCTTGCTCCATGTCCTGCACGCTTTATCCGGTAACCGGGTTACGGAAGAAGATCTGGCCCGGCAAGCTATATACATTGAAAGGGACCGGGTCGGTGATTCCGGGGGGCACCAGGATCAGTACGCCGCGGCTTATGGCGGGTTTATGCGCATTGACTTCAAAAAGGGCTCTCGCCCATGCATTAACCGGCTGCCCCTGTCGATGGAGCGCATACAGGATCTAGAAGCCCATATCTTGATGTTTTTTACCGGCATTGAATCATCCGCTGAAGGGGTCCTGAGCGAACAGCGGGATAACACAGGCCGCAATACCGAAACCCTGAAGAGCATGAAAGAAATCGCTTTCCAGGCAGAGAGCGTCCTGCTCGGCGAGCAATCCCTGGATCCATTCGGAGAGTTGCTGCATGAGACATGGAAACTCAAGCGTTCTCTCTCGAGCGGCATAAGCAACCAGGCCATAGATAATCATTACGAAACCGCGCGAAAGAACGGAGCCATCGGCGGCAAGTTACTCGGTGCGGGAGGGCGTGGGTTCCTTCTTGTGTGGACGCCTCCGGACAAACAGGAAAGCGTGCGCCGGGCCTTGAAAGGCCTTCAGGAGGTGCCATTCCGTTGTTCTGCCTTTGGCAGCCGCATCATCTTCCAGGATTCTGAGTAAGCGGATGTGCGCCAAACCCCGCATCGCTCTCTGGTTTCGGTATGGCCCCGCGGAGCACGCCGAGCTGTTCCATGCCATGCCCAATATCGTGAGAGAGCTTGCGAAGCATGCCGAGGTGCACTACTTCGGAATGGACAGCGATACCCCGGTGCCCAGTGATATTCGTGAGAATGCGGTCATTCATTCGGTCGTCGGCTCGGTGGAGAGAACGCGGAACCGTGACAAGCATGTCAAAACCCTCCTGTGGCTGATGTCCCTGCCCAAAGTGGCCCGAACCTGCAGAAAGCTCGGAATCAACGCGGTGTATATCGACGAGACCATTCCCCTCAGCGCCCACCTCGCCCTGAAGCACTTTGGCCCGAATGTCGCAATCACCGTGGCTGATTTCTTCGTCGACATCTACCTCATGCCGCACACCTGCCTGCGTCCCCTCGGCCGCTGGATTCGCAAGAAAGACATGGACTCATGGAAAAAGCTCCCCCTTGTTTTCACCCGGGCCAGGACCACGCGGCAATACCTGGCGGCTCAGGGACTCGATGAATATCGAATCCACCCGGTCTACGACCCATGCGACCACGATATCTTCTTCCCCATGGAGAAAGCACTCGCCAGGGAAACATTTGGATACCGGGACGACGACATTGTTCTCGTGCACCACGGGATTCTGCACCCCAATAAAGGAAACGACCGAATCCTGAAGGCCATTGCCCGCTGCCTGCCGAATTTCCCCAACCTGAGGTACCTCTTGATCGGCGACGGACCGGATATGCCCCGCTTGAAATCCATGGTCCGCGAACTCAGCCTGGAAGATTGCGTTCAGCTGACCGGATGGCTTCCGTCGAGGTCAGATGTCAACCGCGGATTGAATGCCGGCGACATCGGGTTGGTCATGAGGGTGGGCCACCGCTCGGATGATTTTCACATGACTGGCGCCCTCGTTCACAACATGGCCTGTGGGTTGCCGATCCTCGCGGCACGACTCGGGGGCGTGAGTGAAGTGGTCGAGGATGGCCGGAACGGTTTTCTATTTGACCCGGAATGTGGAGACGAATTCATCCATCACCTGGGCGAACTCGCCTCAGATCCACCGCTTCGCCAACGGCTGGGTCAACAGGCCTACGAAGACTCACTCGTGCACTTCAGCATGGAGGCCGTAACCCGCAATACTGTCGAACCGTTACTGGGTCTTCTAGGATTGTCCTCTCCCGGGAATTCTTAACATGCCGGCTGAACCAAACAGATTGCAGGAGTGTACGGCCATGATCCTGGCCGGCGGATTGGGAACCCGGCTCAGGGAACGGCATCCCGATCTTCCCAAGTTCCTGGCCCCCGTGGCCGGTCGTCCATTTGCCGACTGGATGCTCCATTGGCTGATCGACCAGGGCATTGAACACATCCACTTCTCGACTGGATACAGGGCCCGGCAGATCCAGGATTACATCACCTCCCACAAGGTTTTTAAGGATCTGCCTATCACCTTCTTCACGGAGACAACCCCTCTCGGCACAGGAGGGGCCGTGCGTGCAAACCTCCCCTGCATACAGGGCGAAAGGTTTTTTGTCCTCAATGGAGACTCTTTGCTGCCCGGTTTATCGCTGAACCAACTGCGGGAATCGATGTCGCCCGGCTCCAAGGGAGTCCTCGCGGTCACCCATATTCGCAAGACCGGTGCGTTTGGATCCATCGATCTCGATGAAGCTGGGTTGATCCTGTCCTTCCAGGAGAAACGGGAGCGCTCAGAGGGGCTGGTGAATGGCGGAGTCTACTTCCTGGCCCGCGAATCCCTTGAGAACTGGCCTGAGGAAGAACAGTTCTCATTGGAGCACGATGTATTTCCTGTACTCGCCGGAAAGAAGGCCCTGCAGGCAATGATCGTTCCGCCGCCGTTGCTGGACATGGGCACGCCGGAAGGAATCGATGTGTTCTCCGAGTATGCCCGCAGGCACCTGGACCATGCAGGGAACTGAAGGGCACCTCCCCCGGATCCTGTGGTATTCCAGGCCCGGGTAATCCAATTGCTTTCTCCTATTGCGGCGGAACCTCGCTGAGATCTTTCCCCGGGCGCATCAACTCCGTCCACCCCGCCAGGCCGTAGCTCAGGTGCATCACCGGGATCACAAACAGCAGCCACAGACTGCTCCACCGCCCGGTCTCCCGAAAAGTCTCCACGGAGATCCACAGGTCGACAACCAGGTACGCCAGCAGATCCAGCAGCAACAGCCAGGCGAACAGCCTGTGCGCGAAGCAGCACAACCCCAACACCACCAGGGAGGCCACCCAGGCCATCGGGACCAGCGTCGTCCACTCCCACTCAACCCCGCCGCGCAGCAGTCGGATGCGCGTCGCACCGTACCCGTACACCTGTTTCCAGAAGCGAACCAGGGAGTGGCGCGGATAGTGATACACCCACGCCTCGGGGTGGAACAGCAGCCGCGCGCCCGATTGCTGGGTGTGCCACGAGGCAATCATTTCCTCTCCCGGCCAGAATTCAGGATCGAACCACCCGATCGACTCCAGGACGGATTTCCGATAGCACATGTTGCAGCCGATAATATTCGACCACTTGACCGGCCGGGCCGCCTGTTCCCCCTTCCGGTATCGATACGATACATAACCCGCGGCCCGGGAAGAGAGGGCCAACCCCGCGAGCTGGG
This sequence comes from uncultured Verrucomicrobiota bacterium, assembly GCA_964500395.1. Taxonomy (GTDB): domain Bacteria; phylum Verrucomicrobiota; class Kiritimatiellia; order CAZCOO01; family CAZCOO01; genus CAZCOO01. The sequence goes on from CAZCOO010000017.1 coordinate 22,413, forward strand.
CCATCCGCGACACGTCCGGGGGGACCAGGCTGGGGCCGCTGACCAGCCCCACCGAGGGGTCCTCGAAGGCTTCCACGATCTTCTCCGGCCAGTGCGGCGCCACGAATACGTCATCGTCCAGGAAGGCAACCAGCGGGGCGCGGGCCTCCCGGGCCCCCGCATTCTTCTTCTCACTGGAATCGCCCACGGCAAATTCCACAGGCAGGTGATGGATATTCTCGTATCGGTCCACGAGGGCCTGCAGATCGCGGGCGGTGTCGGCATGGTGCACCTTTCCGGCCACCCAGACTTCAATTTCGGCAAAGCGATTCGTCTGCGTCAATGATTCGACGGTCTGAATCAGAATGGGGCGGCCCATGGTGGGAATCACAACAGAAAGAAAAGGCGTAGTCATGGGGTTTGGCGCATCTCCCTCTCTGCCGTCTGACTCCACATACAGCGCAGCACCACCGATCTACTCGGAAACGGGTTCAATCCGGATCTCCTCCACATACAACGGAACACGGCCCTGGCTGTACAGGGGATCGCTCAACTGCATGGTCGTCTTACCCGGCTGGAGCGCGAGTTCTCCGATCACCCAGTCGTTGATGCGTCCGTTCTGAAAGGTTCGGGTCGGTCCGCCCCGGACCGAGACATTCTTCGGTCCGCCCGCGGCCACCCCCCGCAGGGCAATGCGAACGCTGCGCGGCTCCTCCGTGAGATTGTATAAATCCACTGTCGCGACAGCCTCCAGCACCCGCCAGTCCCGGTAGTCCCGCGTCTTGGTGAATCCCCATTCCGGCCCGTACCATACCATGAACGATTGCCCCTGCTCCCTCGCCCGGTCGAGCATGTCTTCCCGCGTGTTGTAGAACAGGTCGACAATGAGCCGGTTGGTGTTGCCCTTGTAAAAACCTCCCCGATTGGCCAGGCCCAGGTGTCTCAGTTTCAAGCCCGCGTCATTGGTAAAGCCGACGCGACGCTCGAAGTACTGCTCCGGCCACGTCCAGGGGCCGACCTCTTCGACGTGTTCGTACTGTTTGGCCAATTCCAGGTACGCCGCGTCCGGATTCTTCTGCATGAACTGCTTGACCGTCCCCCGCCAGTCCTGCTTGAGGAAAACGGAAACCGGCTCGTTGGGGATGGTGAAGGTGAAGACCACATTGGTGGAGGGATGCGCGGCCAGCTCATTCCACGGTTCAAACCAGCGGTCCACAATAATCGGCGTCCCCCGCGGCAGGTTGCGGTCACACCAGGCGACGATCTCCTTGTAGGGAGCCGGCTTGCCCTCGAGTTGAGTGGCCAGCCAGGAGGGCCAGACGAGCGGCAGAAGGAACAGGCCTGGAATGGCGACCCGAGCGGCCATGAGCCGGGCCTTTTCCGGCTTCAAGCTTGTCGTACAGAGGTGTGCAATCCGCCATACACCGAGCCCCAGCAAGGCAATATAGGTCGGCAGCAGCGAGGATACATAGCGGGGTTCAAAGTTAGAGGACTTCGTTTGCCGCGAAATCA
>CAZCOO010000018.1:0-23486 GCA_964500395.1 uncultured Verrucomicrobiota bacterium
TCCCGAGGGCGTCGGGCGCGGCCGTGGGCGGGCCGCGCCGGCTTATTTCTTTTTGTGACGATCAGCGCGCATGCGCTTGCGGCGCTTGTGCTTGGCAATCTTGCGCCGCCTCTGTTTTTTGGCAGATCCCATAAAAGGACTCCTTGCTACTGTTCCACAATTTCCCGGTTTGCTCCACTGCGGAGCCGCGAATTTACTGAATAACTTTGTTCAGGGGAATCTCGATGATGTCCTCGGCCCCGTTCTCCTTGAGCTGGGGAATGACATCCCGCACGATGCGCTCTTCCATGACGCTTTCGACAGACACCCAGTCCTCGGTACTCAGGGGGCTCACGGTCGGCGCATGCATGCCGGGGAGCAGCTCCGAGACCTGCTGCAGCCGGTCCTTGCCGACATTGAGCTTCACCAGGACCTTGGAATCGGCTTCCAGCGCCCCCTGCATGAGCATGGCAATCTGCTCGATCTTCCTGCGCTTCCAGGTGTCCTCCCAGGCGTCCCGGTTGGCGATGAGGCGGGTCGTGGACTCGAGGACCGTCTCCACGATGCGCAGGTTGTTGGCCCGCAGGGACGAGCCCGTTTCCGTGATTTCCACGATGGCGTCCACGAGCTCGGGGACTTTGACCTCGGTGGCCCCCCAGGAAAATTCGACCTCGGCGTCCACGCCGTTCTGTTCGAGGTAGCGGCGGGTGAGGCCCACGCCTTCGGTGGCGATGCGCTTGCCCCGGAGGTCCCGGACGGACTGGATGGGAGAATCGTTGGGAACGGCCAGCACCCAGCGAATGGGCCGCATCCCCTGCTTGGCATAGACGAGATTGGCGACCTCGACGACGTCGGATCCGTTTTCCCGGATCCAGTCATAGCCGGTCATGCCGGCATCGAGCATGCCGTGTTCAACATAGCGGCTGATCTCCTGCGCCCGGATGAGGCGGGCGGAGAGTTCGGGATCGTCCACGCTGGGCATGTACGAGCGCGAGCCGGCTTTGATCCGGAAGCCCGCTTTCTGCATGAGCGAAAACGTGGCGTCCTGCAGGCTGCCCTTGGGCAGGCCGAGTACAAGTTGACTCATAAAACACCTCTTCGAAACGACGGAATGAGAAATGGTCTGTCTGCGAGCAAAGCGGGGGAGTGTAAACTACTTCCCCGACGGCGTCTACCGGGGTTCTGCGACTTTTTGGCGGGCGTTGAAAACTGGACAGAGGGGCGGGAATACCGGAGACTGGGACGCGTTATGCAAGACGCACACCCCTCTTCCGCCCGGCCCGCCGCGGCCTATTCGCCGGCCCACGAGCTGGCCAACAGCCTGGTCCACGGGATTGCGGCCGGGCTGAGCCTGGCCGGTCTGGTGGTGCTGGTTGTATTCGGCAGTATCAACGGCAACGCCTGGCACGTCACGAGTTTCAGCATCTACGGGGCCAGCCTGTTTCTGCTCTATCTGGCCTCGACCCTGTATCACGCCATCCGGCACCCGGGGGCCAAGGAATTCTTTCACCGGCTCGACCACTGTTCCATATTCCTGTTGATCGCCGGGACCTACACGCCGTTCATGCTGGCGGCGGTGGGGGGCGCCTGGGGGTGGACGGTGTTTTCCATCATCTGGGCCCTGGCCCTGATCGGGGTGGGCCTGAAGGTCTTCACCACCGGCCGGTTCCGGCTGGTGTCGACCCTGATCTACATCGGCATGGGCTGGATGTCGCTGGTGGCGGTTCACCCGTTGCTGGAGGCGGTTTCGGCGGCGGGGATCGCCTGGCTGGTCGCCGGGGGGCTGTGCTACACGCTGGGCGTCGTGTTTTATTTGATTCGCCGCATTCCCTTCCACCATGCCATCTGGCATCTGTTTGTCCTGGCGGGGAGCATTTGCCATTACATTGCGATCCTCCGGTATGTCATGCCCTGGCCGCAGGGGTAGGGCGCCGGGGCCGGTCCGGATTCGCGATTGCAAGATCCCGCCCGGGCTGGAACAATCCCGGGCTCTTTACACAGGGATGCAAAGGAGAGGAACTGGGCTATGACAGATGTGAAGAAAGCGGTGCTGCTCCCCGGGGATGGGATCGGCCCGGAAGTGACAGAAGCGGTGAAGAAGGTGCTGGAGGCCGCCGGCGCCCCGATTGAGTGGGTGGAGCGGAAGGCGGGGGTGGCGGCGCTGGCCGACGGCATGGACGTCCTTCCGGACGAGACGATCGAGGCGATCCAGCACTACAAGGTCGCACTCAAAGGCCCCTGCACGACGCCGGTGGGCAAGGGGTTCACCTCCGTGAACGTCCAGCTTCGTAAAAAGCTGGATCTCTACGCGGCGGTGCGGCCGGTTCGTTCCATGCCGGGGGTGCCCACCCGGTTTGACAACGTGGACATGGTGATCATCCGGGAGAATACCGAGGGCCTCTACAGCGGGGTGGAAAACGAGGTGACGCCCGGGGTGGTGATGAGCATGAAGGTGGCCAGCCGCAAGGCCTGTACGCGGATCGCCCGCTGGGCGTTCCGGTATGCCACGGCCCGGGAACGCAAGCGCATCCACGTGTTTCACAAGGCGAACATTATGAAGCTCACCGATGGGCTCTTTATCGACCGCGCCCGGCAGGTCCACAAGCGGGAATACCCCAATATCGACTACCAGGAGATGATTATCGATGCCGGATGCATGCGGCTGGTCCAGGACCCCGGCCCGTTCGACATGCTGCTGCTGGAGAACCTCTACGGCGATGTGGTGAGCGATCTCTGCGCGGGCATGGTCGGGGGCCTCGGCGTGGTGCCGGGCGCCAACATCGGGGATCACCAGGCGGTGTTCGAGGCCGTGCACGGATCGGCGCCGGACATTGCCGGCAAGGGGGTGGCCAACCCGCTGGCCCTGCTCATGTCCGCGGTGATGATGCTGAACCACCTCTCCGACGACGGAGAGGAACCGGTGTTCGGGGAGGTCGCCAACCGGATCAAGACCGCCTACAACCAGGCCCTGGCCGACGACTGCAAGACCCGGGACCTGGGCGGGGAGCTGGGCACCGATGCCTTTGCCGCCGCGGTGATTGACCGGCTGAACTGAGCGGATCCTGTTTTTTCGGGCGGCTTCGCCCTTGCGTCTCCCGCACAGGCTTGTACGTTGCCCGGAGTTCAATCGGGCGTGCCGCCATCCGGCACGCTGCGCCATGCCATACCACTGAGGGGATAAAACCTATGACAAACTTGACCGCCGAAGAAACGCCCGTGCTCACCAAGACCCGTGAACTGTGCGAAGCGATCGTCGAACAACCCGGGTTTCAGGAGCTGATCGGCAAAATCGATGCCTTCACGCAGAACGAAGAGATCCGGGCCCAGTACGACAACGTCCTGCAAAAGCAGGAGTTGCTGCAACGGAAGCAGCAGAGCGGGCAGGAGCTCTCCGACGAGGAGATCGCCGATTTCGAGAAAGAGCGTGATGCCCTTCTGCAGAACCCCGTGGCCAACGGCTTCATGGAGGCCCAGAACGAGATGCGGAATGTCCAGCAGTCGGTCCTGCAGTATGTGACCAAGACATTCGAGATCGGCCGGGTTCCGACCGAAGAGGATATCGCGGCCTGCGCCTGCGGCGGCGGCTGCTCCTGCGGCTAATCGGGCCGTTCGCACGACAGCGGGCAAACCGGGGTCGCAAGCCGGTCCCGGTCCCTCCTCTCCTTGGCCGCCCCGACCCGGACAGGGGATCCGGGTCGGGGTGTCTCTTGACGGCCCTTCGCGTTTGGGATAGGACCGCGGGACACTGATCTCCAGATCCACGTCCCCGCGGAGGCCGATTTCATGAAAAGTTCATCTCCTTCCTTTCAGCCGCCATCTCCCGAGGTCGAGGCGCGCGTGCAGGGCATGCTCGACGGCTTGTCCCTCGATGAAAAAATCGAACTTCTCTCCGGTCATCCCGACCAGGGGTCGACATCGAGCTGCGACGCGATCGGCTTTCCCGCGTTGAAGATGGCGGACGGGCCGGTGGGGGTGCACTGGTGGTGCGAGGCCTCGACGGCGTACCCGGCGCTGATTGCCGCGGCGGCGACCTGGGACCGTGGCCTGCTGGAGCGGTTGGGGTGGGCGCTGGGGCGGGATTGCCGGGCCCGGGGCATTCACATCCTGCTGGCCCCGGGCGTCAACATCTACCGGTCGCCCCTGTGCGGACGGAATTTTGAATACATGGGGGAAGACCCCGTCCTCGCGGCCCGGCTGGTGGTCCCGTATATCCGGGGGGTGCAGGACCAGGGCGTGGCGACGACGGTGAAGCACTACGCGGCCAATTTCCAGGAATACAACCGCCACCACGTCAGTTCCGATATCGACGAGCGAACCCTGCGGGAGCTCTACCTGCCCGCCTTCCGCGCGGCCGTCGAAGAGGCCGGATCCGGCGCGCTGATGACGGCTTACAACCCGGTGAACGGGGAGCACTGCTCCCAGCACGACGACCTCATCAACCGGATCTTGAAAGGGGAGTGGGGGTTCGACGGCGTCGTGATGTCGGACTGGGTCTCGTGCTACGACACCGTGGGGATCGCCAACGGCGGGCTCGACCTGGAAATGCCGAAAGCGGAGTACTTCACGCCGGAGCGCCTCCAGGCGGCCCTGGACAACGGCCTGGTTCCGATGGAGGCCCTTGATGACAAGGTGCGGCGTCTCCTGCGCCTGGCTGTGTGCTTCGGGTGGCTGGAGGGGGAGCAGAAGGACGAGACCATTCCCCATGAGGACCCGGACACCGCGCAGGTGGCGCTGGATATTGCGCGGGCGGGCACGGTTCTGCTCAAGAATGAACGGGACCTCCTGCCGCTGGACAGGCGGCTGCTTCGCACGGTGGCGGTAATCGGCTCCCACGCCCGCCCCGCGGTGATCTGCGGGGGCGGCAGTGCCTACACCCCGCCGCACCGCTCCGTAAGCATACTCGACGGGATTCGCGATCTCGCGGGCGGGGAGGTCGACGTCACGCACCATTCGGGGGAGGACCGGGATGCAGCCGTTGCGGCGGCCCGGGCGGCCGACGCGGTGATCCTCTGTGTCGGATTTACCCCGGAGACTGAGGGCGAGAACCACGACCGCCGGTTCGGACTGGACCCGGAGACCGAGGCGTTGATCCGGGACGTGGGGGCGGCGAATGACGCGGTGGTTACGGTGTTGACGGCAGGTGGCGGTGTGGATTTCCTGCCCTGGCTCGATTCGACCCGGGCCCTGCTTCACGCCTGGTATCCGGGGCAGGAGGGCGGGCGCGCGATTGCCGAGATTCTGTTCGGCGCGGTGAATCCGAGGGGAAAGCTGCCCGTGACGCTCGACCGGCGGCTGGAGGATCGATCCTCGTTTGCCTGCTACCACGACGAGGATGAAGACCTGCGGGTCCGGCTGTCGGACGGGGTCTTTTCCGGCTACCGGCACAACGACCGCCACGGCATCGAGCCGCTGTATCCATTTGGATTCGGCCTCAGCTATACGACGTTTGCCTATGACCACCTTTCCCTCCGTGCCTCCCGCATCGGGCCCGGCGAGCCGCCGGCGGTTTGTTTCGAAGTGCAGAACACCGGCTCGCGGAGCGGGTCGGAGGTCGCCCAGGTCTACGTGGGCGGTCCGGAGGCCTCCCTGCCACGTCCGGTGAAGGAACTGAAAGGGTTTGCCTGCGTGAACGAGCTGGAGCCCGGCGAGCGCCGGCGCGTGACCGTGGAGCTGCCTGCGGATGCCTTTCGGTACTTTCACCCGGCCCGGGGCGGGTGGATTGCGGAGCCGGGCGAATTTCGCATCGAGGTAGGGGCCTCCTCCGCCGATATCCGCCTCCGGGGCACTGTGGCCGTCCGGGGGGACTGAAGCGGCCCCCCTCGGCACCGGCGGGTCCGCCGGGCGTCCCGCCGCCGGGGGCATCCCCTGCCGCGTGCCCGGGCACCAGGCCGTTCGGGCGCGCTACACCTCTGCGAACGGCGGAGTCGGCGTGGGATTGGACAGCTCGATCGGCACGTGCTCGAGGTTCCAGATCTCCTCGGCGTACTGCCGGATGGTGCGGTCGCTGGAGAATTTCCCCATGCGGGCCACGTTGAGGATGGCCTTTCGGGCCCATTCCCTGCGGTCGCGATAGGCCTCGGCGACACGCGCCTGGGTGTCGACGTAGTCCTGGTAATCCGCGAGATGGAAGTAGTAATCCCCCCGCTCCATCAGGCTTGCGTGAATATCGCCGAACAGGTCTTCGCCGTCCGGGGTGAAGGGATTGGTGCGGATGTCGTCCATCACCCGGCGGAGGTCGTCATTCTCGTGATAGTAGCGCAAGGGGTCATAAGACTTATTGTTGCGCATCTCGTCGATTTCTTCGGCCCGGCGGCCGAAGATGAAGATGTTCTCCTCGCCGACTTCCTCGGCGATTTCGATATTCGCGCCGTCCCAGGTCCCGATCGTGAGCGCCCCGTTGAGGGACAGCTTCATATTGCCCGTGCCGGATGCCTCGTGCCCGGCGGTGGAGATCTGTTCGGAGAGGTCGGCGGCCGGGATGATCGCCTCGGCGAGGGACACCCGGTAGTCCGGCAGGAAGACGACTTTGAGCCGGCCGCGCACATCGGGATCGTTGTTCACCCGGAAGCCGACGCTGTTGATCAACTTGATGATCCGCTTGGCCATATCGTACGAGGGCGCGGCCTTGGCGCCGAAGATAAAGGTCCGCGGCACGAGGTCGATATCGGGGTTGTCCTTGATGCGGTGGTAGAGGTGAATGATGTGCATGGCGCTGAGGAGCTGGCGCTTGTATTCGTGCAGGCGCTTGATCTGCACGTCGAACATCGATTCGGTATTCACCATTTCCCCGGTCAGCTCATGGATGATGCCGGCGAGCCGGTTCTTGTTCTCCCGCTTGATGTCCAGGAACTCGTTCTGGAAATCCTTGTCGTCGGCGTAGGGTTCCAGGGCCTTCAGGGCGGAGAGATCCTTGACCCAGTCATCCCCGATGCGCTCGGTGACGGCATTGGACAGGCCTTCGTTGCACAGCAGGAGCCAGCGGCGCTGGGTGATGCCGTTTGTCTTGTTGTTGAACTTCTCGGGCCACATTTCGCTGAAGTCCCGGGCGACGTGGTTTCGGAGCAGTTCCGTATGGAGGGCGGCCACGCCGTTGATGGAGTGACTGCCGACCATGGCGAGGTTGGCCATACGCACCTGGCGGCTGTCGCCTTCCTCGATCAGCGACATGCGGCGAACGCGCTCGACATCGCCGGGGAACTGCACTTCCACCCGGTCCAGGAAGCGGCGATTGATCTCAAAGATAATCTGCAGATGCCGCGGAAGCACGCTGGCCAGAAGCTCCAGCGGCCATTTTTCCAGGGCCTCCGGCATGAGGGTGTGATTGGTGTACGCGAGTGTTTTGGTGGTCAGGTCCCAGGCGTGGTCCCAGGGGAGGCTTTCTTCATCGTGCAGGAACCGCATGAGTTCGGCCACGGCCAGCGCGGGATGGGTATCGTTTAGCTGGATGGAATTCTTCGCGGCGAACTCGGTCCAGTTGGTGTGTTTCTGCTGGTACCGGCGCATGATGTCGCGGATGGAGCAGGTCACCAGGAAATACTCCTGGATCAGCCGCAGTTCCTTGCCGGCGTAGACGTGATCGGATGGGTAGAGGACCTTGCTGATGGTCTCGGCCCAGTTTTGCTCCTCCACGGCTTTTACGTATTCGCCCTGGTTGAACACGTCCAGGCGGAATCCCCTGGAGTCCTTGGAACTCCAGAGGCGCAGGAAATTCACGGTATTGGTTTCGTAGCCGATGATGGGAATGTCGTAGGGCACGCCGTCAAACATCTGCCAGTCGACCCACGCATTGCGCTTCACGCCGCCGGAGCCGGGGATCTCCGCCACCCGTCCGTAGACCATCACCGGCACGCTGCGTTCCGGGCGGACCATTTCCCAGGGATACCCGTACGCCAGCCAGCTGTCCGGGGCCTCGCGCTGCCAGCCGTTGTCGAACTCCTGCTTGAAGATGCCGTGCTCATAGCGGATGCCGTACCCGTAGGCCGGGTATTCGAGCGAGGCCAGGGAGTCGAGAAAACAGGCGGCCAGCCGCCCGAGGCCGCCATTGCCGAGGCCGGCATCCTCTTCCAGTTCGGCGAGCTCGGCAAAATTGAGATCCAGGTCCTCGAGGGCCTGGCGGGTGGCGTTGCGCAGCCCGAGGGCCACGACATTGTTCGCCAGCAGGCGGCCGATCAAGTATTCCATGGACAGGTAGTAAACGCGATTTACATCCTGGTCGTAGTAGGTCTGCTGGGTGGCAATCAGCCGTTCGATGGCAAAATCGCGAATGGCGTGGGACAGGCTGGAGAGTTTGTCCTGTTCGGTGCAGGTCCGCCAATCCTTCCCGACGGTGAATTTCATGTGGTAGAGGACCCGCTCCTTGAGCTTCTTGGCCGTGATCCCGTTTCCATTGCTGCTCTTCGCGGCTGTGCGTGTCTTCTGCTTTGCCATATCGACTCCTTGCTCGTCTCGTTGAAAAATCTGCGTGTTCGGTGTCGCTGCGGGGGATCGGCCCCTCGCTCCCCGCGTCGCCGGCGACGGGCGGCATCAAAACCTTTTACCTGTAAATGACGGGGCAACTTACGATGAAGGCGGGCGGGAGACAATCCAAAATTCCCCCTCCGGTGCCGCGTGCCGGCGGGGGAGGACGACCTTGTTTTTTTTATCGATTTTTTCGGCGAGGGCGGGGTACAGTGCTGCGGTTTGTCCACAGGGACCCCAAGGAAAAAGGAGAGTGTTATGCTTCGCACTGCTTTGAGCTTGAGCGTGTTGGCTGCCATGGTGGCGGCTGCAACCGCTGAACCCGTCCGCACCCGACTGAGCACCGAAAACCGCCGCCCCTACGAGCAGGGCATCGAAATCGGCACGGATTTCTCGTACGTGGAATACGATATGGAGGCGGAGGATTGGGAAGTCGCCCCCTATGCCCGGTACGGGGTGTCCGACCGCTTCACGGTCTACGGGGAAGTGCCCTTTGTCGACCGGGAATCCGGCCTGGGAGACAACTCGGGTCTCGGCGATATCCGGATAGGCGCTTCGCTGCTGGCGTATGAGGATATATTCTCTTACCCGTGGATCATCCCGTTCCTGGAGAGCACCCTGGAGACGGGCGATGAAGACGAAGGTCTGGGCCAGGGGGAAACCTCGGTCAAAGGCGGCATCGCCATCGGAACGACCGTGCACGATGTATTCCACTTTATTGCCGAAGGGGAATACGAAATTTTCGACAAGCGGGAAAACGTGCCGTCCTTCAGCCTCGGGATTATCTGGGACGTCGGGGATCGCCTGTCCCTGCTGGCCGAGGGGGAGATCCGCGACCTCGAAGAAGCCCCGGATGACATGGACAATCCGATTACCTGGCTGGGCGGGATGTACTACCAGATCAACGAGGACCTCTCCTTCGGGGTGTACGGCGGCAGTGAGAACGAAGGCATGCGGGATGTTATTTCCGGTGCGAAAGTTGCGTACACCTTCTGATCTGACGGCCCTGATTCCTTTCCGAACCACAAAGCGCCCGCCGGTGTCTGCCGCGCGGGCGTTTTGCATTGGCGGGCGGGCTCTGCATCGACCCGCCCCGGGGGGAGGGAAGCACGGGGGGCACCGCGGCCCGGCGGCATGTGCCGTGTGCCTGCTGGTTCTGGTGTCGCCGGCCGCCGCGGACCTGGAGATGACGTTGCGCCGGGCGCACCGGGCGGCGACGGCGGGCAATACGGCTTCCGCGCTGCAGTTCTACACCGAGGCGCTCGAGGAGCGGGCGCGCATCCCGCCTTCTGAACTCGCCCGCATCTACAACAACCGGGCCAACCTCTATGCGGGGCGGGGGGAACACGATCCCGCCCTGGAGGATTACACCCGGGCCATCGACCTCGCGCCGGACTACGGGGAGGCGCGCTACAATCGGGGGCTTCTCCACGCGGCGGCCGGCCGCTACACCAGCGCCCTGACCGATTTCAATGCGGCCATCCGCGGGGATGATCCGCGTCCGGCCTATTGGTATGCGCGGGCCAATGTCCGAAGGCTGACCGGCCAACTCGACGCGGCCCTGGCCGATATCCGCAGGGCGGAAGAGGCCATGCCGGATGCCGTTGGCGTGCGCATGGAGAAGGGGCGCATCCAGGAGGCGCGCGGCCGGCTCGAAGAGGCATTGTCCGAATACAGGGCCGTTCTGGAGGTCCGGCCGGGGGATGCGGAGGCACGGTTCCGGATGGCCCTGGTCCACCACCGCCTCGGCGAGCAGGAGAAAGCGCTCGCCCATCTCGACGCGCTGGTGGCGGAAGCCCCGGACAATCCGGTCTACCGTCGGCTCCGCGGCTCCGTGTACGCCGCTCTCGACCGCTCCGCGGCGGCGATCCGGGACTTGACAGGGGCCGTGGACGCCGGCGCCGCTACCCCGGAGGCGCGACTCAACCTGGCCGTGCACCTGCACCGGGCCGGGCGGTCCGAGTCCGCCCTGGACCAGCTCGACTTTGTGCTGGATGCGCGTCCGGAGTGGCGGCGGGCGCATGCCCTCCGGGCCCGCGTTCTGGGGGACCTGCGGCGCTACGGGGAGGCGCTGGCGGCGCATGCCGAGTGCATTCGCCTCGCGCCCGGCGAAGCCGGACCCCGGTACCGCCGAGCGGCCCTGAAGGCCGCCCATGGGCGCCTTCGCGGCGCGCTGACGGATCTGGACCGTGCCGTTGACCTGGAGCCCCGGAACGTGGAGGCCCGGCTCCTCCGGGCGCGCATTGGACTGGTGGAAGGACAGGTGTCGCGGGTGCACCGGGATGTCGAGGCCATCCTGGAGGAGCGTCCGGACCACCCGGAGGCCCTGGTCCTGAAGGGGCGGTTGGCCCTGGGGCGGGGGGACGTGCCCGGAGCGCTGGCCCTGGCCGAGACCGTTCTGGCGGACCATCCGGTCCATGCAGACGCCCTTCATCTGCGGGCACAGGTGCTGGAGCAAAGCGGGGAGCGGGAGGCGGCGCTCGCCGCGGCGAATCGGGCGCGGGAGGCCGATCCGGGACTGTGGGAGGCCCACCTGCTTGCGGCCACCCTGTATGCGGAACTGGGCCGGGAGGAAGCCGCCCTCGCTGCCGCGCGCCGGGCGGAGGCCTCCCCGGCCTGCCCGCCGCGAGCGCACGCGCTGCGGGCGGAGGTGCTGGAGTCGCTCGGACGGTACGCCGAGGGGATGGACGCGATTGATCGCGCGCTGGAGGTCCGGCCGGACCGCGCGTCGTGGTGGCACCAGCGGGCGGAACTCTGGTTTGCCATGGAGCAGGTGCGCGATGCGCGGGCGGATCTGGATGAGGCCATCCGGCTCTCGCCGGTGCTTCCCGATGCGTATGTGCTGCGGGCCCGTGTCAAACGGCAAGAGGAGGGGGTCGAAGCCGCCCTGCAGGACCTCGCGCGGGCGGAATCGCTGGCTCCGGAGCGGGTGGAGATCTTCCGGCTGCGGGCGCAATGGCTCCTGGCCCGCCTGGAGGAGCGGGAGCGCGCCGGTGAGTTTGAGCGCGCCCTGGAGGAGGCCGGGCCGCTTTCGGACACCATGGATGAAGCACTGTACCGCCGTACAGAGATGTACGATCGCATCCTCGAGGCCCTGCAGCGGGCGAGGACCCTGGCCCCCGGGGACGTGGACACGCTGTTGCTCCTGGCGGATGTTCATCGTCGCCGCGGGCAGCCCGAGGTGGCGCGGGACGTCTACCGGGACGTGTTGAGCCTGGACCCGGAAAACGAAGAGGCCATGCGCGGGATCGAGTCCGTTTCCGGCGGGTCGTAGAGCCCCCCGCGCGGTGTCCGGGGCATCCGCTATCGGTCGGGGGAGAGGGGGGCCTTTTGCCCGCGGGAGAGTCGTGTTTCGAGCCGCTGAAAGCCGGGATGGGTTCGGAGGACGTCGAGTTGGGGGTCCCCGAGGTTGGCAAGGGTTTTGCCGGGGTCGGCATACCCGGCGAGGACCAGGTTCTTGAGGGCCGCTTCGGGTCGATCCAGACATGCGTAGGCACAGGCGCGGTTGAAGAAGAGGTTGAACTGGAGTTCGACATCCTCGACCACACTGAGGGTCAGCGGCTCCATGAATTCCAGGGACTGGGCACAGCGTCCGGTTTCCAGGAGGATGGCGGAGAGAGAGATCTGCGCCTCCAGGTAGTCGGGGCGTGTTTTGAGGGCCCGGCGAATCCAGTACTCGGCCTCTTCATATCGGTTGAGGGCCCGGAGGTAGGCCCCGATGTTGTTGCAGAGCATGGCTTGCCACTGCGGGGTGTGAACATCCCGGAGAAGCTCCTGCAATTCCCTGGCCGCGTCCTCGTACTCGCCCTGTTGGCCCAGCCGGATTGCCCGTTTAAATCGGGTTCTGCGGTTCACGGAGGCAAAGAACGGCTCGACATCCTGCGCTCTCAGGTTCCGGGGAGGCGCGAATCCGGAAATGCGGCGGGCCGCCGCCTTTTCTTCTTTTGGCGGGGCGGCCTCGGCGGGCGAGGCGGGACGGCTCTGCAGGGGAGAGGGGGTGTTTGTGGAGGTCAAACGGCTGATGCCGCGAGCCGGCGCAGCGGCCTCCTGTGCGAGGGCCGCCGACGGCAGCGCGAGGGCCAGCACCAGCAGAGAGAAGCGGCGGGCCACCCGTCCATACCCCGACAGAATCCAGTCGTTCACGGTGGCCAGGTGTTGCAGGAAGTTCGAGGCGACATCGGTCCACGGCGTCTGGCCGAGACAGACCGCCCACACCAGCGGGGCCGGGAGGTTGAGCAGAAAAATGACCGCATAGCTGAAGAGCCGCCCGTTTTTCTGAATGTCGGGCTGGATGACGCGAAGCGCGCTGAATGTGAAGGTCAGGTGAAAGCTCCAGGTGAAGCCGATGGCCGCCATCCAGACCGGGCGGTAGGCCGATTGATCCGTGGCCAGCGAGAGCCCGATATAGGCCAGCACGACGAGGACCGTGTAGAGGGGGAAGAAATACGGGGCCAGGGTAATGAGAAAATTGGACCGGGAGACCTTCACGGACCCGCCGTGCCTGGAGACCCGCAGGTTGGACACCCTCGCTCCGAAGGCCCAGGCCCAGGCGGCGTGGCTCAGTTCATGGGCCAGAACATACGTCCGGACGGGTCGCGGCAGGCACACGTAGAGGAACCCCCAGCCCAGAAGGCCGGCCAACAGGGCCCAGACGCCGGTGGGGACCGAGGCCGGCGTCGACAGCAGGTCCAGCCGTGTCGCCTCCAGGGTCGTCCAGCCGGCCGCGACACACACCGGGAGCAGGGCGATTCCGATGAGGAGTTTGAGACCCTTGATCACGGTGTCACCAGCCGGTTTCGTTCCCGGGCCAACCGGACCCTGGTACGGCGTTCGATGAGGGCCGGAATGCCGGGGTGCCGGAGGGCGGGGTAGTCCTGGGCCAGCGTCTCGAGAAAGGCCATCCGTTCGTCCCGGCTGACCTTGTTTCCCAGGGAGCCGTTGAGCTGCACCAGGTTCCTGAGCAGCCGACGCCGGGTCAAGAGGGCGCCGGGCTGGAGGCATTCGAGGTCGATCCAGCGCCAGGTGCGTTGGCCGGTATCCGGATCCGCGGAGACGAGGAGGTTTCCGGCCTTGGTGTCCGCGTGGTAGAGGTGGAGGCGGTACAGGGTCCGCAGTGCGTGCAGCACTTCCTCCCGGACGCGCCGGCGCTCCGCCGCGGGCAGCCGCACGGCGTCCCGGCGCAGCCAGGTCCGTCCGTCGACGGCCCCGGCGTCAAAGAAGCAGCAATAGGCGGAGGCGGCGGGGATGCCTCCGGCGCGTTCTTCGAAAAAGGCGAGGGGACGGGGCGTGGGCACGGACAGCGAATCGAGAAGGTTCGCGGCGGCCCAGGCGCGTCGGCCGCGGGAGAGGCGCCGCGGGTATTTATAGCGTTTCCATCCCGCGGGCGCCCGATGCAGTTTGATGACACAGGGCACTCCCTGCCAGGTGGTCTGGACGACCCGGCTGGTGGGGGCGTTTTTCAACACGCGGGCATTCGGATCCCCGGCGGCTTCGAGCAGGCGGGTCCGGAGGGTCTCCGCATCGGTACCCGCCTCGGGCAGCGAGGCGGCGTACACCTCACGATTCCCGTCCTCCACGCGGGAGGCGCGGGCCCGGTGGCGGTATTCGGTGCGGACATCGACTCGCGTCATCGCGGGGGTCACAATGCGGCCTCGCCCGGAACATGGAGCCGCGGAAAGCCGAAAAGATAAAAATGCGGGTTGACTTCCCGGTGGTCCTGCCTATATAAGCGCGGTTTTCCCATACCAAAATACTTCTGCCGGGGTCTCCTGGCTCCCGGCGAAAAATCATACAGTTTCAGTACGGAGAACGTCCATGCCGAATATCAAGAGCGCAAAGAAACGGCTTCGCCAGAATGAGCGCCGGCGGGTTCACAACCAGGCGGTCCGCTCCCGGATTCGCACCCACCGGAAGAAGTTTTTCCAGGCCTTGGACGAGGGCGACGCCTCATCGCGGGACGTGGCGTTCCGAACCTACTGCTCCGTGTTGGACAAGGCTGTAAAGTTGGGTCTCATCAAACGGAACACGGCGGTTCGCCGCAAGACCCGGGCTTCGAATCACCTGCGGGCTGCAGCCGAGAGCTGATCCCCGGCGCGGAAAATTGACGGCGGCCATCTGTCCATTGCGGCGGATGGCCGCTCTTTTTTTGGGGTGGGTGCCCGGCAACCGGCGGACGTCTGTCTGCGGGGCCGTTACCAGGTTTCGACCAGCGTCTCCACGATGTCGTGGGCGAGGTCCTCGGCCGCATCCGGAAGGGCCTGGCGCTTGGTGGTGGTGAGATCCCCGCTGAAGGGGAAATCCGCCTCGCCGCGGACGGAGGGATTTGCGACCAGAACTTCATCGGTGTCGGTGCGCTCGAGTTCAACGGCCGCGGTCAGATTCAGCCGGTACTCTTCGGTGAGGGTCGCGTTGTCATCGGCAAAGGCCAGGGGGGCGAGGCGAAAGCCCACCAGGGAGACCCGCAGAACGGCATCGGCCTCGCCGGGATCGCGGACGACCCGCAGCGATCCATCCTGCTGAATCTCCTCCACCAGCGCCTGCATGATGTCCTGCTCCACGAGCGGTTCATTGGTCTGGTTGTCCAGGTTCTCGAGGTAGACGGTCTTGATGTCGGGCGGAAGCATGGAGCCGAGGCGATAGCCTACGCACCCGGGGAGAAGAAGCGCGAGCCCTCCGGCAAGGGCGAGGATCGGCAGCAAACGTCGAATGAAGAGCGAAGGGGTAAAGCGTGTCATGATGTCTCCGGCGTATCGGGGACAGCGGCGTCCCCCAGTTCGGACTCGAGTTCTTGTATACGGGAATTTGCCTCATCCGTCCACTTCGAGCGCGGGTAGCGTTTGACAAAATCCCGGTACTCGCGGAGGGCCGCTTCCGGCCGGCGGACGTAATCCTGGTAAAAGGACGCTCGCTCAAAGGCGATTTCGGCCATGCGGGCTCGCAGTTCGTTTCGCCGTGCCCGGGCCTCTTCGCGGTTGTCCGCGAGGGGGTAATCCTCCAGGAAGAGGACGAACGCCGCATAGGCTTCCTCCGCCATGCGGGTGCTCTTGGGATTCTCGTCGGAGATCTTCTGCAGGCAGGCCGCGCGGCGAAAGGCGGCGACCTCCGCTTCGGGGCGTTCGGGGTAGCGATAGAGAACCGCCTCGTATTCCTTGATGGCGATTTCCAGATCGTTGATCGCCTCGTGGGCCTCGCCGATGTGAAGTTGGGCGGCCGGGGCATTGCTCCAGCCGGGCCCGTATTGAACGACCGTGCGGAACACGGGGATGGATTGCTCGGGCGACCGGAACCCGCCGAAGAAGAAAAGGCCGCCGCGGCGGGATTCGAGGAGCACCTCCCCGATGTCGTACAGGCGCGTCAGGACGTCCTGGTAGGGGATCTCCCCGGCGTACCGGGCCAGGAGGTAGCGAAAGGCCTCGGCCGCTTTCTTTTCGTTGCCCCGCTCATGGTAGAGCCGACCCGCCATGTACTGGGCCCGGGCCGCCTCCGGGGTGGTCTTCCACTTTTTTACCAGGGCCCGGAACTGGCGCAGGGCCTTGCCCTCCCGCCCCTCTTCGAGCAGGGCCCGGGCGTAGGCCAACTGATCCTGCGGGGTGTCTTTGTGAGCGTTGAGGAAGAAGCTGTACCCCGGTTCCAGCTCGTCCTCGTAGGAGTCCTCTTCGTCCTCCCGGGAAGCCGGGGGTTGATAGGGGCGCTGGGCCGGGGCGGGGCCGGCCAGGGCGACGAGCAGAAGCGAGCCCAGAAGATATGTGCAGATCCGGTTATGCATAGCCCGACAACGTAGTGAAGCGCGCTTATGACGGTCAAGAGGGAAGTCTGCCGGGCAGTTTGGCTTGAACCCGCAGGCCTCCCTGCGTAGTCTGCCCCTCCGCCGCCCGAAGTGGACTCGCTGCCCGGCGGCCGGAGCCGTTGAATCCGATTCCAGGAAACTCTTCCCCCAATCCTGAAGGATGTATATGAAAACAGTGCTGATCCCCACGAAACTCGACCCCGTTGCCCGGGAAATACTCGAACAACACGGCGGGTACACCGTGATCCAGGACGAGAGCCGGGACGTGTCTGCGCTTGCCGCCGAGTACAAGGAGGCGGCCGTCTTGATCGTCCGAAGTGAGAAGATCACCCCCGAGATCATGGATGCCCTGCCGTCTCTCAGGCTGATCGTCCGCGCCGGGGCGGGCTACAACACCATCGATGTGAAGTATGCCCGAAAAAAGGGGATCGACGTGATGAACACCCCCGGGGCCAATGCCAATGCGGTGGCCGAGGAAGTGGTGGCCATGATGCTGGCGGATGCCCGCAACATCGTGCCCGCCGATCCCTCCGTGCGCAGCGGGAAGTGGGAGAAGAAGAAATTCATGGGGCGGGAAATCAGCGGAAAGACCGTGGGGATCCTCGGCCTCGGGTACATCGGCCGCCATGTGGCCCGCCGGTTGAGCGGCTTCGACGTCACCCTCCTCGGGTACGATCCCGTTCTTTCGGAAGACCGGGCCCGCGAACTCGGGGTGGACCTGGTATCCGTACCGGATCTGTTCGCCCGCTGTGAGTACGTGACCCTTCACGTCCCGGAGAACGACGAAACGCGGGGCATGGTGGACGAGGCCCTGCTGCGAAGCATGCCGGAGGGCGCGACCCTGGTCAATTGCGCCCGGGCCGGCATTGTGGACGAAGACGCGCTGCGCAAGGTCAAGGCCGAGCGCTCGCTGCGGTATCTCAACGATGTATATCCCAAGGACGAGGCCGGCGAGAAGACGGTCGCCGACGTGGCGGACCTCATGCTGCCCCACCTCGGCGCCAGCACGGTGGAGGCCAACCGCAATGCCGCCCGCCGGGCCGCCCAACAGGTTATCGAGTTCGATGAAAAGGGGATTACAACCTACATCGTGAACCGGGATATCCCGGCGGGGCTGGACGAGGCCTATGCCGATCTCGCCTACACCCTCTCCCGCCTCTGCCGAACCCTCGTGGGGCGCAGCCGCAAATTGCGCACCATCGAGACCAGTTGTTACGGCTCCCTCGAGCCGTTCGGGGACTGGCTGCTGGTTCCGATCCTCGCGGCGCTCAGCGAGGAATTCGACACCTCCATGGACTTCCGCGCGGCGCGGGAATACCTGAAAGACATGGGAATCGATTACGAAAACCGGGAGACGGACAGCCACAAGGGCTTTGAAAACTCCATCACCATCGATATGACGGCCGGGGACGACGCCGAGACCATCCGCTGCATGAGCATCCGGGGCACCGTGGCCGAGAGCACGCTCATGGTCAGCCGGATCAATGATTTCGACAAACTCTACTTCGAGCCCAAAGGCTGGACGGCCTTCTTCTCCTACCGGGACCGTCCCGGGGTCCTGGCCAGGATCGGCAGCGCCGTGGCCGAGGCCGGGGTCAACATCGACGATGTCCGAAACCCGCACGACTCAAAGGGCGAGAAGTCGATCGCCATCGTGAAAATCAACAGGGAGCTGCCGGCGGACGTGGTCCGGGACATCGCCGGAGATATCGACGCGGACATCGCCTGCTGCCTCGAGCTTTGAATACATGCAATATCGGTGTAACGTTCCGCTTACAGGATGATAAAACTTGACGGGTTCCGATGGAGTCGAATAGGTTCTACAACCAAACCTGTGGAGATTTCTTTTAAAACCGGGATCGAGAGGTTCATGACCACACCATATCCGGCCAGGCCCATTCTTCGCGTGACTGTCGTTTTCGCCGCCTTTGCGACCCTGTTGTACACGAGCCCGCCTGCCCTCGGGCAAGAGAACGAGGTCGACCGCGAGTTTGAATTTGCCTCCGGGCTCATCGACATGGGCTTCCCGGATTATGCCTCGACCCTGATGGACCGCATCGAGGTGCAGCACCCGGACCTCAAGGACCGCATCGCCCTGGTTCGCGCTCAGATTCAGATTGCCAGCCGCAATTATGAAGAGGCGGAGGAAATCATGAATTCCCTGGGCAAGGACAACCCCAAGGCCCAGGCCATCAGCCTCGCGCTGGCCAACGCGTATTACCGCACCGGGGAAACCGAAAAAGCCAAGAACCGGTACCAATCGTTTTTTGAGCAGTACAAAGACGACCTGCCCCAAGATCGGGACCTGCTCCAGTTCTACCAGGAATCCGCCTACACCTACGGTCGGATGATGGAGAATATCGGGGAATTCAAGACCGCGATCGACGCATACGAGATTGCCCTGAACTCCGGCCTCCCCGAAGAAGAGAAGCGCCGGCTGTACATCGAGACCGCTGAGCTGTGCCTCAAGATTGCGCGCGAGGCATCGGGGGAAGAAGAAAAGACGTACCTGGACAAGGCGTGGGACCTGTGCGAGGACGTGCAATGGGGGAATTACGATCTCTGGTTCGGGCGCTCCATCAGCATTATGGCGCACATCCAGGTGCTGCGGGGCGATCGAGAAGGCGCCCGCGAACTGATCCTGGACTACATGTCGGATCTGCGCACCATCGATGAGCTCCTGAAAGAAAACAACGTCCCCCGTTCCATCAGCCCCATGGCCGGGGCGCGCTACCTCCTGGGCGAACTGTACCTGGAGCAGGCCGAGCCCTACGTGGATCAGCAGGACAAGGAAAAGGCGGGACCGATTCTGGTCAAGGCCCTGCAGCAGTTCGAGAATGTCTTCCGGAAATATCCCAACAGCGACTGGGGGCCGGAGGCGGGCGTGAAGTCCGACGAAATCAAGGACATGCTGAGTGACCTCGGGATCAAAATCCGCATTGATGCCGGGGAACTGGCGGGCTCGGGAACCCCGGCGGCCGTGTTCAAGGCAGCGGACAATCTCTACCGCCAGAAAAAATACGCGGAGGCCGCCGAGGAATACATTTCCGTCCTCAACCGGTATCCGGAGTCGGACGCGTCCGTCGACGGGCTGGGCAACCTCGCCATGTGCTATGTCAACATGGACGATCACCTGCTCGAGGTGAAGATAATCGCGGACTATCTCGCGGAGCGGTTCTCGGACAGCGATCGCGCCGCCCTTCAGCTCTTGCGCCTGGGCAAGACCTATCTGGATAAAAAACAGCCGGACATTTACTATCCGCTGTACGAAACGTACCTTGAGGCCTTCAAGCAGCACGACATGTATCCCCAGGTGCTGTACACGCTGGCCATCCTTCGCGGCAAAGGCGGGGAGACCGGCCTCAAGAAAAAGTATCTGCAACGGCTGGTCGACGAGTTCCCGGAGAGCCAGTACTACGTAAAAGCCCTGCGGATCCTGGCGTACGATTACTACCGTGCGGAGCAATTCGACATGGCGATCCCGGTCCTCAAGAAATATGCCGAGGCCGAGCAACCCGGCTTCGACAAGGCCCAGGCCCAGTTTGTCGTGGCCGAATCGCTCAAGAAGAAAGGCGACTTCAGCGAGGCCCTCAAGGAATACACCCAGTTGGTGAAATGGCTCGCGCCCCGGGATGACAATCCGTATCGCAGCGATCCGAAGCAGGTCGACAAAGTAACCGACCTCCTGGAGAAAGCCCTCTTCTTCCGCGGGTACTGCTATTTCAAGATGGAGGGCGACGAGGACGCCTCCGCCGACTATCGCCGCCGGGCGATCCGGGCGTTCCGGCAGTTCATCGGGCTGTTCGAAGATTCCGATCTCGCCCCCGAGGCCTACCGAAGCATGGGCACCGCCCAGCTCGCCCTGGGCAATACGGAAGAGGCCTCGGAGACCTTCAATACCCTCGCCGAGAAGTATCCGGACTCCGAGGCGGGCAAGAATGCCTTCTTCCTTATGGTGGACAGCCTGATCGAAATCGGGCAGGAGGAAAAGGCCCGCGACGCGTTTTCCAGGATGGTGGAAAATGCCGAAACCTACTCCCCGGCGCAGTGGGTCCGCATCGGCCAGTTGATGCTCGACCGCAGTTTCTATGCCGAAGCCCGCCAGGCCATGGAGGCCGCCTTGGAGGGCGATTCGCAGGAGCGATCCGTCCTGGAGCGGTCGATGTTCGGTCTGGGCAAGGCCCAGTACGAGCTGGGGAATTACAAAGAGGCCGCCGAGCAGCTCAACACCCTCATGGAAACCTATCCAAAATCGGCGCTGTTCTACGATGCGAAGTTTCTGCTGGCCGGGGCATACCGGGAGACCGGGGAGCACCAGAAGGCCATCGACTCGCTCAGCGACGTGTTCAAATATGCCAAGGATGCCACCATGCAGCACCGGGCGAGCGTCGAACTCGCGGAGATCCAGCGCAAACGGGGGCAGGCCTCCGAGGCCCTCGCATCCTACTTGCGGGTATCGCTGCTGGCGGACTCCAGCAATGCCGACGTGCGTCCCGTGCTCCAGGAAGCCCTCCTGAAAGGAATCGACCTGGCCGTGGAACTGGAGAAATACCAGGATGCACTCGACCTCTGCGAACAATTCCTGAACACCTTCCCGGAAAGCGACCAGGTGGAACAGATCCGGGATCGCCGGGCCGACATCCGGCTGCAGGCCGCCTCGGCCGGGTAATCGTTTTTGCATACAACCAGGAGATGGACATGAAGAAAGTACAGGCCAATCGAACCCGCGGGCTGCGAATGCTTGTCGCCGGACTGGTCCTCGGAGCGCTGGTCCAGAGTTCGCTGGCGGCGCCGTACGTCATTCTGCGAAACGGGACCCGCAAAGAGGGGAGTTCCATCCGGGCCCGCGCCAACGGCGACGTGATCCTGAACACGGAGGCGGGGCAGATCACCTACAGCAAAAACCAGTATATCCGTGCGGTGGCGGACCGCCCCCCGGAATACGGGCAGGCGCTGCAGGCGGCCCAGCAGGAAGACTACGACAAGGCCGTCGACCTGCTGGAACAGGTGGTGCGCGAGTACCGGAACCTCGAGTGGGACCTGCGGGCCCAAGCGGCTATTGCCGAGGTCCACATGCGACAGGAAGAGTACATGAAGGCGGTGTCGACGTTTGAAAAGCTCTTCCGGGAGGCCGAAGACCGCAAGGACGGCGATACGCAGTGGACCTACTACGAGGCGCTGCTGAACGCCGAGCAGTTTACCAAGCTCAAGCGCGAACTGGACGACATCATCGAAGACGGGGCTCGCGACCAGGCGGCGCGCGCGCAGGTCATGCGGGGCGACATCAACCGGAAACAGGGGGATCTGGAAGGCGCCGCCATGGACTATCTGCGAACGGTGATCCTGTTCAAGTCGCAATCCGGCGCGCAGCCGGAGGCGCTGTTCAAGGCGGGAAAAACCCTGCAGGACATGCGGGATCCCCGGGCTCAGAAAATGTACCAGACGCTTTTGCAAAACTATGGAAACAGTTCCTGGGCCGAACGGGCCCGGGCGGAGATGTAATCCAGCCTGCCACCAATTTCCGGGGGAGATCCCGGATTCACGAAACCATCGAAGGGAGCGACAGAGATGTTGAAGAACTTGTTACTTGCGGGAAGCCTGGTGTTTTTCCTCGGACTGTGGGGCGTCGGTCAGCCGGTTCTGGCCCAGGAAGACGGCGGGGAAGACGCCGCCGGCGAAGTCGCGCCGGGGATGGAACTGGAAGAAGGAGCCGAGGAGGAAGCCGGCGATGAAGGCGGCGCCGGCTTTTTTGCCATCATCGGCAGTGGCGGTATCATCGGGATTATCCTGTGGCTGGCGCTGCTCGCGGCATCGATCGCGGGGGTGGCGCTGATTGTCGACTCCTTCGTGACAATCCGGGAAAAGAAGATTGCGCCGCACACCCTGGTCCAGAATGTCCGGGAATCCATGGAGCAGGGCGATGTGATGAAAGCCCTGCAACATTGCGAAGAGGAGCCCGGTCCGCTGGCCAACATCCTCTCCGCCGGGTTCACGAACGTGCAGGAAGGGTTTGAAGTGATCCAGGAATCGGTGGGCGTATCCGCCAACATGGAGAGCGAGAAACTCCTCCAGCGCGTGAACTACCTCAACGTGGTGGGCAACCTCGCGCCGATGCTGGGTCTGCTGGGTACGGTGCAGGGGATGATTTTCGCGTTCCGGACCCTGGGGACCCAGGCCGCCGGCGCCGCGCAGCAGGCGGCCCTGGCCCTCAACATTTCCATGGCGCTCTCGACAACGGCCGCCGGCCTGATTGTCGCGGTGCCCGCCATCGGGTTTTTCCACTACTTCCGCAACCGGGCCACCAACATTATCCTCGGCATGGAAGCGATGACCATGGATCTGATCAAGAATCTCCGAAACGTGGAAGTGGTGGAAGAATAGGGCGCGTCGGGGTAGAATTACAAGGGAGGGCCCGCGCCCTCCCGGAGGTGTAACATGGCTCGAAAGAGACCCACCACAACCGAAGGCGGCGGTGAAATCAATATGACGCCGATGATCGACGTCGTATTTCAGATGATCATCTTTTTCGTCTGCACCGTGGAGCTGGAGCGGCAGTCCATGCTCGAAACGATCGAGCTGGCCACGTCGCCGCACGGCCCCGCCGTGGAAAAGAAGGACCCGCGGACGGTTCAGGTCGACGTCGATGAAGACGGCGGCATCTGGATCAGCCGGGTCCCCATGACGCTCGGCACCTTCACAAAAGTGATGAAGAAGACGGTCGCCCAGAGCGGCCAGGGTGTGCCCGTGGTCATCCGGGGAGACGATGAAACCGACCACCGGCATATCCGCCGGGTCATGGACGCGTGCAAAGGCGCCGGGCTCTGGAAGGTGAAATTTGCCGCGGTCAAAGATAAAGTCAGCAAAGGCGGATCCGGAGGATAGCCATGGGCCTCAGCAACAGGAAAAAGTCGGTCAGCGCGCAGGTCGGGCAATCGGAAGAGATTCCGATGACACCGATGATTGACGTGGTGTTTCAGCTCCTGGTGTACTTCCTGGTGACCTTTGAACCCACGGATGTGATCGCCCACCTGGATGTCTTCACGCCCTCTTCGCAGGCGCAGCAGGAGAAGAGCGAGACCCCCCCGAACATGATCCGGATCAATATCTTTCCGGACGGGTTTGCCATCAACGAGAAACCGACGAATATTGAAGGGCTCGACCGGGTGCTGAGCAAGCTGGCTTCGATCGATCAGAACCAGACCATTCTCATCATGGTGTCCGATGCCTCGCCCCATAAGTCGCTGGTCGAAGTTCTGGATTTGTG
>CAZCOO010000019.1:0-22257 GCA_964500395.1 uncultured Verrucomicrobiota bacterium
GGGAGGAGTGCGATCAGGATCGGGGAAGATTGCCGTTCTCTGCCACCGGAGGAGTGGAGAGAGCCGGACCCTTGCGAGTATGTCAGGCATTCCTGCCTCACGGGGATCAGCGCGATGCGGGGGGACAGGTTCGGGGGATTCTTCGACTTCGCTCGGAATGACCCATGGCGGGGTCGCGCGGGAGGGGCGAACTCGGCAGTCCCCCTCCGGCCTCGTACCGGAGGAGACAAAGTTCGACCGCCTCTCACCGCTTCCGGTCGCGCGCCTCGAAGACAATGGGCGTCCGGGTCTCCAGATTCATCAGCACGTAGCGATCCCCGCGCCACCCCATCCCCCGATACCGTGTCCCATCAAAGGAAACCGTGTGCCCGGTGCGGACCTCGAAGGTGGTTGTGCCATCGAACGACAGGCGAACCACACGCCCCCCGGATGCGGCCTGGTAGCCATGCAGCACCCCGACCGACTTCGAGTTCAATCGGGACCCGGTTTTGTATGTCTTGAATTTGGTGGGGACCACCACGACCCGTGGGCGCACCAATCCGTCCTGGTCCCGGGACGTCACCACCCGGGCATCGTACTCCGCGGGCACGGGCACCTCCCGCCCCACGGACAGGCCGCCCGCCGGCAGAACGGCGGGCGCCGCCCAGAGTCCGATCAAGACCATCCCCCCGATCCCGCACAGGCGGGGCCGGCGGAAACGGTTCTGTGCATGTGCATTCATGATTCCGGGTCCGAGCTGTCATCCATGCGGCGCATCGCGCACAATGTCCACGGCCACGCTCCGGGCGAAGCGAAGCGCCCCGGGCTTATCCACCGAGACGCGCACCCGCTCGACGTGGTCCCGCGCCAGGGCGATATCCGCGATGCGCTCCGCCAGCGTTTCGATCAACTGGTACTCACTGGCCTCAACCATCGTAATAATATCCTTGTTGATCGACTTATAATCAACCGCGTCCTCGATGGAGTCTGTCTCCGCCGCGCGCGGGATCTCGCAGTCCATGGAGACATTGATCATCACATCCTGTTTCTTCGTACGTTCTTCGGGGAAGATCCCGATCACGCAGCGGAGAGCGAGATCCCGGATGTGAATAGTCGTCATCGAATCGGCTCCTGGGCGAGGGACTGACCGGCATCCACGGTGATCACCTGGCCGGTTACGGCGGGTTGCTGAAGGAGGGAGAGGGCCGCGGCGGCGATATCGGCCGGTGTGCAGCGCTGATCGAGCAGGGCCGGATCGGCTTTCTTCAGATAGTCGTCCGACTCCCCCGGCGGCGGCAGGATCGCGCCCGGCGAGACCGCGTTGACCCGGATGCCGGGGGCGTAGGCGCGGGCGGCGAGCAGGGTTGCCTCATGAAGCGCCTTCTTGCTCAGCAGGTAGGGAACACAACGCGTATCGTGCGAGGACACCCGCCGGTCGAGCAGGTTGATAATACATCCGGTGTCCGCCTCCTCCGCAAAGGCCTGCATGAGGAACAGGGGGGCAAAGAGATTGGGCCGGAACTCGGCCAGCAGATCCTCTTCCGAGAACTCGGGAAACCGCTGTTGGTTGAATACCGAGGCATTGTTCACCAGCACATCGGGCGCCTGCAGGGCCTGTTTTGCCTCCCCCAGGAGGGCCCGGCAGGCGTCGCGGCCGGACAGGTCGGCCTCAATGCACGCGGCCTTCACACCGCGGGCCCGCAGGTCATCCCGGAGCGAGCGCGCTTCTTCCCCTGACCGGCGGTAGTGGATCACCACATTCAGCCCCGCTTCGGCAAAGCTCTCGCAGATCGCCCGGCCGATGCGCACCGCCCCGCCGGTGACCAGCGCACAGGAATAGGTTGTAGAAGGTGCCTCCATCGCCATACCGAAACGCGTTTTCTCCGGAGCCCCAGAATAACGGGATTCAGGAAAAAATCAAATTCCCTTGTCCCACGCCCTGTCCCGGCGCCCCCGGTGGGCGGCGGGATTAGCCGCGGTCCCGTACCGGCACGTATCGGCGCTCCCCGGCCCCCTCGTAGAGCTGGCGCGGCCGGGCAATCTTCTGCTCCCGGTCGCCCAGCAGTTCCTTCCATTGCGCAAGCCACCCGACGGAGCGGGAGATCGCAAACAGGACGGTGAATTCGTCGGAGGGGAAGCCCATGGCATCCAGTACGATGCCGCTGTAGAAATCCACGTTGGGATACAGCTTTCGCTCCACGAAGTAATCGTCTTCCAGGGCGATGCGCTCCAGTTCCAGGGCGATGTCGATCAACGGGCTGCGCCCCGTTTCCTCGAAGACCCGGTCCGCCATGGACTTGAGGATCTTCGCGCGGGGGTCGTAGTTCTTGTAGACCCGGTGCCCGAAGCCCATGAGCTTTGTCTCTCCCTTTTTCACCCGGTCAATCAGGTCCGGGACCTTGTCTT
Source organism: uncultured Verrucomicrobiota bacterium (assembly GCA_964500395.1). Classification (GTDB taxonomy): domain Bacteria; phylum Verrucomicrobiota; class Kiritimatiellia; order CAZCOO01; family CAZCOO01; genus CAZCOO01. Next base: position 2,386 of record CAZCOO010000019.1, read on the forward strand.
TTGTCCCCAGGGCCCTGAGCTGCCCGAGTACGCGCTCGTTCGCCCCGCCGTGCAGCGGGCCCGAGAGCGCAGCCGCCGCACCGGCCGTGGCGAGGTAGGGATCGGCGCCGGAGCTGCCGACCGCCCGCATGGTGGTCGCGCTGCAGTTCTGCTCGTGGTCGGCGTGCAGCAGAAAGATCAAGTCCAGGGCCTTTTCAAACACCGGGTTGGGCTCGTACTTCTGCTCGTTGCGCTTCAGCAGCATATTGAGAAAGTTCCCGGCATAAGACAAATCCGTATCCGGGTACACGTACGGCCATCCCAGCCGACGGCGCAGGGAATATGCCGCGATGGTCGGAATCTTGCCGATGATCCGCTGAATCTGCTTCTCGACCGTTTCCGCCTCCTCGATATTTTTCGCCTCGGGGTAGAACGTCGACTGCGCGGCAATCGTGCTCACCAGCACCCCCATGGGCGAGGCATCGTGATGAAACCCCTCCAGGAGATGCTTGGCATTCTCGTGCAGCATACTGTGGTCCATCACCTCCTGCGTCCATTCTTCCAGTTGTGCCTGTGTCGGCAATTCGCCGTGGATCAGCAGATAGGCCGTTTCCAGGTGCGAACTGTGCTCGGCGAGTTCCTCAATGGGATAGCCGCGGTACCGCAGCACCCCGTTCCCGCCGTCGATATACGTCACCCGGCTTCGGCAGGAGGCCGTGTTCTTGAAGGCGGGGTCAAAGCTCATGATCCCGAAATCGGCCTCGTCCCTTTTGATCCCGCGGAGGTCCATCGCATGGACGGCGCCCTGCTCGATCGGGAGATCGTAGCGGTTATCGGTGCGTGAATCGGTGATGTGTAAATGGTCGGCCATGGGGGGCTCCCTTGGTGTTTGGGTGTTCGCGATTGCCGAAACGCCGCGGCGTCTCGTCGCCTCTTTCACGCTATCGTCTGTGAGCCGGGTTGCAACCGGCGGGGAGGATCCGCCTGCCGCCTGATTTCCCATTGCGTTTTCCCGGTCCGTGCACCATGGTCGCAGGCTGAAACGTTTACAGAAGACCCCTCGACCGCGGATTTCCGTATGACGAATGCACCGCCCGCCGCTTCCCTGGCCTCCCTCGCCCCGCTCCTCGCCGGACTCCTGCTTCCAGGTATGCCGGCCGCCGCAGAACCCGACCTCCCCGCCCCCCTGGCCGACGCCCTTCAGCAGCCGGATACCACCACCCGCCTGGACTTGCGCAACCAAAACCTGTCCGAACTCCCGCCCGCCCTCTTTGAGCTGACAGAACTCGAAGTGCTCCACCTCTCGGGAAACCCCCTGGAGACCCTGCCCCCGCGGATCGGCGAGTTACACAACCTGCGGGAGCTTACACTCGGCGACGAGGCCCGCACCCTCACCTCTCTTCCCCGCACCCTCGGCGATCTTTCGCGCCTGGAAAAGCTCCATATCTGGCGGCACGACATCCGTCGCCTCCCCGAAACCCTCACGCGGTGCACCGCACTCAAATTCCTCATGGTCGCGGGCGGCAAGACCGTCGGCGTGCGCCATGAGCTGCCCGAAGACCTCTCCGACCGCGGCATTGTCGGACGGGGCGGCGGCCTCTATCACGTCTACGGCGGGTTGGCCGAACTCCCGCAAGACATCGGCGCCCTGACAAATCTGACCGAATTTGTCATTACCTACCACCAGGTGCGCCACCTCCCGCGCAGCATCGGGAAGCTCGTCCACCTGGAGAGTTTCCGGGTTGAGCACGGCGCGCTCACCAATCTTCCGGCCTCCTTCGGCAACCTGGAGAGCCTGCGGTCGGCTCGCCTCAACGACAACCCGGCCCTCGCCGCCCTCCCGGCCTCGATCGGCAACCTCACCCGTCTCGAAGAGCTCTCCAACGCCCACAACGACTCCATGAAGACCCTGCCACCGGAAATCGGCCGGCTCCGTCGGCTCCGCCTCCTGGTGCAGAGCAACATGGCCCTCGAGTCGCTGCCGGAAACGATCGGCGCCCTGCAGAACCTCCAGGTCTTCCGCTTCGCCGGCCACGAGCTCTCCCGCCTGCCCGAGGCCATCGGCACCCTGGACAGCCTGCGCGTGCTCCACCTGGATGCCCGCGGACTGCAGACCCTTCCCGACCTCGGCGGGCTTTCGCAACTCGAACTCCTCGACCTCACCAGCCTGCCGATCGAAACGCTCCCCCCGGACCTCGACCAACTCACCTCCCTCCGCATCCTGCGCCTGCACAACCTGACCGCCGCCCGGCCGGCCGGGGGCTACGACGCCGGCCGCTGGCCGCAATTGAAAGCGGCCTCCCTCGACGCCCGTTTCGACGACCTCGTCGGCGAGGACGTGCTCCGCCTGGAGGACCGGACCCATTGGCGCTCGTTTGCCGGCGCGGTGGGCTTTGGCGCGGCGCATCCGCACGGGGCGGGCACCTTCCTCCTGCGGACCCGCCCGCTGCCCGCGCCCCTGCCGTGGACCGAATCCCACACCCTCGACCTCACCTGTACCGACCTCCCGGCTCTCGGTCCGCCTCCGGAGCGGATTCGCCGGCTCCGGTCGCTGACCCTCTCCTATAACTACCTCGTCAACCTCGACCGCCGCGAGGACTGGCGGGATGTCTCCGTGCTGCAGGACTGGCTGCGGCAGGCGGCACATCTCGAACGACTCGACCTCTCCGTCAACCTGATGGAGCGCCTGCCCCCCTCTGTGCTCGCCTGTACCGGGGTCCGAGAGCTCAAACTCGACTCCAACCTCCTGACCGAGATCCCGGAGGCGGTTGCCGGGCTCAAAGAGCTCCGGCGCCTCGATCTCTCCGGCAACCGGTTGCGCCGCCTGCCCGCCTCGCTCGCCGAGCTCCCCTCGCTCCAATGGTTGGACCTCCGCGGGAACCCGTTGTCCAAGGATTGGAAGGCTCGGATCCGGGGGTGGCTGCCCGAGACCGAGGTTTTGTTTTGAGGACCCGTGGGCGAGCCCGGTGGCTGGCGGGCTGTCTGTGGGGGGCCGCCGGCGCCGCGGGCTTCGCCGGGCCGGGGGCGGCGCCGCCCCTCTCGCCGCCGCCCGTCGGCATCGAGCCCGCCGGCATCCGGTTCTGGCGTTCGGGCGTCGTCTTCAAGGATGCGTTCAAGCACGCCCGGCCCTGGCGCATCCTGCCGGAGGCCAAGGCCCCCGGGGCCGCAAAAGACCCCCACGGCTGGGTTCGCCGCCTCCCCGAAGGGGCCCGGGCCGAGAGCCGCCTGTTTCATCATGCCGGCGGACACTACCCCGGGGGCGATTACCTGTGCACCTACGAGGGAAACGGGCGACTGCGCTTCGCGGGCGATGCGCGCGTGACCGAGCGCGGCCCCGGGCGCATCCGCCTCCACGTCGATCCCTCGCACGAAGGCATTCACCTGATCCTGGAGCGCACCGACCCCACCAATCACCTTCGCGACCTGACCCTGTGGATGCCGGGTGTCGACCGGAGCGCGGCGGATCCCCCCTTTCACCCCCGGTTTCTGGAGCTGCTGGAAGGATTCCGCGTCATCCGATTCGCCGGCCTGATGAACGTGACCGACAGCGGGCACGAGACCTGGGCCGACCGCGCCCGCCCGGCGGACGCCACCCAGGGGGCGCCCGACGGGATGGCGCTCGAGTACGCCATCGCCTTGTGCAATACCCTCGATGCCGATGCCTGGTTCTGCATGCCCCATCGCCTGAGCGATGCCGCCATCGCGGAATTCGCCAAACTCGTGCGGCGCGAGCTGGACCCTCAGCGGCACATCTACGTGGAATATGCCCACGATGTCGGCTTCTGGAGCACCCCGCCCGCCCGGTATTGCCGCGAGCAGGGGAACACCCGGGGCCTGGCCCCGGACGGAGATTCGAATCAGGCGGGGGCCCGCTTCTACGCGGAACGGGCCATGCAGACCTTTCTCATCTGGCGATCGGTATTCCGCGATCCCGCCCGTCTCACCTGCGTGCTCGGCCACATGGATGGGCACGAGGACTATCGATGGCGGGGCGTCTGGCGCCTGGCGGATGCCTATGCCGTGCCCCATCTCTTCGGTGCCCGGGCGGGCCGCCCGGAGGAGGCCGAGGCGACCGCCTCCCGTTCCGTATCCAATACGCTGGATCGGATGGCGAAGCGATTGGCCGCCCCGCCGCCGCCGGAACGCGCGGCGCTGCTGAAGGCGGTTCGCGCACACGGCCTGCGCCCCATCAGTTTCTACCTCTCCCAGACGCTGTTCGCCGACCCGCGCATTCAAGACCCCGCCCTCAAAGCCGAGGTCGCGGCCAAGATGGAGGCCTGTCTGCGCCACCCCCGGATGCGGGACCTCTACCGCCGGCACATCGCAAATTGGGAGGCCATGGGCGGGGGCCTCTGGATTCACCCGTACTTCGTCCAGCAGGCAACCCCCCGCGGCCATTGGGGGCTTCTCGAATCCATCGACCAGCCGGCCGACTCCTCGCCCCGGTTCCGCGCCGTGCGGGAGGCCCTGCGGCGCCATCGCGAGGACCCCCGCGTCCCCCTCCCGAAACCGGCACCCCTCCCCCCGCGCCCCGTGCGGGACGGCGCCATCCCCGGCGCCCCCCTCATGGGCCGCATCAGCGCTCATCTCGGCGCCCGACTCGATTTCGACGGGTACGGAGACGGCACGCGGCCGGTGTCCTTCGAGCCGCTGTCGACCCCGGCCCGGTCTGTCTGGTGGCATCCGCTCTACCTGAAGGGGGACCCCAGCCGCCCCTATACCGTCGCGCATCTGCTCCGCACGCCGGACCACTGGGTGCAGAGAGAGACCGCCTTCCGGCCGGATCGCGCCGGGGCCATCCGCCTGCGCCTCACCGGGGCCGCGGCCCGCCGGCATCCCGATGCCTCGTACCAGACCGGTGATCTCTGGCCCGTCCTGGCCGAATACGACGACGTCCGGATCGAGGGCGCCGAGCTGTCCAATCCCGGCTTCGAAAATCCGCCGCGCGGCGACAGCCATTCCGGCTGGGTCCTCAAGCCCAACTGGAAGGGGCCCCAGGCCTTCCAACTGGAAGATTCCGCCCGTGCCGGCGAGGGCCGCGCCTTTGCCGTCGCCCCCTCGGACGGCGGATGGGAGCAGGATGTCCGCATCCATCGGACGGGCACGCCCGTCCGGCTCGCCTACCGGACCCGGCTCCAACCCATCGAACCGCGATTCCAGTTGCGAATCGGATTTGACGGATGGGACGCGAAGACCCCGGTCGGGTTCGAAGACGTCGCCATCCCCCGCAAAGCGCTCTTCTGGCGCATCGACCCCGTCTACTGGAACTGGGGCCTGCCGGAACGCCTCGGGAAAACCCGCCACCGCATGGCCTTCCTCGGCACGGCATGGGGCCCCTGGAGGCGCCTGACCCTGGCGTTTACGCCGGATGCCGACGGTTCGGTCGCGCTCCTGCTGCACGGGGTCCGGGCGCTCGATCCGGACACCGGCAGGCTCTCGCCGCGGTGGCTCGATATCGACCGCATTCGCGTCACCGGCGCGGACATACCCAACGGGAGTTTTGAAGCGTGGACGGACGGCACGCCGGATGGATGGAAGCGATATGGGCGGGACCGGCACTCCCCGTTGAGGCTCGCGGGGATTCCCGTCGTGCACGGGGAACGGGCTGTGCGGGTGTGGTACGAAAGCGCGGTCCGGACCCGCCTGACCGGCCTGGAGGCCGGGCGCCGCGTCCGCATCACGCTGTGGGTGCGGGCGCCGGGGGCTGTACCGTTGCCCAATCACCCACCCCATGCCATACTGACCGGCACGGAGGCAGCGTCGGCGCGCCTGCACCGTGCGGCATACCGCGCGCCCTGATCATGCCTTTTCAAGTACGGCACCCGTTCGCGAGGTTATTATGATTCGAACCTTTATCTGGCTGGCATTCTTCTGGGGCTACCAGCTCGTCGTGTCCCCCATTCTTCTGCTGTTTCTGGCCATGGACGCCGCCGGCCTCGCCCCCCGCCTCCGGCTGCGCACCACCCAGGTCCTGAGCCGGATCTGGGGGCGCATCCTCCTCGCCACCACCGGGGCCCGCATCCGGGTCACGGGCCGCGAGCACGTCCCCCCCCGGCGGTCGTTCGTCGTGATGGCCAACCACCAGGGTACGTTCGACATCCCGCTGCTGCTCGCCCACCTCGGCCGACCGGTGGCCTTCATCGCCAAGAAAGAGCTTCGCAAACTGCCCGGCGTCAGCCAGTGGATGGGCATGATGGGCTGTGAGTTCCTGGACCGGGAAGACCGCCGGCAGGCGATGCAGGTTCAGAAACGATCGACCGGGAAACTGGCCTCCGGCCTGCCCATGGTCGTCTTTCCGGAGGGGACGCGAACCGGCGACCCGGATATGAGCGCCTTCAAGCCCGGCGCCATGCGGATAGCCATCGATGCCCAGGTGCCGATTCTCCCGGTGAGCCTGCTCAACACCTGGTCCATGTTCGAGGCCAACAATCGGCGGTTGAAACCGGGGACCCTCGAACTGGTCATTCATCCCATCATCGAAACGGAGGGACTGACCAAAGCGGATCAGCCCGAACTCGCCCGGCGGGTTCGCGAAGCGATCACCGGGCCGTTGAAGGCGGCCCCCCCGGGCGCCGCCGGCGAACTCAGCACCCGCCGGGCGCGCGCCGAGGCGGGTACTGAGTAAATGCCGCCGTGGCGGCATGCGGGAGGCCGGTTATTGCTGGAACTGCTCGACGGCATCCAGCGCTTCCGCCCCGTACATCATGGAGGGCCCGCCGCCCATGAGGATGGCCACCCCGACGGTTTCGGCAATTTCGTCCTTTGTCGCGCCCGCCTCAAGAGCGGCCCGTACGTGGAAAGAAATGCAGGCATCGCAATGCACGGCGATGCCGATCGCCAGGGCAATCAGTTCCTTTTCCTTCTCCCCGAGGACGCCCTCGGCCATGGAGGCATCGTGGAGTTTTTTAAACCCGCCCATCGTGTCGGGAATGCTCTTCCCGAGGTTTCCCAATAGCTGACGCATGTGCTTGTAATATTCCGGGTATTCCTTCTTCATTTCGCTTCCTTTGTTTGAGATCCACCTTACGGCGCAGGGGGGGAGACCCGTCCCGCGCGCGAGAGTCGGAACACCCTATCATCAATCCGGCGCGTTGCCATCCGGGTTTGCCGGGGGGCGGCATCGGGCAGAACCCGACCCGTTCCCTCTTTTCCCTGCGCCCCCGCTGTGATACGTTTTCCTGTAGAAATGAGGTCACCGCCAGCCGAACAGGAGTCCGATATGGTAACCGCCTTTGCTTTGTTGACCGTGGACCGCGATCGCGTCCACCCCCTCGCGGAAGAGTTGGCCGACATGCCCGGCATCGCCGAAGTCTATTCCGTGGCAGGCCGGTTCGATCTGGTGGTTATCATCCGGGCCGGCAACAACGAGCAGCTCGAAGAAATCGTGACCGATCAGCTCCTCCAAAAGAACGGCATCCACAAATCCGAGACCCTCATCGCCTTTCGCGCCTATTCCCGGCACGACCTCGAGTCCATGTTTACCATCGGCATGGACGACTGAGCCCCCATGGCTGCTGCCGACTCCGCTGCATTGGCGTCGAAATCGTCTGCCTCCATTCTCCCGAGAGAACACGGCAAAGACCTCCCCCGCTCCGCCGTCCCCATGACCCTGCTGGGCGTCGGCTATATCCACGTACGGGACAGCTACGGCGGCGACCTCTACCTCACACGCTTCGGCGTTCCCCACTTTGAGCTGCTCCAACCGGAAAACTGGCGGGATGAAATCTGGTTCAAGGAGAACCGCGAACGCCTGCAGGGGACCAGCACGGTATACCGGGTGCCCACCAAGAAGATCAACGGCAAGCAGTTGGATCTCGTGGTCAAGTGGTCCCGCGTCGGCGAAGATGTTCCGCTGGACACACTCACCATGGAGAGCTTTGCCGACGCGGAATTCAACTCGCCCTACGAGGAATTTGCCCTGGTGATGGAGATGCGCGAAATGCCCGCGCCGCGGGTCCTCCGCACCAATCGTCCCCTTGCCGTGTACGTGCCTCCGGATCGGTTTGAACCCTGGCAGACCGGCCGCTCCAAGTCCCGCATTGCCCGCAAACGCGCCAAGGCCAGAGATATCGAGCTGGATATCTGCCGCCACTACATCGTGCTGTACCAGTGGGTGAAAGGAGAATCCTCCCACATCGCCCTGGAGCAGGAAATCGAGGACCCCGAAGAGCGCGCCGCCCTCCTTCGGGATCTCACCGAGCGGGCCCACCAGAAATTGCGTGACCGCGGGTTTATGGTCATCGACCACAAGCCCGACCACATCATCCTGCGCCGGGGCAAAGACGGGAGGCTGCTGCGGGACAAGCGGGGCAAACTGATCTTCTCCCTGATTGATTTCGAGCTCCTGGTCCGCACCCCGGAGTACCACGAGAAAGTGGTGCAGTCCCGCCGCGGCCTGTATCTGAATCTGCTCAAGACCCGGTTTGACGAGCACCCGGATGTGCCCCTTCCCCCGCACCTGGTGCAGTCCCGCATCATGGGGGTCGACTACATCGCCGGGCACGCCGAAAGCACGCATGGGCGGCTGTGGGTCACAGGCCGGGATCCCCGCCTGTTCGATTACTTTGTCCCGGAACGATGGCGCCACACCCCGCGGAAGCGGATCTCCGTCACCAACGAGACCTATTACACCCTCTCCAAGGACAACCTGAACCTCGTGTGGAAGCTGTCCCGCGTCGGCGACTGGCCCAACACAACCCATGGGCCCTCCCGCCGGGCCCGGAAAGAATTCGGCTTCAACAGCCCGTTCGAGGAGTTTGCCATCGCCCTCGATCTGGATGGCAAAGGGGTCCCCGTAATCGCCCCCCGCGCGATTTACATGACCGGCATCAGCAGCCCGCGGCGGGATATGGATATGCGGCGCTACGAAACGCACTGGGGGATAAAGAACCCCGAGGGCGAACTCATCCTCCGCCCCGACCACCCCTACATCACGCTATGGGGCTACTGGCGCTGTTTCGGAGAAGACGATCACGAGGCGCACATCCCCACATGCGTGGGCGTGGGGCTGGAACATGCCGCCGAGCGGGGCCTGATTTCCCCTGCCGATATCCCCCACCTGATCGACCTGGCCCGGGGCATGCTGAAGGATGGCGGATACGAATCCGTGGACCCCAAGCCCTCCCATTTTATCCTGTCGGTGAATATGGATGACACACTCATGAGACGGGAGGACGGCGAGCCCGACATTCGGGTCTGCAACTTCGAGTTGCTCCGGAAAATCGATTCCGCCTCCCGGCAATAAGCCCGCCCCCCTCTTCGTTGTGAGAGTAGAGCGAACAGGCAGGATCGATATACAGCAAAGGAGCCGATCATGAAGCATTCGTTCCTCATCACGGCCATGGCCCTGGCGGGCCTCCTCCTGGGGGTCTCCGAAACCCCGGGCCAGAAAGGAATCGGCGAAGCGGAGGGACTCGTCCGCTCCGGCAAATCCGTCACCCGGCTGGAACTGGCCGGCGCCGTCGACCACCTCGCCACCCACCCGTGCACACACACCACGGGCCGGGCGGACGAAGGAACCCACCTGCACCTGAATACGGACGACGGCCGCACCCTGAACATCCACCTCGGCCCGGCCGACGCCGTCGCAGGTCTTCTGCCGGCCCTCGAACCGGGGCAAAGGGTCTCCCTCGATGCCTTCCGCACGGCGGATCTGCCGGACGGGCAGGCTGTCGCCATCACCGTGCGCCGCGAGGGCGGGGAGGTCATGCTTCGAGACCCCGACACCCTGAAGCCGGTCTGGAGCCGGAGCGGCCGCGGACCGCGGCGCGCGCGGTAAGGACCCGCAGGACAGCGGAGCGCGGAGTGTGCGGGTAGAGCCTCAGCCCGGGGATTCCCCCGGCCGGCGCGGCGCTGGTGTGTTCCCCTGCCCCCGGATCAGGATTGTCCGCGAAAGGGAAACGCAGTAGAATCCTCCCCGGAAAAGAGGTGATCATAATGAGTGCTCAAAATCCCGACGCCCCCCGCGCTTCCGTTGGACACTACGCCGTCCTGGGCATCTTCCTGGTTTTCAGCGGCCTGCTCGGCCACATGCTGGCCCTGTTTCTCACCCCGCAATCCGAGTTTGCCCGGCTCTTCGGGTTCGGAATCTATCCCGCCGGCATATTGGCCGCCGGTTTTGTCTGGCAACAACTCTGGAGCGTGCCGTTCGTCGCGCGCATGGCGAAGAAGGGGGACTTCACGCACGACGCCGAGCACGTCTCGCCCCAGATACGCGAGCAGCGGCGCAGGGCCATCGTCATGGCCCCGGTGTGCGTTCTCGCGGGGATTCTCGGGGGGGCGGTGGTCGGGTACCAGGCCGGCGGCATGCTCCTCTGGGTCGCGGTGGTGGCCTACGCCCTGGTCGGCCTGGCCATCGGCGGGCTCGCCTTCATGCTGGCCGAATTCGACATGCTTCCGGAGTTGAAGCACGAGGACCCGGACGCCGACGATCAGCTTCGGTCGAAGTCCGGCCCGTAGTGCATATCGTAGACCGCCTTCGTTCCCGTGCGGGTATGCACAATCAGTTGGCGAATTCGATTGTCGGCCGAAAAATGCGCATCGATCTTTTCCCGGCGCGCACCCGTGTACAGCAACATCCGGTCGGGCACGGCCATCCGGATCCGCGGCCGGCGCAGGGTGTCGATAAAATCTTTGGCAAAGGCAATCATGGCGCTGCGAAAGGATATTGTTTCCCTATCCTACCCGACTCGCCCCCGGCGTTCAAGCGACGGCACGGGGGCGTCCTCGAAATCAGGACCGCGGCCTGGCTCCGGGGTCCCGGATCAACCGGTCCCGGTAGAACTGGAGTTCGGCCATGGAGGCGAGGATATCGTAGAAGGCGTCGTGCGGGGCGCCGGCCAGGGATTCGCCCAGGGTCGGCGCGAGCTGCGCCCGGATGGCCTCCGGCGCTTCTTTATCAAAGGGCTCGCCCTCCATCCAGTCCTGCCACTGCAGCTTCAGGGCGGTGACGTCAAGCATGCGGTAATGCAGGCAGGCGGCGAATCCGGGCAGGTCGCGCCGGGCGAGCCACCAGTCCGCCTGCAGGCTGTTGCCCGCCGGCACCGGCCGGGCCTTCACGTCGTCCGCCACGGGGCCGATGGCGGCCTCCACCGCGGCCACGAGCCGTTGATCGGCCTCGGGCAAGGGAATGGCCTCCTCCGACCGGCAGCGCCGCACCAGCTCGGGCAGGTTTTCCTCCACCCAGGGGCTCACCGTTTCATCGGCCGGAAGCCGCAGAATAAGATTCACCGGCTCGCCGAGCGGCTGCAGGGACCGATCGGTCATCAACAGCGCTACCTGCATCAGCACCGAGCGTTCCAACTGCAGGCTCGTGAATTCCGTATCAAACCAGCAATAGGCAATGGATGGGGATTCTTCGCTCACGGTTTTGCATCTCCGGGTTGGGCGGCTATACTACCGGGTGTGGATCGTTTGAAAAGATGAAACCGGACGGAGCGTATGACGTCTCGATGGACAAAGATTCTGCTGCCCGGCCTGCTCCTGGTGGTGCTCGCCGGCGCCGCGTGGTATGCTTCCGGATTGCCGGCGGACGCCGGGACGAATCGGCCTGAAGCAGCTTCAGAACAGCCGAAAGGGGACACCATGGATCGCGTACAGAAAACAGACGAGGAATGGAAAAAGCAACTCAGCCCGCTCGCCTACCGGGTCACACGGCAGGGCGGGACGGAGCGCGCGTTCACCGGCGAATACGTCGATAATAAAGAGGCCGGCGTGTACGAATGCGTCTGCTGCGGACTGCCTCTCTTTTCGTCCGACACCAAGTTCAAATCGGGAACCGGCTGGCCGAGCTACACCGCGCCTGTCGACCCTTCGAATGTGAGGCTCCTGGATGACCACAGCCTCGGGATGCGCCGGACCGAAGTCCGCTGCCGCCGCTGTGATGCCCATCTCGGGCACGTCTTCCCGGACGGCCCCCCGCCGACCGGGCAGCGGTACTGCATCAATTCCGTAGCGCTGGAATTTGAACCCGCCGGCGAATAACCCCGGCACCACAATTTAACGAATGCGCACCCTGCCGGTATAATCGGCGTGCATGCGTTGGATTGCGTTCATTCTCCTGGCCACAGCCCTGACGACGTCCGCGGCCACGAACACGGTCGTCTTCGACTTCACCGGCACGGACCCCGCCTCCAACCTGCCCTGGACCAACACCACGGAAATCGCCCCCGGGCTGAGCACCAGTGGCTGGACGTTGGGGCCGAACATCGCGCCCGTCGCCGGCACGGATGACGCCATCGCCTTCGACGTCCAGGCCGACGGGACCCTCTCCACCCTCTCCAATGCCCTCGCCCGCGGCGATTATCTCTCCATGACGCTCATCCCCGCGCCCGGCCAACCGTTTTCCCTGAATGCCCGGCGGGTCCGCTTCAGCGTCACCCGCACCAAATGGCATGCCCCCAAACGGTTTGCCCTGGTCTCCAGCATCGACGGCTTCCGTGCCGAGGCCGCCCTCTTCCAGACCGCCTCCATCCCGAATGAAAACCAGTGGCTGAGCCAGTTCAGCTTCATCATGCCGCAGACCGGCTACGGACACATCACGAACGCGGTCGAGTTCCGCCTGGTCGCCTGCGAATCGCTGTTTGCCAACCACCCCGCGGAGCTGAACGGCTTTTCCATCGTCTCCACGACCAATGTCATGCCGTTCACTCTGCATCAGGCACCCGGCGGGACCGCCACCGCCAATCCCGACAGCGATCTCTTCGAGGCCGGCAACACCATTCAGCTCCAGGCGACCCCGGATCCCGGGTTCCGCTTCGCCGGCTGGACGGGGGATATCGAGAGCCCCTTCAATCCCGCTTCATTCGCCATCACGGGAGCGACCGCGGCGGCGCCCCAGTTCCGCCGGAACGCCCGGAATACCATGCGGGTCTCGCAGAACCTCAGCGGGGTCGTCGACTGGACCCAGGAGTGGCTCTTTATCGATAAATTCAAGCTCGCCCGGACCTGGCGGACGCAGAACGCGGACGGGAGCGGCGAGTGGAGCACGGGATATTTCCCGCCCGTCGATTCAAACGGCTGGCCCACGGTCTCCCCCTTTGTTCCGAACGCCACCACCCAACCCCAGGTCGTCCACACCGTCTTCCCCGTCCATGAACCCGGCGCCCACCGGATGATCCACCAGGGCACGGGCACCATGACCCTGCGTTTCGCCCACGGTTCGTCCACCCAAATCACCAGCAGCGGCGGCACGAGCACCAACATCCTGCACCCCACCCAAACCGGCCTCCATTTTCTGAGCCTGGACTCTTCCGCTTCCCATGACCCCCTCCGGAACATTCAAATCCTGAGCCCCGGGCTCACCACCAACGGCCCGACCGGGCCATTTCACCCCGTCTATGTGCAGAGCCTGCAGGCGTTCCGAAACATCCGCTTCATGAACTGGAACCGCGTAAACGGATCCTGGTTCCAATCCTGGTCCAACCGCACGACCCCCGACACCTACACCCAGACCCGGGCCGAGGGAATCGCCTACGAGTACATCATCACCCTGTGCAACCTGGTCGGCGCCGAACCCTGGATCTGTTTTCCCCATCGAGCCGAAGATGAGCTCATCCGCAAAACCGCCCGGCTGTTCCGGGATCGGCTGGATCCCTCCCTCCCCGTCTACGTCGAGTACTCAAACGAGACCTGGAACAATGCCTATCCCTTCACGATCCAGACGACCTATGTACAGGATCGGGGGGAGGCCCTGGGGCTGGACCCCGACCGCTGGCAGGCGGGGCACATGTACGTCGCCCGGCGCTCGGCCGAGATCTGGGACATCTGGCGACAGGAGTTCGGGACCTCGGCGGCTCATCGCGTGGTGCACGTGATGGCGTCTCACTCCGCCAGTCTGTCGACGACGCGAAGCCGCATCCGCGGACTCAACGATCCGGCGGTCAACCATGTTGGCCTGCAGGCCGATGCCCTGGCCATCGCCCCGTATTTCGGCCTCAATTTTGACACCAACAGCATCCCGCCCAACGCCCCGGCCTACCCCGCCGTGGATGATATTGTGGGCCGGTATTCCACCCAGGAAATCGCCCATGTGCGGCAGCATGTGCGCGCCCACAAGGACCTGGCGGATGAACAGGGCGTGCGCCTCATCGTGTACGAGGGCGGCCAGCACTTCCTCGGCCTCGGCGAGGCCAACAACGACACCAACCTGGTGGCGATCCTGTTCCAGGCCAATCGCGACCCCCGCATGGGCCACCGCTACCGGGAATACATGTCCATGCTGCAGGAAGAGGGCGTGGACCTGTACGCAAACTTTACCTATATCGACGACTGGTCCAAGTGGGGCACCTGGGGCGTGCTGGAATACCAGCAGCAACCCCTCAGCAACGCCCCGAAGATGCAGGCCATCGCGGAGTGGATGGCCACCAATCGCGTCCGCCCCTCACTTGAGCTGGACCGGGAGAGCCTGCGGGGGCACCTGCCGGCGGGACGGCCGTACCGGTTGGAATACTCGGATGCCCTGGAGACCTGGACCCCGGACCCCGCCGCCCCTGCCGTGTGGGGCGACGGCACGGTCCGCAGGTTTCCGCACACCCTCCCGACGAATGTCGCCACGCGCTACTGGCGCCTGCGGTAAGGGCGGGCTTATTCCATGGCGCCTTCGTGGTGATCGCCCGCGTGGTGCGCTTCCATGTGGGCTTCTTTCTCGTCGTCAAAGTACGCCCCGTGGAATGCCTCCAGAAGCTCGCGCAGTTCGTCCACGTGATCCGGATCCGTGGTCTGCTTGCACTTCATGGCCGCCACCAGCATCCGGTGCAGGAGGGTGACCCGCTCTTCGTAGTTTTCATCGGACTCCTTTACGCGCTGGGTCATGAAATACTGCCAGACGATGTCCTGCACCTTCACCGCGTGCTCTTCTTTGTTGGTGATCCACCGGACGAGCTGGTTGTAATTCTTTCCCTCCGCATCGGAGAGCTCGTCGATTTTTCGCATCGACTTTGCAATCGTATCGGCGTGCTCCTCGATCATGTCGAACCGCATGGCGTCCCCGTAAATCCCGCAGGGGATTTCGCAGTGCGCGTTCGCCCGCGGGGCCGTGGAGACCAGCAGGGCGGGGGTGAGAAGACAGAATGCGACCAGCGTTGAGAGATGTTTCATCGGATTCCTCCTGTTGGCTTGTCGTGTAATGGCGGCAGCCCTCCCGGGCCGTGTTTCCCAGTCACCATAGGTCATCCAGGGGGGGATTCAACCCGCCGCCGGCGGGAATGCTTTGCTGTCGCCGGGCTCCGCCGCTTATCCGGCGCCGTTGAGAACGTCCCGCACGAACTGGTTTTCCATATCCCCGATGTTTTCCATCTTGCGGGTCGACTCGAACAGATCCTGCAGGGACAGCATCTCCTCCAGGATGATGAACCCGGCCACCTGGGCGTGGAGGGTCGGGGAAGACAGCACGATTTCCGGCCCGTTCTGCGTGAGCGTGAAGGACATATCCTCCTTGCGGATGATGTACGTCGGCACTTCCGTGTGAAGCCGGCTCACAAAGAATTCCTCTTGCTGGAAGGCCTTGCGGATCCGGTTCATGAGAAAGTCGGCAATGTCCGAGGAGGGAAACGCGAGCTGGTAGTTCCGGATTTCCTCCTCCTCCGGGGCGGCCTTGTGTTTTCGGACACCGGATCCGCCCCGCAACGAGTAGATCAGGGCGGGCGGCGCCGCAATCGTCGTAATCATGGTCATCATGATGGCCGTGCCGAAGATATCGGGTTCGATAATCCCGCTGGAGAGCCCCAGCCCGGCCACGATCAGGGCCACTTCCCCGCGCGGCAGCATCCCGAGCCCGATGCGGATCCCCCCCAGCCAGTTAAACTGCATGCACCGCGCCGGAATAGCACAACCCGCCACTTTCCCCACCACCGCCAGCAGCGAATAGACCAGGCCGAAGATCACCGTGCCCTGCATCGCCGAAAAGTCCACCAGCATCCCCATCACGCAGAAAAACACCGGCACCAGGAGAACATAAATCCCCGAAAGCTGGTCCCGCAGGAAATGGGAGAGATCCGTGCTGCTCAGCGAGAGGCCCATGATGTAGGCGCCGATGATCATGGCGAGTCCCGCCATCTCGGAAAACCCGGCCAGCAGCAGGGTCAATCCCAGGGCCATGGAGCTGATCGTGGCCGGGTTGCGGCTGATCTTGAGCATCCGCGATATGCGCCGGGCGCTCAGAAGGGCGACCGTCGTACAGACCAGCCAGAACCCGAAGGCCTTGGCCGCGGTCATCCCGATGGCCGCCCAGTCGACCTCCCCTTCCGCCCCCTCGATCCGGCTGATGCCGACCACCACCGCGAGGATAATGATCCCCAGCACGTCATCCAGCACCGCCGAGGCCATGATTGTCGCCCCCTCCGGCGACTGGGTCTGACGTTTCTCGGAGAGAATCCGGGCGGTGATCCCCACCGAGGTCGCCGTGGATATCGTGCCCAGAAACAGGGCCGAGGGATCCATGAAACGATCCGCGATGCCGAACCACACCGCACACAAATCCCCCAGAATAAACGAGGCCAGCAGGCCGCAGAGGCCCACCACCCCGGCCGCGCCGAAATACCGAAGGAACATGTTGAGATCGGTCTCCAGACCCGCCAGGAACAGCAGAATGATCGAGGCCAGCGTGGCCAGGGCGTAGAGCGACGCGGAGACCGGAATGCTGCCGACCGGATCGGGAAAGACCGGCCCCACCCCGAACCACGCCATCCCCCCCAGTGCGTAGGGACCGATGATCATCCCGGCGGTCAACTCCCCCAGCACCTCGGGCAGGTTGAACACATGGCGGAACAGCGCACCGCCCAGACGGGCCGCAATCACAATCACCGCGAGCTGCAGGACAAACTGGGTCATCTGGTGGGTGATGTGCGAGGACTCCCCCACCGTCGACGCGAGCACGGGGACCCATTCCGGAAAGATGCTGAACAGATTCATTCTATTCAGGATAGTCTCCGCCCCGCCGCTCGTCACGATTGAATTACGGCTCGTTCACAATCACCCGGTGAAACGCCTCCCCGCCCGAGGGACTGGCGTTGGTCGCCGCATTGGCCCCGGCCCGCCCGGGAAGGTCGGACGCACCCGGCACCGCGGTCCATGTCGGCGCCCCCCTCAAACCGCCGGATTCCTGCACCGTGTACAACCAGCCGGACGCCCCGTTCCACGACACGACCACGTCGCCCCCCGGGGTCCGGCGAATACCGGAAAAGGCAAACAGCTCTTCCGGGAACGGGTATTTCTGGAAGAACCGGGCTGAACCGCCGCCGATATCCCGCGGCGCGCCCGCCAGCAACGTGCCCCCGGACAGCGACACGGACTGGCCGAAGTCCTGGAGATCGGTCGGCGAGGGAATCGTCACCGCGCCGACCTCGCCCCACTGGTTGGGTCCGCCCCGGTCGCGCTGAAAGAGGTACACCACCCCGGGGGTGTTCCCGCCCGCGCTCTCCTCGGGCGCCCCGACGGCGACGACATCGCCCGCCACGCCCACCGACGCCCCGAACTCCGCATTGCCCTGGATGGCGTCTGTTTCAGTCAGCATTGCCACCTCGCCCCATGCATTGGTCCCCCCGGCATTCCGCTCGAAGACATAAGCCCGGCTGCCCCCTTCGTCGCCGACCACCGCCACGCTGCCGTCCAGGGAACACGCATTGCCAAACCCCAGCCGAAAGAGAGGCGACAGCTTGGCCACCTGCCCCCAGTTGTTGGTCCCGCCGGCATGACGCTCAAAGATGTAGGCCGCACCGATGTTGAAATCGATCGCATTGGTTTTGCCCGGCGCCCCGACCAGCACGATATCCCCCGCCACGGCCACCGACGTCCCGAACTCATCCCCCGCCTGCAGATCCGAGGGCACCAGTTTCCGGACCTCCCCCCACTGATTCGTCCCCCCGGCATTGCGCTCGAAGAGGTAGGCGGCCCCGCCATTGATCTCCGATGCGTAATCGAAGGCGCTCCCCACCACCGCGACATCCCCGTCGACATCCACGGCGCTGCCGAAGAACTGGCCCGGCAACGCATCGGAGGCGGACAGAGTGCGGGCCCGGCCCCACCGGTTGGTCCCGCCCCGATTCCGTTCGTAGAGAACCGCCTCGTCGCTGCCCCGGGCGCCGATCAACACAACATCGCCGCCGGCGCCTACCGAGGCCCCGAACTGCCCCGTCCCGGCCTCGGTCAGCTTCATCAACTCCGTCCATCGGTTGGTGCCGGAGGCATTCCGCTCCAGGATGTAGGCCGCCCCGGCATTGCCGCCCTCGTCATCTTCGCGGGGCGCCCCGATCACCGCCACGTCTCCGGCCACCGCAACCGCATCCCCGTACCGGTCATCCAGTTGCCGGTCCGAGGCCTCCACGGTACGAACCTCCCGGATCGTCGCCGGTGGCTCAGTCGCCGCCGCGAGATAGGCCGCACCCCCAGGTCCGGCACTCTCGGCACCGACGAGAACCGTATTCCCGTCAACCCCCACCGCGGATCCGAAGAGATCTCCAACCTGGGCATCAGAGGCCCGAAGGGTGCGAAACTGGCCCCAGTGATTGGTTCCGCCCGCATTCCGGCGAAAGACGTAGGCCGCGCCCGCGCTGGTCCCGGCGGCATCCTCGAATCGCGCCCCGATCACCGCTGTGTCTCCTTCGAGCGCCACGCCGGAGCTGAACTCATCTCCGCCTTCCGTATCCGCGGCGAGAAGTTTGCGCACCTCGCCCCATGCATTGGTCCCCCCGGCATTCCGCTCAAACACGTACGCCGCCCCGGCACCACTGCCGGCTTCACCCTCTTCCGGGGCCCCCACCAGTACCGCGTCGCCGGCCGCGGCCACCGTCGCCCCGAACAGATCCAGCTCGTCGGCATCGGACGCGAGCAGCTTTTGCGTCTCCTCCCACTGGTTCGGTCCTCCCGCGCCCCGCTCAAAGACATAGGCCGCCCCCGCCTTGAACCCGCCCTCGTCCTCCAACGACGCGCCTGCCACAACCACATCGCCGGCCACCGCGACCGCTTCCCCGAACAGATCGAACGCCTCCGCATCGGAGGGCGTGAGACGGGCGGCCTCTCCCCACTCGTTGGATCCGCCCGCGTGGCGCTCAAACACGTACACCGCACCCGATTGATCGGCCACCGCGTCCCGCTCCGGCGCCCCCGCCAGGATGACATCCCCGTCCACCCCCACCGACTGCCCGAACGCGGCCTCCGCCTGCGGGTCGGACGCCGTCAGCTTTTTCACCTCGCCCCACTGATTGGTCCCCCCGGCATTCCGTTCAAACACGTACGCCGCCCCCGCGTTACTGCCCGCGCTGTCTTCCTGGTGCGCCCCCACCACGGCCACCCCTCCGTCCAGGGCCACCGAGATCCCGAAGAAATCCTCCGCCTGGGCATCCGACGCGGTCAGCTTGGCCACTTCCGCCCACTGGTTCGTGCCCCCCGCATTGCGTTGAAACAGGTAGGCCGCCCCGGACCGGTTGCCGTTGGCATCTTCCTCCACAGCGGCCACCAGTGCAGAATTCCCGTCGATCGCCACCGCATTGCCGAATTCATCGAAGCCCTGCAGATCCGAAGACGTCACCTTCACCTCGGCCCGGCTGAACACCGGCATCGCCGCGCACAGAATGAACAGAATCGGTAAAGAAAAACGGACCATAACTCCCCCTTGGCGTTGCATTTCATTTCATCGCCCCACCCTCGCGCAAAATTCGGGCACGTCAAGGGTTCTTCGGGGAATGCGACAATGGCCTTGTTCCGAGGCGCGCTGCGCGCCGAGGAACGGACGAACGAAGGGAGCGCCGCGCCACCCATACGGATCTCATACGGGGCGAGTCGGCTGTTCAAGCCGGCTGCGGCGCGACCGGGGTGCTTACGACCACGTTCGTCGCGTACCCGTCGGGTCAGCGTCGTACGCCTTCGCGGTAACGGGAGGGCTTTTCGCCGACCCATGCG
>CAZCOO010000020.1:0-2464 GCA_964500395.1 uncultured Verrucomicrobiota bacterium
CATCATCGGTCGTCACCAATAGGCGGTCCGGGGGCAGCACGGCGTGAAAGACAAACAGTGCCAGCAGGATCAGCCCGCCCAGAAAGAGAAGGGGGCCCTGTGCCGAGGTTATAAACTGTGTCCGCTTGCTCATTAGTTGCGATAGTATAGGGGGCGGCGGAATAACCGGCAATCCCATTTCGACAGGGTCAATAAGTCTATAGATGTACCTGCTTATCATTTCACGCGTTAAAGAGAAAAGTCTAAACAAAGTCCAATCTGTCGTGTGAAATATTGCGCTGTCTCATGACACCGGGAGTGACTCCCACGTAAAATTCGTTCCTGGTCTTAAAATAGCGTTTATTTCTCTTTTCGTGCTCAGGAGCCCCTCAATGGGCCCATGTTTTGGGGCAGACATTTTAGGTGCCTGCTTTCCTCCCCTGTTTATGCACCTTTGCCGACACCGCAATCGGATCGGCACGCCCCACTTTATATTGACTCTGCGACTCCTTTTCAGCTATTTTCCTGAGTCATACACGTATTGCTTCAGTCCAGTCCCAGAGGGTCTGAGTTTACACCAACTGGAAAGCAATTTCGTATTCGGCACCCATAGACAGGATACGACTTTCACCCGACGATCTCCACAAGTTATGGCGGTACTGGAAATAGACTCCCAGATGACATCTCACACTCCTTTAAACATTGCCGGTGACGGGCTCATCCGACTGAATGACGTTACAGCAGTGCTTCCGGGACGCAATGAGATCTTTTTATCGGAAGAACGCGACGAATTTGACAGGAAGTTGGTCCGACCGGCGCAACGCCCCGCACTGCGCGCCGCCTGCGGTCGAAACACCCTCGATCGTGCCCAAGAGTGGCTCAGCGTGGAGCATATTACTCCAGATAGGTGCTCCCTACTGCTTTGGCTGGCGGACAGTGCCGCCTTGGGTTGCGGCTACATGCAAGGAAATAACCATGGACAGGTATAATAATCCGGTCTGGCATTCCATCGTGCGGGTCCGCCGGTTCTGTGGACGCCATCCGCTTTTGTATTTCCCGCTTGTGAAAGTAGTGAAGCCCCGCACGTTTCCGTGGGCCGGGGTCTCCCGCCGGACGGAGATCGTAATCGAGGGACCCAGTGGAAGCGGCAACACCTTCGCCTATGTGGCTTTTGCCATGGCGCAACCCAGGCCCGTGTATGTGGCGCATCATTGTCACGTGCCGGCTTCCATCATCCGCGGAATACAGTTCCAGATTCCCACGATGGTACTTCTCCGTACCCCGGCCGATGCCGTGGCATCGGCGCTGACCCGCCTCAGCCACCTTACACTGCGCGAAGCCCTGCAGGATTATTGTTCGTTTTACCAGACAGTGCTGCCTTTTCGCGATCGCGTGGTAGTTGCCCGCTTCGACCGGGTGACCGCGGACTATGGAGCAGTGATCGAGGAAGTGAATCAAAGGTTCGGATCAGCATTCGAGCCCTTCAGGCACACAGAGGAGAATGTGCGCCGGTGCTTCCAGGATATGAATTCCCGCAGCCGGGGATGGGAAAAAAATCAACCCGATCAAAGCCGCAGGGAGAGCCGTAAGTCCGTGAAGGGCCAGCTCGCTCACAGCCCAAACCGTTCGCTCTACAACCGTGCGTTGCAACTGTACGAAGACCTGGCTTGAGGCCGGTATCCCTTGGCGTCCGAGTTTATCGCGCCCTTGCCGGTGGAAATTCTTTGATCTGTAGGGGGGGCGTGCACCCAAAATGGCCGCACACGGTTTCGGTCAGGCCCGTCGGGTCCAGGGTCGCTCGTTACAGGCGCAGTCAGCGCTCCGCGGAAGACGCAGCGAGCTCTTGCGGTGGCCGGGGCTCCGGCTTGAGGGCGGCTCCGGGAGAAAGTTCGGGTACAGGTATGACCTGCTCTGGGAAACCGGAGCGATCCAGGAACCCGGCAATGCGGCTGCCGACAATCCGCTGCCCGCGGTCGTTGACATGGCAGTAATCGACGTACAGCGTCTCAGTCTGGTTGGAGAAGACGTTCAGCAGGTTCAGGAAGGGAACTTCATATCGTTCCGCAGTGTGCGCGGCGCTTTCCGCCAACTCGGGGTAAAGGTTTCCCATGGCGCGGTTGACGGCCGGTAGACTCAGTCCGCGTTCCGTCTTGCTGAGCGGCTTCCCTACAGCCAGCTGCGGTTGCACGCAATGGTAGACTGCTATGCCGCGTGCACGGCACAGCTGGTAAGTCAAGGTGCTGGCCCGGCGGTATTCCCGGCAAATCTCCGGGAAGATTTCTTCCCGAAATCTTGGTTTTTCCGCCCTCCTCGCCAGCCATAACCGGCTTAAGAGTCGGTAGAACTGGCTCTTGACCTTGACATAACCCCACACGATCCGTGGTAACTGGCCGGAGAGGATGTCCCGGTATGCATTCCACCGCCATGGTGCCCCGGGTTCCTGGCCAAAGACCATCGGCAGGGCCAAATCGTTGAAGCCGTCCAC
>CAZCOO010000020.1:2474-21137 GCA_964500395.1 uncultured Verrucomicrobiota bacterium
TCCACAATCAGCACGGCGTCCGGGTCGTACGGCAGCACCCGCAAAGCGAGCTGGATGAATTGCTGATTTGCCACAAAACTGGATCCTGCAGCGTTGATAAAATCGACGTCCGGGAACCGTTCGCGCAGTTCTCGAAGATAGTAACTGTCTCCGCTTGAAGCACCGGATCCGAAGGCGAAGGAACCGCCAAGGATGAAACACCGGAAGCGGTCGCCCTTTCGGGATCTGAGATCGTGCGGGAATCGGAATCCCTGGTGGTTGATCAGGATGTCGGCTTCTTCCTGATGAACTCCTTTCATGGCGGTCATGGTGTAGGGTGCCGGGTATACGCGGCGTCCGATCATTTCTTCGCGGCCCTTTTCCGTGCGCCAGCGCAGGAGCACGCCCAAGGCCAGATCCGAAAGTATGAGAAGCGCGATAAGCACCGCGCCACCCAGCAAAATGCGTTTAAGGACCCCGGTTACGGTCATGTATTACTCCCGCTCGGCATAGCGCCGGAGATAATGCTAAAAAGCTCTGCATGGTATCCAAAGCATGAATTCGTCTTAGATGATGTAAAAACTTTCTATGATGCAAATTTTAAGTATATACACATTGTTTTTAATCACAACCCATTTATCTAAAAATTGAAGAGAGCAAATTTGCTGCGTGACAGGCAGAAAGGGTCAAGGGTCAAGTGACTGCGCGGGGTGCAGGGCACGAAAGTTGCGATTTGGCGATATCGCACATGCCACGTGGTTTTACGTGCTAATCTACACGTATATATTCAAGAAATCGCCTTGTACCACAAAAATGGAGCAGAAGCGGACGGCGATTGTCGATGAGATGCGGCAGATCAAGAGACTGCGCCTGGGGACTATCAGCGAGCAGTACTACGGAACAGGGGGAGAACCGGGAAAGTCAGAGTCGGTGCCTGATGTCATGTACGTCAGCCACGGGTAGGGGTGCACATAGTATCGCACTTGCAATAGGCCGGAAATGCGGTTATGACCTCGGCATTGTTCCACGTATTGCTTGGAGGGTATATGAAACGGTTTTGCGCAATTCTGGCGTGTGCCCTGGCGGGTCTGCTGGTCGGCTGTGGCGGGGGGCAGGAGTCGTCCGAGAGCCCCGGCCGCCCCTGGCGGGCCTTTGTCCGGGACCTGACCAATACCTTATTGTTCGCGGAGATGGACCGGCCGAACGCCCGCCTCATATCCTCCTACGACCGCACCGGCGGCAACGAAGACTACAATCATTTTGTCGGGGAGGGATCTGAGCCGGGATGGGTTGTTCTGGCCGAAGTCGAGGGGCCGGGCTGCATCCGTCGCTTCTGGTGCACGGGAATGGACCCCGACCATCCCATACGCATCTACTTTGACGGCGAGGAAACCCCGCGAATCGAAGGCGAAGTGCGCGAACTCTTCGGGTACACGTACCCGTTTGAAATCCCGCTCGCGCGCGACATCAACCTCTGCTACTGGACGTACATTCCGCTGACCTTTCGCGAATCGATCCGCATTGAGACAAAAGGACCGCCGACCCACCCGCTGTACGGCAAACGCCGGCTCTATCATCAGTTTAATGTGCAGACATTCCCCGCGTCCGAGCCGGTCCAGACCTTCCCCCGGGAATTTACTCCCGAAGACCGCGCCGCCGTGGATGATGTCGCGTCTGTGTGGGAGCGCGCCGTGTTGCCCGAGAAGCCCGATTGGGCGGGGGTGGACCCTGTGCGGATCGAACCGGGCGGAACCGGCATTCTGTACCGTGCGGACAGCGCCTCCGTTCTGCGGGAGTGGGCCATTGATGTGAGGCCGGCAGAGCCGGACGGCTGGACCCAGCAGGAGAAAGAGTCGATCTTGCAGAACTGTCTCCTGCGCATGCGGTACAACGGAGAGGCCGAGCCCTCGTTGAATACGCCGGTAGGGGACTTCTTCTGTAATGCCTGGCGCCGGCGACACTTTGCTTCGCTTCCGGTGAGTTCGACCCCGTCGGGGTATCGCAGCCGGTTCCCCGTTCCGTTTGAAACCAGCGCCGAGATTTCGCTCCTCAACCGTTTGGACAAGCCGGTGGAAGTCAGCTTTCGGGTACTGGCGGAAGGGCCATGGCGGGAGGGGTTGGGGTATCTGCATACGCACTGGAGCAAGAGCGGACCGGAATCGGCCGCCCTCCATCCCCTTCTGCAGGCGTACGGCAAGGGGCATGTGGCAGGCTGTTTCCTCGCCACCACGGGGCACGACAACAGTTGGTGGTTGCTGGAGGGCGATGAGCGGATGTTTGCCGACGGGGAGCAGACCCCGTCCTGGCACGGGACAGGGCTGGAAGACTATTTTAATGGCGGGTGGTATTACGCCAGGGCCGCGTTCGCTCCCTTTCACGGGGTCATGGATCACGCCCCGTTCCGGGCCGCGCAATATCGGTTTCAGATGGTCGACCCGGCCACCTTCTCCGAACGGATGATGATGGATATCGAGCGCGGTGACCAGAATGTCAGCAAGGGGTATTTCCGGAGCCTCACCTGGTACTACCTGGATCGCCCCCATGCGGCGGTCGATCCCCTGGCCTCCGGCGCCTCCCTGGACGCGGCCGTCCATCCGGAGTTCAAAGAGACCCTCATGCTCCAGCTTTTCCAATTGGAGCGGATGAACAACTTTCAAAAGGCGATTGATCTGTTGCGCGAGTACGCAGAACGGTACCCGGATGACCCGGCAAACGATGTGTATGCCCTGCGGGAGCTGGAGTATCGCCGCCTGATGGGCGAGGACATCGGCCCCGAGGATTACGAACCCTTTCTCGACGGCACGTTCGGAGAGTCGGCTCAACAGCAGGCGCGTCTGCTGGCATGGTTTTATGAGCAACCTGATCGGGCGATCGTCGGGATGAATGTAAACGGGCAGGGCCAGGCCTGGTTGGACGGCCGTCCGATCTTGAAAGGAGATCACCCGTATGCCTTTTTTGCCACCGGGGTCGAGTTGACAAAAGGCCGGCACCTGCTGGCAGCCAGGGCCTCGATGACGCGCAAAAAACCGTGGATGCTGCTCAGTGTGCGCACGCACAACGGCTTGACGGGAACGGGTCCGGGCACGCAGACCTCGCGCCGGCCGACCGAAGGGTGGCAAACCGAGGCGGAGCCAATCCCGTCGTGGGCGACGTTGCGCGGGCGCCGTATGCCCCGCGGCGTGCCGGACGCGCCGTACCTCGGCAGTATGGCCAACGCCTTTGTCCTCCAGCAGTCCAAGATCTATGCCGTCCGCCCCGAGGATTGGGGACACGACCGGAATCCCTGGGCCTATTGCCGAATATTGTTTGATGTGCCTCTGGACGGTCTGCCGGATACGGCGTGGATTATGACGGGGCTCAAGGAGTAAAGAGCAGGATGGCGCCACCTCACTCAACGCCTCGGGCCCCGTCATGATTCGCCGCCTGATTCGCCGATGTACCACCGACCGTCTCCTGCGGGACAGCTCGTTCCTGATGGCATCGACCGTTCTTACGGGGATCTTCAATACGGGATACCAGATGGTCATGGGGCGGGCGCTGAGCGCCGAGGAATTTGCTGTTCTGGCCACGTTGCTGGGGGCGCTGCGAATGCTGACGCCCCCGTTGAATACAATCGGGCTCGCCATTACCCACTTCACGGCTCACCTGTCCCAGGCGGGCCGAAAAGGGGATATAAAACGACTGACAATCCGATGGGTCTTGAGGATGCTGGCGCTGGGCGTACCGGTGGTCGCGGCCATTTACCTCTTGCGGGTGGATATCGCCGAATTCCTCCATCTGTCGTATGCCGACAGCAGCCGGACGCCGCCCATTCTCCTGTTGGGCCTGTGCATTGCCGTATTGCTTCTGCGCCCCATTACAATGGGCTGCCTGCACGGTCTACAGCTTTTTCAGTGGGTCATGCTGGCCACACTGGCGGGGACGACCTTCAAGTTCTTTTCCGGCGCGGCCCTAGTGCACGGCATCAAACCCGCGGCCGGATGGGGGCTCCTCGGCCACGGGTTGGGCATTGGGATCATGATTCTTCTGTCTTCCTATATTTTCGGGAAGGCCATCCGCGGGGAGCGCCCCACCTCCGAACCTCTGCCCAGCATTCACGACTACACCGCGCGCGCCTTCTTTATATTCCTGGGGTATGCCATCTTCATGAACGCGGATATGATCCTGGTGCGGCATTACCTGCCGGATCAGGCCGGTCCCTACGCCTATGCCTCGACGATCGGGAAATTAAACGTGTTTCTAACCACCCCGCTCGCGCAGGCCCTGTTTCCCAAGGTGGTCTCCTCGGGAGAAACGAGAAAGAGCGACCGCAAACTGCTGCAAACCTCTGTCCTGTACAGCCTGGCGGTCCTTTTGCCGGCGGTCGTGGTCTGCTGCATTGTCCCCTGGTTGCCCCTGCTGGTTCTGTTCGGGGTCAAGGATCCGTCCCCGGACCTCGTACACATGGTGCAGATCGTACCCGTCATCATGGCGTTTGTCGCCTTGATCAACGTGACCATCCATTTCCACGTGGCCCAGCGACGCTTTCTTCAGGTGTTGGTCGTACCGGTCATGAGCCTGGTGTATCTGGCCGGCGTCGTTGTGTGGCATGACTCGGTCTGGCAGATTATCGGGATCCTGGCCGGGACCACTGCCGTGTGCCTGGTCGCCGGGACGGCCCTGACCGACCGGGGCGGTCGCGAGGGCAGCCGCAACTCCTCGGCCGGGGACAGCGTTTGACCTTGTGCGGATGCAGGGGGTTTGTCAGGGTACCCGCTCCCCGAGAAGGCATGGAGGGATCATCGCCGTATGTGTGGAATTGCAGGGTTTACAACTCATCGTGTCCGGCCGGACGTCGGTGTGGAGCCGGTCGTGCGGAGCATGGCGGATGCCATCCGGCACCGCGGCCCCGACGGCGAGGGCTATTGTATTGAAGACGACATCGCGCTGGGTCACCGCCGGCTGAGCATCATCGACATCGAAGGCGGGACTCAGCCCATGACTACGCCCGATGGTCGATTCACCCTGGTCTACAACGGCGAACTCTACAACTACATCGAGTTGCGAGCCACCCTGGAAACGAGCGGGGTCGCCTTTCAGACCTCTTCCGATACCGAGGTATTCCTTCACCAGCTCGCCCAGCACGGTGTGGGCGGCTTGAGCGCCTGTAACGGCATGTTTGCCTTTGCGCTGTGGGACCGGCAGGAGCAGACCCTGCTGCTCGCGCGCGACCGCATCGGCATCAAGCCCCTCTACTATACCCATCATGAAGGCGAACTGGTCTTTGCCTCGGAGATGAAGGCGCTTTTACAGTACCCCGGGCTCTCCCGGGAGATCTCGCCGCTCTCGGTGAGCAAATATCTCACCTACAATTACGTGCCGGCCCCGCATACGATTTTTCGCGGCATCCGGAAGCTCGCCCCGGCGTGCGCTCTCCTGTACAACGGCCGTACGGATACGCTCCGCGAAGAGACCTACTGGGATATTCCGCTCGAAGACAATCCGCTGAGTACAGACAACGTATTCGAGTGCGCCGAGGTGCTGAAATCGCTTCTCCGCGATTCGGTCAAGAAGCGCCTCCGCTCGGATGTGCCGGTGGGGGTGTTTCTCAGCGGGGGCATTGACTCCAGTGCGATTACCGCCCTGGCGGCGCAGGAAGTGCCGGGGACCCTGCACACATTCTCCGTGGGGTTTGAGGAATCGACGTATGACGAGTCGCCCTATGCCCGGGACGTGGCCGAGCGATACGGCACCCACCACCATCACGAAGTGCTGTCCTCCAGACGGGCCATTGAATTGTTCCCGGAGGTCATGGGCATGGTGGATGAACCGTTCGGCGATGCGTCCCTCCTGCCCACTTATCTGCTCTCCCATTTCACCGCGCAGAATGTAAAGGTGGTCCTGGGCGGCGATGGCGGGGACGAACTGTTTGCCGGCTATCCTTCGTTCCAGGCCCATAAGGTCATGGAAAAACTCTCCATTCTGCCCATGACCTGGCGCGACGGACTCACCCGCCTGGCCCGCCGGCTCCCTGTTTCGCACAGCTATGCCAGCCTCGATTTCCTCCTCCAGCAATTCTTCAAAGGCTCGGGCCTGGCCCCGGAAATCCGCTTTATCCTCTGGATGGGGGTGTATGGCAATGATGTGAAGCGGCAGATCCTCAGCAGTTCGGTACAGGAATCCCTCCTGCGGGAGAATCCGTTCGAAGACGTCTTTTCCTACGTTCGGCAAAGCGGATTGATCCGGGATTTCCCGAGGCTGCAATACCTGTGTATGAAGCTGTATCTCCAGGATGATATTCTGACCAAGGTCGACCGCGCCAGCATGGCCCACTCGCTGGAGGTGCGCGTTCCCTTTCTCGATCATCACCTGGTGGAGTACACCTCCCGCATTCAGCCAAACTATAAACTCAAGGGCCTGACCTCAAAATACGTCCTCAAGAAGGCCGTCCAGGACCTGTTGCCGCGTTCCATTATCAAGCGCCGCAAGGCCGGCTTCATGATCCCGCTCGCCTCCTGGCTGGAGAACGAATTGCGCGAGGTCGTGGAGGATGTCTGCTCCCGTGAAGCCATCGAGGCAGACGGCATTTTTGATGCGGATTTTGTTCGAACCATGCTCGACGACCACTTTGCCCAGCGGAAGGATTACCGGAAGATGATCTGGACGCTCATGGTCTTCCAACTGTGGAGGCGCCACTATGGCGGATAAACCGGCACATCCCGAGGAGTTCCCCAAACAGGACAGCTCCAGGCAGTGGATTCTTTGGGGCGCGGTTGTCCTGGCGGCGTTCCTGGTCCGGGTTCTTTTCCTCGGCCGGGCGGACCTGTGGACGGACGAAATCCTGTTTGCCACCAAGAGCAGTCCGCCGGCAACTCCCTGGTCCATCCTGGCCCTGACATACGAGCAATTTCTCGTGGTAACTCATATGCCTTTGCCGCGAATCGTGCAGAATCTCTTTCTCTGGTTCTTTCAGAGTCCGGACGTAGATCTTGTTCACAACCCGTTTCTTCAGCGGTTTCCCGCCGTGGTCTGGGGAACGCTCGGGGTATGGGCGATGATCCCGCCGGCCCGCCGGATTGTCCCCGGACCGGCGTCTACCGTGGCCATCCTGCTGATGGCGTTTTCGCTGTACCCCATCTTTTTCTCTCGCGAGGCCTATTATTACGCGCCCTTGCTCTTCTTCTCTACGGCGCTGTTGGGCCGGATGGTTCGGCTCCTGGGCGGGGAAGCCATGCGCGGGCGGGACTGGGTCACTCTGTTTCTCCTGTCGGCGGGCATGGTCTGGACGCATATGACGGGATCGATTGTCCTCCTTCTGCTGATCGTTCTCACCGGTCTGCTTATCGCGTTCAGGAGCCGTATCCCCGTACTGCAAAGTCCCGTGAGAAATCGTGTCCTGGCGGTTGGGGCCGGTCTGATGGCGCTGTCGTTCCTCGTGGTGCTTCCCTTTTTTCTTCAATTCCTGTCGGGCAGTAATCCTCACCATTTCCGTCCCGGTCCTTCCTGGTGGCAGATTCTGCACGATGTCGTGGGAAAATTTTTCCTGGGCAACATGTGGATCCTGAATCTTGCCGCCTGGGGGCTTCTGGCCGCGGGGCTCTGGTCCTGGTTCCGGGGGGATTCAAAAGAGCCGGGACGCTCGAGCCGCATCCTGGTTGGGTCCTGGCTGGTCGCCGGATTGCTGGTGCTCGCGGTGGCCGCCGACCGGACTCAGTACGCGGCTCGATATTTCACAGCCCTGACCCCGGCGGTTCTTCTCGTGTTTGCGTCGGGCCTTCAGGTTGTAGCCCGCGCAGTCGTTCGGATCCCCGGGGTATCCGGAGTGTCCGCACTCTTGGTTATGCGGTTCTTCGCCGGCGCCATCGTGGCTGTGCACCTGTTGGTTTTCCTCCCGACCTATTATGCTCTCCCCGCCAAGGGGGTGGACTTTGGCGGAATCGCCGATTGGTTGAATGAGCACGTGGAGACGGGACGGCCATACGTGTTGGAGAGCGGGTACGAGACACGGTTTATTTCGGGGTACCATGAGACGCCGAATCGGGTCCCCGCGGTCCCATACACGCACGGCAATGGCCCCGAAGAGATGGAGAAGCTTCGTGACGCGCAGAAAGAGTTCCTCTTGCGTTTCCCGGAAGCGCCCTGGGTCGAATCCGCCCGGCACGGTCGCGAACCCGGGGAACCGCTCGGCACATGGGAGTGGCCGCACGAATTCTTCCGCCGGCGGCATGATGTATACAACAAACCCCTCGAGCGTCTTTCGGAGTGGGGCGTCTGGCTGCAGGCGTGGGGCGGGGATGAAAAAGTAAAAGATATCTTCACGCCCATCTGGTACAACACTCCCGAGGATGTTCGGGCGATGGCCCTGGAGCGCGGGGACGCGGTCCGCATCAACTACGGAAACTGGCAGTGTGTCCAGATACAGCGGGGGGTGTACGTCCGATTGTGGAGACGGCCGGTGGCCCGGTGTGAAATTGAAAACCTGCGGGGCGAGCCCGTCCGGGGCCGGTTTGTTTTTCAGGCGGGCATCGCGGCGCCTCAGGGGACCTATGGATTTGCCATCCAGGTGAATGGGACGAATGTGGCCGCGGCGAGGCGACCGGCCGGGCAGATCTGGGAGGTGAGGACCTCTCCTGTCGTTCTGCCGGAGGGCCTCAGTACACTGCAGTGGGGGGTCGGTGCCCGGGCACAGGGACGGATTCAGGGGTTGCTCTTGTACGACTGGCGATTTATGGAAGAACAGGCACCGCCGGAAACGGGTACCGGGCCGGATGAGGAGAGTGAAGAATGAGTTTTGCTGAAGACTATTTCCAGGAGGTCCTGGAGGTTGCGCGGACCCTCTCCGCGGATGATGTGGAACAGGTCGCCGCCACCCTGGCCGATGTGAGGAGCCGCGGGGGGCGGATCTTTGTTCTCGGGGTGGGGGGGAGTGCCGCCTCCGGCTCTCACCTGGTGAATGATTTGCGCAAGATCGCCAACATCGAAACCTACACCCCCGTCGACAATGTGTCGGAACTGACGGCGCGCATTAATGATGAAGGGTGGGAGGGGTGCTTTGCCGCCTGGCTGAAGGGGTCGCGCCTGGGGGAACGCGATGGGATTTTTATCCTGTCCGTCGGCGGGGGCAACCTGGAGAAGAACATCAGCCCCAACCTGGTGCGGGCGATCGAACTCGCCCGCGAAGTGGGTGCCTCGGTCATGGGGATTGTGGGGCGGGACGGAGGGTACACTGCCCAGGCCGCGGATGCCTGTGTCGTGGTCCCCACTGTGAATGAGGCGCACACAACGCCGCACACAGAGTCCTTCCATTCCGTCGTGGGGCACTGCCTCGTCTCGCACCCTCTCGTCAAGCAAGCCCAGACCAAGTGGGAGTCCACCGAGGCGGAGCGCACGAGCCGCCCCTGAATGTTGAGAAGGAGAACAATGCGTATGGGCACGGAGAGCCAATTACCGCCATTGCGGGATTTCAACATCAAGATCTTCTCGGACGGGGCCGACCTGGACTCCATCATCGAGGCCTATCAGGATGGACTGGTGAAGGGGTTTACGACCAACCCGACCCTGATGTCGCAGGCGGGGATTACCAACTACATGGCGTTCGCCCGCGAGGTCCTGCGGGTGGTGACCGATCTGCCGGTGTCGTTCGAGGTGTTCTCGGATGAATTTGATGAGATGCGCCGGCAGGCGCACACCCTGGCGGAGCTTGGCGAAAACGTGTACGTCAAGATCCCGGTGACGAATACGAAGCGGGAAAGCGCCGCCGGACTCATCGCGGATCTGGCCCAGTCGGGAATCAAGCTCAACATTACCGCCATTATGTCCCTCCGGCAGGTCCGGGACGTCGCCGACGCCCTGCAGCCGGATGTGCCGTCCATCGTGTCGGTATTTGCCGGCCGCATCGCGGATACGGGGCGGGATCCGCTGCCGATCATGAAGGAGTCCCTGGGGATCCTGGAGCCCCTCCCGGCCGCGGAGCTGTTGTGGGCGAGTCCCCGGGAGGCCCTGAACATCGTGCAGGCCGAGCAGATCGGATGCCCCATCATCACGGTCACGCCGGCCGTGCTGAAAAAGACCGGGAATTTCAACAAAGACCTGGAAGAGTTCTCGCTGGAAACCGTGAAGATGTTCTACGACGACGCCGCGGGCAGCGGGTTTGCCATATGAGTGTTGGAGCACAGCCATGATTATTACGCGCACGCCATTTCGAATTACGCTCGGGGGCGGAGGGACCGACCTTCCCTCGTTTTATCGCGAACACGGCGGGTTCATCTTCGCCATGACCATCGACAAATACATGTACCTGTTGCTGAACCGCCGATCGGTTGCCGATCGAAAGATCGTGATTCGCTACAGCCAGGTCGAGACGGTGGACGATGTCGAAGACATTCAGCATCCGCTGGCCCGGGAAGCCTTGAAACTCCACAATGTGCGGGACAACATCGAGCTGACGAGTGTCGCCGATATGCCGGCTCGCACGGGGCTTGGGTCTTCCGGGTCGTATCTGGTGGGCCTGCTCACCGCCATCCGGGCGTACCATCGCGAGTCCGCCTCTCTGCAGGACCTGGCGGAGGAGGCCTGCCACATCGAGATGGATGTTCTCCGGGAACCGGTGGGGAAACAGGACCAGTACATGGCTGCCTTCGGCGGCTTCCGCACGCTGGAGATCAGCCCGGACGGCGAGGTCACCGTGGAGAAGGTGCCGGTCGACTTCATGACCGTCAATGAGCTGGTCCAGAAAGCCCGCATGTATTATTCGGGCGTTCAGCGGTCCGCTACCGCCGTCCTGAAGAATCAGGACACGGCCGCCAGAGAGGCGAAGCGCCCGGATCATCAAACGGTGGTCGACAGCCTGCAGCGGATTAAGGAAATCGGTCTGGACATCCGGCAGGCGTTTCTCGACCGTGACCTGGACCGGTTCGGGGCCCTCATGGACGAGCACTGGCAGTGCAAGAAACAGATGTCCAAATCCGTCACCCTGAGCGTCGTGGAAGAAATTTACGATGACGTGAAGTCCAAATTCGGCGTATTGGGCGGCAAGATCATCGGCGCGGGCGGCGGTGGATTCCTGATGCTGTACTGCCCGGACAAGGGGCGTGAGCTCGATGCCTACATGGAAGAGCATGGAATGCTTCGCGTGGACTACACCCCCTCCATGCAGGGGGCGAAGGTCGTGAGTGACATGACGCCGTACGGGTACGATATCAATACGTAGGTCTATTGTGGGAGAGTCTTCGGGAATGGCCGGTCAACCATCATTACGCAGGTATTTCATCACCGGCGGTGCGGGCTTTATCGGGTCCCACTGGGTCAATCGACTGCTCGACACCCGCGATGTGTCGGTCACAGTCTTCGACAACTTCGCCACCGGCCGGCGATGGCATTTTGGCGAGCGGATTCATGACGAGCGGCTCGCGATCGTGGATGCGGATGCCCAGGACGAGGAGTCTCTGCTGAACGCGATGGCCGGCCACGACATTGTGTATCACTTCGCCGCCAATTCCGATATCGCCGCGGCCCAACGGGACCCGGCCATCGATTTTAAAAACGGAACGCTGCCGACGCACAACCTGCTGGAAGCCATGCGGATGACCCGCGTCCCGCGGGTGGTGTTCACCTCGGGCAGTGGTGTCTACGGCGAGGTGCCCGATCAGCCGATTCCGGAAGAATGGCCCCGGATGATTCCGGTCTCTACGTACGGAGCCTGCAAACTGTCCTGCGAGTCCCTGATAAGCGCGTACAGCTTTATGTTTGATATGACCGGCACCGTGTTCCGGTTTGCCAACGTGGTAGGCCCCATGCAGACGCACGGGGTGGCCTACGACTTTATCCGTCGACTCAAGCGCGATCCCACCCAGCTCAAAATCTTCGGCGATGGGACGCAGAGCAAACCGTACATTCATATCGAAGATGTGATGAATGCCTTTGAACTCATGGAGCGGCTCCAGACGGACGGGTATACCGTACACAATGTAGGGACGAATGATCACCTTACGGTCCGCGAGATCGCCGATATTATCTGCGAGGAGATGCAGCTCTCCGACGTGGACTACCGGTTCACGGGCGGCTCGAGGGGATGGAAGGCGGATGTGCCGAAATACCGCCTCGATACCGAGCGGATCCGCGGCAAAGGATGGGCGCCCGAGAGAACGTCCCGGGAAGCCGTGACGGCGGCCGTTCAATCGATGATCCAGGACGACCGAATATGGAATTCGCAGGAGGAAGAGTAGGGTGAGTACGCTTCTCGGACCGGATATTGAGCGGGTCTTTCTTACCGGAGGGGCCGGGTTCATCGGCAGTCATGTGGTCGATCTTCTGCTCCCGCAAGGGGTTCACGTCACCGCGCTGGATAATCTCAGCAACGGGCGGCGGGCCTTCATCGAGCCGCACCTCGATCATCCGCGGTTCGAGTTCGTGGAAGGCGACATGGCGGATTTTGATACCGTGGTGGAGGCCATGCAGGGACACGACCTGGTATGGCATCTGGCGGCCAATACGGACATCATCGGCGGGCACGCACAGCCGCGGCGCGATCTCCGAGACTGCGTGGAGGCGACCTTCAACGCGGTGGAGGCCATGCGTCTGAACCGGATCCAGCCGATCCTGTTCTCCTCCACGGGAGCCGTCTACGGGGATCTGTGTCGGGAGGTGGGCCGGGACGAAACCGCGGGGCCCCTGTTGCCGATGTCCTGCTATGCGGCGGGCAAAATCAGCAGCGAGGCCTTCATCTCGGCCTACGCCCATCTCTACGACCTGCGGGCCTGGATGTTTCGCTTCGGGAATGTGCTCGGGGCGCGCATGACGCACGGGGTGATTTACGATTTTATTCACAAGTTGCAAAACGATCCGACCACACTGGAAATCCTGGGGGACGGAACCCAGGAAAAAAACTATTTCCTGGTCGAGGAATGCATCGAAGGCATGGCCTATGCCTTTCGCAATATCCCCATGACCGCGGATGCCCCGTGCGACCTCTTCAATCTGGGGACGGATTCCATCACCCGTGTCACGGACATCGCCCGCATCGTCGTGGAGGAAATGGAACTGCCGGATGTCGACATCACCATTCAGGGCACGCCCCGCGCATGGCCGGGAGACCAGCCCAAAGTCCACATCACGGTCGACAAGATCCAGTCGCATGGGTGGAAGACCCGGCGCACGTCCGATGACGCTGTCCGGGAAGCCGTTCGCCGGATGCTGAAGAAATCCCCGGCGCTCCCGCCGGATGCGGGCCGGGTCGCGGAAGGGGCTGCGTCGTGACGGCAGAATCGAATGCGGGTCCCGTCGGGATCATCGGATTGTGGCACCAGGGGATTGTGGCGGCCGCGGTCCTGGCTGACCGGGGATATGATGTCGTTGCGGCCGATCCGGATCACAACACGGTCGACACCCTCCGGGGGGGAGAATCCCCGATTTATGAGCCTGGCCTCAATGAGTTGATTCAGTCAGGGGCGAAGCGGGGTGCGCTTCGCTGGACGACGGATCTGCGGGAAGCCGGGGCCCGTCCCTCCGTGTGGCTGGCCGTCGATACGCCGGTCAACGAGCGGGACGAGAGTGATCTGGCGCCGGTCTGGGAGGCCGTCGAGACGATCGCCCCCGTTCTTCCCGAGGGGGCGGTGTTGTTGATCACGGCCCAAGTCCCGGTGGGATCCTGTGATGAGATCCGGCGCCGGTTGCGGGCGGGCGGGGCCCCGGACGATGTCGGGTTGGCCTACAGCCCGGAGAATCTGCGGCTCGGGCAGGCCATTGAGCGGATGCGCACGCCGCCGCTGCCGGTGATCGGCGCCGACGGGGATCGCGCGTTCGAGCGGGCCGTGCCTCTCCTGGGCGAAGAAGGGATCGAATTCAAGCGCGTTTCACTGCGTACCGCGGAAATGAGTAAACACGCGCTGAACGCGTTCCTGGCCACCACGGTCACGTTTGCCAACGAATTGGGAAATCTGTGCGACGAGATGGGTGCAAATGGCCAGGACATTGCGTCGATTCTGCGCATGGAACCGCGGGTGGGGCCCAAAGCCATGCTTTTTCCCGGCATGGGGTTTTCCGGAGGGACCCTGGCACGCGATATGCAGACCTTGAGGGCCATCGGCGACCGGACGGGCCTGGAGACCCCGATGCTCGACGGGATCTGGTCGGCCAATGAGCGCCAGAATGATTTTGTCGAACGGAAATTAACGCAGTCCCTGGGCGGGTTGAAGGGGCGGACCCTGGCAGTGTTTGGCCTCACCTACAAACCGGGGACCAGCACGTTGCGGCGCTCCGCCGCGCTGGACATTATCGATTCCCTGCATCGCGCCGGCGCTACGATCCGGGCCCATGATCCGCAGGCGGATCGCGGCGAGCTCGCCGGGTACGACTCCTTTACATTCTGCGAAGACCCCTATGTTGCGGTGGAGGGAGCCGACGCGCTCGTGATCGTCACGGCCTGGCCGCAGTACCGCGAGACGGATTATCGCCGCGTACAGCAGCGTATGGCGGGGACGACCCTGATCGACTGCAACAACATGTTGAATGACGAAGCGATGCTGAAGGCCGGGTTCAACTATCTCGACATCGGCCGCGGCCATCGCGTGAAAGGAGATTGATATGCGAGTTGCCATCCTCGGTCCGGGCCTGCAGTGCAGGCGACGGGCGCCGGTCGTCCAGCAGGATCCGGATTCAGACCTGGTGGCGATTGCCGGGACTTCCGTGGAACACGCCCGGACCATGACGGATGCCTACGGCGGGGAGCCGTCCGGTTCCTGGCAGGATGTCGTGGAGCGGGAGGACGTAGACGCCGTGCTGGTCTGCACGCCGCCGAATCTCCACGCGGAGATGACCATCGCGGCCCTGGAAGCCGGGAACCACGTCCTGTGCGAGAAGCCGCTCTGCCGCACGATGGACGAAGCGAGGCGCATGCTGGACGCGGCCGAGAAATCGGGACGCATCCTCAAGTGCGGGTTCAACCACCGGCATCATCCCGCCATCTTCAAGGCGCGGGAGGCGTTTGCCCGGGGCGACTTCGGGGAACCGATGTTTGCCCGTTGTCGATACGGCATCGTGGGCCGCCCCGACTACGCCGATGAATGGCGCGCGGATCCCGAGCAGGCGGCCGGCGGTCAGTTTATCGAGCAGGGCACGCATGCCCTCGACCTCTTTCGGTGGTTTCTCGGCGAACTCACCGAAGTCGCCTGTATGTCTTCTATTCACTACTTTAAAGACCAGACGATGGATGATGGCGGCATGGCCCTGTTCCGGACGGCCTCCGGGGCGACCGCGACGCTGCATACGACGCTGACACAGTGGAAGAATCTGTTTTCCTTCGAAGTCTTCGGGACCGATGGCTACGCCTGCATTGAAGGACTCGGCGGCGGATACGGCGTGGAAAAGCTGATCACCGGGAAGCGGGATTTCTCCGCGCCTTTTCAAGACACGGTGACGCATTTTCGCGGCGGCGATAAGTCCTGGAAGGCGGAATGGGCGGAATTTTCCGGCGCGGTCCGGGAGAATCGAGCGCCGCTGGGAGACGGGCGGGACGGCCTCGCGGCCATGAATATTGCCCTGACCGCCTACGAGGCTGAACGGAATCAACGGGTTCTGCCCATCGGGGAGTAGTCATGAGGGCACTGGTCACGGGAGCAACCGGCCTCATCGGCAGTTATCTCTGCGAGCACCTGCTCGATCAGGGGGATGCGCTCTGTTGTTTCAGCCGACACCCGGAGGCCCTGCCCCCGGCGGTCGCACAGGAAAGTCGGATTGTGGCGGGCGATATTTCAGACCGTACATCCATCGCCGAAGCGGTGCGGGCCTCCGTGCCGGATTGGGTCTTTCACCTGGCCGCCCAGAGCTTGCCCGGCCCGGCCTGGACGGATCCCGCCGGCACCGTGGACGCGAATGTACTGGGGACGATCCACCTGCTGGATGCCGTGCGGGAGGCCGCCCCGGCCGCTCGGGTCCTGGTGGCCGGCTCCAGTGCGGCGTATGCCCCCGTGAACGATGATACGCCCATTTCCGAATCCTATCCGCTGGAACCCGGATCGCCCTACGGCGTAAGCAAGGGCGCCGCGGATCACGCGGCGAAACTGTACGCGGAGCGATACGACCTGGATGTCCTTCGCCTTCGCCCCTTCTTCCTCATCGGGCCGAGAAAAAAGGGCGATGCGCTGTCCGATTTCGCCCGCGGGGTCGTTGCTGTCGAACGGGGCGAACAGGATTCGTTTTCAGTCGGGAACCTGGACCCGGTGCGGGATTTTCTCGATGTGCGGGATGGGGTGCGCGCCATTCGATTCGTGGCGGACACCGGTCGGAGCGGCGAAGCCTTTAACATTTGCTCGGGCAAGGGAGTCGCGGTGCGGGACCTGCTGGATCGTCTGTGCAGCCTGTCCGGGAGAGAGGTCCGCTACGAAGTCGACCCGGCCCGGTGCCGCCCCCTCGATGAGCCCGTTCGGATCGGCGACCCGGGCCGGGTGCGTGCACTGGGGTGGGAAGCTGAAATTCCTCTGGAGCAGACCCTGGCGGATACGCTTGAGTACTGGCGAACCTGCGCGGCAGAGGGAGGCGCACCATGCAAGTCGTAATCCTGGCCGGTGGACTGGGCACCCGGATTCGCAGCATCGCGCCCGATACGCCGAAATCGCTGATTCCGGTCTGTGGTGAGCCCTTTGTCTATCACCAACTCCGCCTGCTCCAGCAGGAGGGGTTCCGGGATGTGTTGATGTGCGTCGGGTACCGAGGCGAACAGATTGTGGATGCCGTGGGGAGCGGCGATGCATTCGGCCTGCGGGTTGAGTATGCCCATGAGGATCCCGATCGACTCCTCGGCACCGGCGGGGCGCTGGTCCAGGCCCGCCCCCAACTCGCTACGGCGTTTCTGACCCTGTATGGCGACTCTTACCTGCCCGTGAGCTACCGGGAGGTTGTACAGGCCTTCGCCCGAGCAAAGAAACCGGCCATCATGACTGTCTACCGGAACGAAGACCGATGGGATCCGAGCAATGTGGAGTTCGAGGACGGCGAGATTGTCCGGTACGAAAAAGGCCTTCCCCCCGGCTCGGTCCCCTATATCGATTACGGGCTTTCCGGATTTCGTCGCGAGATCATCGAACGGTACGCCGACAGCATCCTTCCGCTCGACCTGGCACATATTCAACGGGATCTCGTACAGGCCGGTGAAATGGCCGGCCAC
Source organism: uncultured Verrucomicrobiota bacterium (assembly GCA_964500395.1). Lineage (GTDB taxonomy): Bacteria > Verrucomicrobiota > Kiritimatiellia > CAZCOO01 > CAZCOO01 > CAZCOO01. The sequence goes on from CAZCOO010000020.1 coordinate 19,591, forward strand.
GAAGTCCATCGCCGTTTTTACGAGATCGGGAAACCCGAGGGCCTGGCGGACCTGGAAGCGCATTTTCACGGGGAAAACGAGGCAGACGAGAAGGGGGAGGGGTACGATGGCAAGACATAAAGCTGTGTTCATCGACCGGGACGGCACCTTGAATGAGATGGTCTACGACGAGACCCACGGGGTGCTGGACTCTCCGCGCCGTCCCGAGCAGGTGCGCATGATTCGCGGAGCCGGCTCGTTTCTGGCTACGGTTCGGCAACTCGGATTCCGCATCATCGTCGTCACCAACCAGCCCGGCATCGCCAAAGGCACCCTGGATTTCGACGACCTGGACGCCGTCAATCGCCGACTGTCCGAGTTGCTGGCCGAGGAGGGGGGAGCGTGGGATGAACTCCGCTACAGCCCCGACCATCCTTCCGCCTCCGGCCCCGGTGTCCGCAAAGAGTATGTCCGCTCCTCCCATACCCGGAAGCCCGCGCCCGGCATGCTGCTCGAGGCAGCGCGGGACGCGGATATCGACCTCTCCCGGAGCTGGATGATCGGGGATGGCCTGAATGACGTGGCGGCCGGGAAGGCGGCCGGTTGCCGGACCATCCTGGTTTCCCGCTTGAAGCTGGAGCAGATCGAGCGGTTTCTGGACGTGACGGGAAGCGAGCCGGATACTATTGTCGCGTCCCTGGGGGATGCGATTCCGATTCTGGAGCAGGATGCGTGAGCATAATGAACAGTGAACAAGCCAGGCGCATAGACATCGTCATCCCGTTCCTTAACGAACGGGAGAACCTGCCGGTCATTGTGGAACGCGTGGAACAGGCGTTCGCCGAACGGGCCGAGAGTTGGCGTATCCTGTTTGTGGATGACGGGAGTACGGATGACTCGGCCCGCTGGGTGGCGGACCGGGCGAAAGACGACCATCGTATTTCGCTTCTTCGCCTCTCCCGGAACTTCGGCCACCAGGTCGCCATCACGGCGGGGCTGGATGAGGCCGATGGCGATGCGGTCATTATCATGGACGCCGACTTGCAGGATCCGCCCGAAGTAATCCCGGATCTTCTCGATGCCTGGCAGGGCGGCCTGGATGTCGTGTACGCCGTGCGGAGCAGGCGGGAAGGCGAATCATGGCTCAAAAAGTTTCTCGCCGCGGGGTTTTACCGGCTGTTCCATGCCCTGGCCAAAGTCGAGGTCCCCATGAATGCGGGCGATTTTCGACTGGTCGACCGCAAGGTGGTGGATGCGGTGCGGGAGGTGCGTGAGCTGCATCGTTTCATGCGCGGTCTGACGAGCTGGGTGGGGTTTGAGCAGGGGGCGGTTCATTATGAGCGGGCCGCGCGCCATGCCGGCAAAACGAAGTACCCCGTGTGGAAATCGCTCAACCTGGCCTGGGATGCCATCACCAGCTTTACCGGCGCCCCGTTGCGCTGGATGACCGGCATGGGCATTGTGGTGGCCTTTGCGGGGCTGTTGCTGGCGCTTCAGCTCATTATTCGAAAGCTTCTACAGCCCGAAATGCTCGTGCAGGGCTGGACCACCGTGGTCTCCCTGATCCT
>CAZCOO010000021.1:0-276 GCA_964500395.1 uncultured Verrucomicrobiota bacterium
CTGTGCGAAAGCACCCCGGCGGAGACGTTTTTGTACAGGCCGGTTGCCATGAAGTAGGCATTCGTCGCCGTCACGGGCGCATCCCGGTCCACCGGATCCAGATTCCACGCCGCCAGCAGGCCCGAGGCTACGACATCGTTGTGAATCGCGTTCTCCGGGGGGATGACATCGACACCGGCACCGGCGGCCGGACTCATCAGGTAAAGCAGAAGTGACATCCAAACGATGCGCACAGGGGGCGGGCAGTCCATTGATTTCCTCCGAGGTCGGGTAGTG
>CAZCOO010000021.1:286-21121 GCA_964500395.1 uncultured Verrucomicrobiota bacterium
CATACATCGAGAATCCTCTTAAGCGCAGGGCTGATGATCACGTTTATTGTTTGCAACGTTATACCTTCACAGGGGGCGTCATTTTGTATAGTCATTTTTTCGTAATTTCGTGTTATTTAAACGAACAAGAGGAAGTTTTCCGCGGCCGTCAGTGCAGATGGCAAATCCCGGATTATGGGGTATGATTCGGTGGTGCGTCATTGGGAGAGCCCGTCATGATTCTGCTGCCGCCCGAAAAACTGTCCTGGAACGGCGATATGCTCGACCGCATCGACGATGAGGTCGCGTCGCTGTACCGATTGATCGTCTTCAGCCCCGATCATCGGACCACCGATCTGCTCAGCCGGTACATGGAGGCCATCCACCACCTCCGCGATGTCCTCAGCATCAAAAACGCGCAGCAGGAGGCCCAGTCAGAAGAAGAAGCGCGGACGTATCTGGCCCACCTCCGCGAGGGCCTGAAGCTCATCGTCCGGGAAATCGCCGACAACCGGCCGTTCGCCACGGTCGCGGACCTCTTCATGCTCTTCCGCACCATCGCCCCGGAGGCGGCGGCCCGCCATCCGAACCGGTTCCGCACCACCACCGTCCAGGTCGGGGCCCACATCGCCCCGCCGCCCGAGGCCGTCGAAGGGCTGATCACCCAGCTCCTCGAGGTTCTGCCGACGATTCCGCACCCCGCCCTGCGCGCCGCGTATCTGCACCATGAACTCGTGCGCATCCACCCGTTCGTCGACGGCAATGGCCGCATCAGCCGCATGGCCAAAAACTGGATGCTGATGTACGCCCTGTATCCCCCCATCTTCATATACGGCGGCAGCGATCAACGCCGGTACATCCAGACCCTGCACGAAAGTTTCCAGGCCCTCGCCGCCGATCCCGAAACCCTCGGCCCGGCCACGCGCACCTTTTTCCGGGACGAACTGCAACGCATCAAGGCCAGCGCCAACTTCATCCTGGCCCGCATGAAAAAGAACCCGAAGCTCCCCTTCGGAAACGAAGACCTCATCATAACCCCCAACCGCTGACCCCAGGCCCCCACACGCCCCATTGCCCCCGTCCGCCTCCCGGGCTACACTGCCGCGCACGCTCCAGCCGGAATAATTGCGCATGAACCTGGACAAACGCCTGACCCGATTTCTGCATTCGGTCCGCCCGCTCTTTGTGGGCGGCATCGTCCTGGCCCTCCTCCGGGCCCTGGCCGTCATCGGACAGGCCTGGTATCTCGCGCGCATTCTTTACCAGGTGTTTCTGAACGGACAGGGGCTGTCCGACGTTCAGGGGGAATTCTTCATCCTGGGGGGGCTCATCCTGCTGCGCGCCGTAACCTCCTGGGCCGAGCAGGCCGCGGCCGCCGCCGTCGCCGCCCAGGTCAAAGCCCATCTTCGCCGGCGCCTCCTCCACGCCCTGCGCGACCACCCCCGGCAGAGCCTGCTCGGCGAGCGCAGCGGAGAGATCGCCAATACCCTCACCGCCGGCATCGACGCCCTCGACGCCTATTTCAGCCAGTACATTCCTCAACTTCTCCTGGCCGTCCTGATCCCCCTGACCATTCTGCTTTTTGTCTTCCCCGTCGATGCGCTTTCCGGATTTGTACTCCTCCTCACCGCCCCCTTGATTCCCTTCTTCATGATCCTGATCGGCAGCGCCGCCAGGCAGCTCACGGAAAAGCAATGGCACGCCCTCAGCCGCCTCAGCGCCCACTTCCTCGACATCATCCGCGGACTCACAACCCTCAAGGTCTTTAATCGCAGTCGCGACCAGGTCCAGGTCATCCGGCGCATCACCGGCGATTTTCGCCACGCGACCATGCACGTGCTGAAGGTGGCCTTCCTTTCCGCCCTGGTGCTGGAAATGCTCGCCACCCTCAGCACCGCCGTCGTCGCCGTGGAAATCGGCCTCCGCCTGCTCTACGCCCACATCTCCTTTGACCAGGCCCTGTTCGTCCTCCTCCTCGCCCCGGAATTCTACCTCCCCCTTCGCCTGCTCGGGGCCCGTTTCCACGCCGGCATGGAAGGGGTGGCCGCCGCCGACCGCATCTTTGAACTGCTCGGCTCCGCCCCGCCCCCGCCTCCCCATGCCCGCACACAACTACGCACGCCCACACCTCCACACGCCCCCGCGCCCCCGCTCCGTTTCCATCGCGTCACCTTCCGCTACAGCCCGGACGCCCCGCCCGCCCTCGACACCCTCTCCCTCTCCCTGGACCCCGGCCACACCCTGGCCCTGGTCGGTCCCAGCGGCGCCGGCAAGACCACCGCCGCCCTCCTCCTGCTCGGCTTCCTGTCTCCCGAGAGCGGACGCATCACCGTCGGCGGCACGCCCCTCGCCGACCTCGACCCCGCCGACTGGCGCCGCCGCATCGCCTGGGTCCCCCAGCGCCCGACCCTGTTTCACACCACCCTCCGCGAAAACCTCCTCCTCGCCGCTCCCGAGGCCGATGACGCAACCCTGCACCGCGCCCTGGAGCGCACCGGCCTCACCGAGACCGTCGACCGCCTCCCCCGCGGACTCGACACCCCCGCCGGCGAACGCGGCGCCCGCCTCAGCGGCGGCCAGGTCCAGCGCCTCGCCCTCGCCCGCGCCTTCCTCCAGGACGCCCCGCTCCTCGTCCTCGACGAACCCACCGCCCATCTCGACCCCCGCTACGAGCACCACATCCGCGCCGCCATCGCCGACCTGCAGCGGGACCGCACCACCCTCCTCATCAGCCACCGCCTCCAGACCGTGCGGGACGCCGACCACATCCTGCTCCTCTCCCACGGCCGCGCCCGGGAAGCCGGCGCCCATGCCGACCTGCTCAATGCCGGCGGCCCCTACGCCGCCATGTGGACGGCCTACCGCGGGAGGTCCGCATGACCCGCCCCGTCTCGCCGCCGGCCCTCATCCTCCGTCGAAGCGCAGGCTATACCGGGTGGATGCTCCTGGCCGGGCTCCTCTCCTTTCTCACCATCGGCAGCAGCATCGGGCTGCTCATGTCCTCCGCCTACATCATCGCCCGCGCCGCGCTCCACCCCTCCATTGCCGAGCTGCAGATCGCCATCGTCGGCGTCCGCTTCTTCGGCATCAGCCGCGGCGTCTTCCGCTACCTCGAACGCCTCGTCTCGCACGATGTCACCTTCCGCCTGCTGGCGGACCTGCGCGTCTGGTTCTATCAGCGCCTCGAGCCGCTGGTGCCCGCCGCCACCCTCTCCCACCACTCCGGCGACCTGCTCAGCCGGGTCACCGCCGACATCGAAACCCTCCAGCACCTCTTCATCCGCATCGTCTCCCCGCCCGCCGTCGCCCTGGCCGTCGGCCTGCTCATGTCCGGCATCCTCCTGGCCATCGATCCGCCCGCCGCCGCGCTGTTCGCCGCCTGCTACCTCGCGGCCGCCGCGCCCCTGCCGCTCCTCACCCGCGCCCTCAGCCGGCCGGTCGCCGGCCGGATTGCCTCGGCGCAGGCCGGCCTCCGGGTCGCCGCGCTCGACTTCATCGCCGGCCTCCCCGAACTCCAGGTCCTCGGGCGGGACACCGACACCCTCGAACACCTCGACACCCGCAGCCGCGCCCTCATCCGCGACCAGCAGCGGCTCGCCCGCCTCAACGGCCTGCACGAGGGCGCCATCGGCGTTCTTATGAATCTCGCCGTGATCGCCCTCCTGCTGCGCCTCATCCCCGCCGTAGAAGCCCAGACCCTCTCCGGCGTCACCCTCACCGTCGCGGTCCTCGGCGTCATGGCCGCCTTTGAAGCCGTCCAGCCCCTCCCGGCCGCCGCCCAGGTCGCCGACGAATGCCGCGAAGCCGCAACCCGCCTCGCGGACCTCACCCAGGCCCGCCCCCCGGTACACGAGCCCCCTCACCCGGCCCCGCTCCCGGACTCCGCCGACCTTCGGATTCGCGACCTCACCTTCCACTATCCCGGCACGCCCGCCCCCGTCCTCCAGGGGCTCGACCTCCACCTCCCGCCCGGCGGCCGGCTCGCCGTGGTCGGCCCCAGCGGCGCCGGGAAATCCACCCTCGCCCATCTCCTCCTCCGCTTCTGGGATCCCTCCGAAGGCCATATCCAATGGGGCGGGCAGGACATCCGATCCGCATCGGCCGACGCCCTCCGCGCCCGCATCGGCTTCGTCGCCCAGGACACCCACCTCTTCACCGGCACCCTCCGCTCCAACCTCCTGCTGGCGGCCCCCCGGGCCTCCGAAGCCGGACAGCGCACCGCCATCGAACGCGCCGGCCTCCTCGAGCGATGGCAGGCCGACCCCGATGCCGAAATCGGCGAACAGGGTCTCCAGCTCAGCGGCGGCGAGCGCCAACGCCTCGCCCTCGCCCGGGCCCTCCTCCGCGAGGCCCCCCTTCTCCTGCTCGACGAACCCACCGCCCATCTCGACCCCGAGCGGGAGCGCGACCTCCTGCACACCTTTCTCTCCCTCCCCCGCGACCGCAGCCTGCTCCTCATCACCCACCGCCTCACCGGCCTCGACGCCATGGACGAAATCCTCGTCCTCGACCACGGCCGCCCCGTCGAACGCGGCACCCACGACCAGCTCCTGCGCCGAAACGGCCTGTACGCAAAGCTCCACGCCCTCCAGCGGGAACAGACCCTCCTCGAAACACGCCTCCCCCCCTGACCTCCGCCTGCCGGCTTTCCCGGCCCCGGCCGGGATGGCGGCCGCTCCGCCCCCGTCGCAACTTTCCCATCGCGCCCCGCGCCCGGCTTTCCTACAATTTCCCCATGGATCCCCGCCAACCAGACTGGGTCGCCATCGACTTCGAAACCACCGGCAGCATCGCCGGCTACCCCAATGAGCCCTGGCAGATCGGCCTCATCCCCATCCGCGGGGGCGCCCCCGTGGCCGCCGAGGCCTTTGAAAGCTTCCTCCGGGTCGGGCCCCGCCCCTTCAGCCGCCACGCCCCCGGCATCCATGCCGCCGTGCGGGACGAACTCGCCCACGCCCCCACCCTGCAGGACCTCCTCCCCCACATCCGCCGACACTGCCGCGGACGCCCCCTCGTCGCCCACAACGCCGCCACCGAGCAGGCCGTCTTCCGCCGCACCCTCCCCCTGGAACGGTTCGGCCCCTGGATCGATACCCTCCGGCTCGCCCGCCGGGCCTACCCCGATCTTCCCGCCCACGGCCTCGAATCCCTCCTCGACCACCTCGGCCTCCTCTCCGAAGTCCACGCCCTCCTCCCCGGGCGCCACCCCCACGACGCCCTCTTCGATGCCGCCGGCAGCGCCGTCTTTCTCACCCACCTCCTCCGCGCCCCCGCCTGGGCCGACCTCCCCCTTCAGGCCCTGATTTCAGCCTGATCCCCCCGATTCGCAATCCGACACCCTGTTCCTTTATTTTTCCGTTAGTTTTTTACTTGAACTAGATTTCAGGGTACGGGTATAACATTATTGCACTAGGCAAATTGCATGCACGGACACCATCTCCGGAGGGGATCATGGACGAACAAGACCCGCAAAACTGGATTCTCGTGGTCGATGACGAGCCGGCCATCGGGTCCCTCATACAGAGGGCGGCCGAATCGCTCCGCGTCGAAATCCGGCACGCCTCGTCCGCGGCGGAAGCCCTCGAAACCGCCCGCCAAGACCGCCACTCCCTCGGCTTTGCCATTCTGGATGTCATGCTTCCCGACCGCCCGGGCGAAGCCCTGTACCGGGACCTCCGACGCGAATTCGGAAACTTCCCCATCCTCTTCATTACGGGCCAGACCCAGGCGTCGCGCGTCATGGACATCCTGGAACAGGACCCCATGACCGACCTGCTGCCGAAACCGTTCTCTCTCAAACCGCTGCGCGCCTTCCTGGCCCTGGCCCAGGCCCACACCGTTGGCGCGCCGGGTCCCGCCTGAGCCTCTCGCGCACGGGCCATCGTCTGCACAAGGCCCCGGCCTCGCGCCGGTAGCCGGGGGGGCACCGGGAGCGTCCCCGGCACACGCCTATCCAATTCGCCCCGGGACGAGCCCGTGTGACCGTTCGCGCGGCCCGGGCCGCAACGCACCCCCTTTCTGCACAAGGCCCCGGCCTCGCGCCGCGATGCGTTTTTTGCATTTTCTCTCTTCCCCCCCATAGTATAGCGCCGTGACCTCAACCCCCGGCCCCCGCACCCGGAAGGCGGTACCCGTATGAGCGAACCGACAGCCAATATCCTCACAGCCCAAGACCTGGAAAAATCCTACGGCGCCACCCGCGTCCTCCGCGGCGTCTCCCTGCAGGCCGCCCGCGGTGAAATCCTCGGGATCATGGGACCGTCCGGATCCGGCAAGTCCACCCTCCTCAATCTGCTCGGCGGCATCGACCGGCCCGACGCCGGGCGCATCGTCCTCGACGGCCGGAACCTGCCCGACCTCCCGGCTGAGGACCTGGCCGAAATCCGCAGGCACCGCATCGGAACCGTTTTCCAGTTCTTCCACCTTCTGCCCACCCTCACTGTCGAAGAAAACATTCGCTTTCCGCTCGATCTGACCGACCGGGACCCGCAAGAGGCCCGGGAACGCGTCGACTCGCTCCTGGCCCGGACCGGCCTCGAATCCCGCGCCCACGCCCTGCCCGACCAGCTCAGCGGCGGCGAAATGCAGCGCACGGCCATCGCCCGCGCCCTCGCGCCCCGGCCCGCCCTCCTTCTCGCGGACGAGCCCACCGGCAATCTCGACAGCCAAACCGGAGACAACATCCTCGCCCTCCTCAGCGAGCTGGCCCGCGAATCGGGCTCCGCCATGGTCATGGTGACCCACAGCGACCACGCCGCCGGGATCTGCCACCGCGTCATCACCCTCCACGACGGACGCCTCGCCGTCCCCGCCTCCGCCGGCTGACCCCCATGCGACGCCCCCTCCCCATCCGCCTGCTGGGCCTGTGCTCCATCCGCCACTGGCGTCGGCACCCATGGTCCCACGCCGCGCTGATTCTGCTCATGGGCATCGGCGTGGGCGGCTTTCTCTCCATCCGCCTCGCCAACCGCGCCGCCTCCGCCGGCTTCTCGCTGTTCACCGATCAGTTCGGGGCCCGGGCCGACCTCGTCATCCGCCCCCAGTCCGGCCGCCTGACCGGGTCCGATGCCCGCGTCCTGCAGAACACCCTCGACACCGCCCCGGTAACCGCCCTGCCGATCCTGGAAACCCGCACCGGCACGGCCGCCGACGAGGCCCCCGGCCGGCGCCTGGTGGGGATCGATCTCGTGGCCGCCATGAACCTCATGGCCCCGGGTGAATCGGACCCGGCGGAGGCGGATGCAGGACTCTCGCCGGACCTCATGGCCTCCCTCTGGCCGCTGGTCCAGGCCCGCACAACCGGGGTCTTCCGCCTGACCCGCACCGCCGCGCAACAGCCCGGCGCCCCGCCCCCGGACTCCGAGACCTTTTTCCTCGGCGGCCGGCAACGCACGGTGCCCGTGCTCGGGACCCTTCCCGTCCGGGACCAGGAGACCGCCCCCCGGGATGTCCTGTTCACCGACCTGCCCCTTCTGGCGAGCTGGATGGGGCTCTCCAACGTCGTGGACCGCTTCGAACTCTACTGGCGCGAGGGCGCTTTGAGCCCGGATGACCGGGCCGGGCTCATCCACGCCCTGCGCACCGCCGGGGAAGAGCGGTGGATCGTCTCCTCCTCCGACCAGTACAAGCAGACCGGTGCCCGGATGTCCCAGGCCTTTCGCCTGAACCTCTCCGCGCTCTCCCTGCTCGCCCTGCTCGTCAGCATTTACCTCATTCTCCAGGCCCTCGATGCCGCCGTGGTCCGCCGGCGCGGCGAAATCGCCACGCTCCGCTCGCTCGGCGTCACCCCCCGCCAGATCCGCAACGCCTGGCTGATGGAGGCCCTGTTCCTGGGCTTCTGCGGTTCTCTCGCCGGGCTGCTCCTGGGCACGCTCGCCGCCTCCGTGACCGTCGAGGCGGTCACCCGGGCCGTCTCCAACCTCTATGTTCAGCAGACTGCCCGGGCCTCTCTCTTTGCCCCCGCAGAGTGGGGCGCCGCCCTGGGGCTCGGTCTGCTGGCCGGGCTGGTCGCGGGCTGGATTCCCGCCCGCGATGCCGCCCGCACCCCGCCCGCCCAGATGCTTCAGCGGCGCGGTGCGTCTCTTCCCATCCGGTGGCTCGACCGCCCACTCTACGGCGCGGGGTTCCTCCTCGCCGGCCTGGTCTTCAGCTTCCTGCCGCCGGTCCGCCTGGCCGGCGGCAGTCCCTTCCCGGCGGGCGGGTACCTCGCCTCCCTCTGCGCCTGCCTCGGCCTCGCGGTCCTCGCCGGCCTGCTCCTCAAGGGCCTCAGCCTGGCCCTGGTTCTGCCGACCGTCCGGCGAAGGCCCGCCCTGTTCTACGGCCTCACCCAGTTCCGGGTCCCCTCCGGCCGTCAGAAACTCGCCGCCGCGGGCATTGTCGTCGCCACCGGCATGGCCGCGGGCATCGCCCTTCTCGTCTTCAGCTTCGAACGCACCGTGCAGGACTGGCTCAACGATGTCCTCGATGCCGAGGTCTTCATCTCCGCCACCGGCTTCGAAAACGCCTCCAGCCGGCCGCGGATTCCGGAGCCGGTGTGGCGCGAGATCACCCGGGACCCACGCGTCCGCGACTGGGGCGCCAGCCAGTATATCCCCATCGAACTCGACAACCGCTCCACCTTTCTCGCCGGGATCTACCTGACCCAAGCCCGCCTCTCCGCCCGCGATGCCTGGATTCACCGGCCGCCCCGGGGCGAGCGGAGCCTCCTCCCGGCCGGCCCCGGCACCCCCCGCCCCGCTGTAGTCAGCGAAAGCTTCACCTACCGCTTCGACCGCTCCGTCGGGGACCGCCTCACCCTGCCCACTCCCGCCGGCCCCCGGTCCGTGGAGATCGTGGGCGTCTTTCCCGACTACGGGAACGAACGCGGCACCCTCGCGGTCCACGGGCCGGCCCTCGCCGACTGGTTCGCCAACCCCCGGGTGGCCACCCTCGGCCTCTACCTGGAGGACGGAACCGAGTCCGCCGCCTTCATTCGCGAATGGTCCGACCGCGCGCCCGGCCTGCAGATCCGGGATCAACAAGCCCTCCGGGCCAGGGTGTTCAGCGTCTTCAACCAGACCTTTGCCGTCACCCATGCCCTCCGCCTGATCGGCATCGGCGTGGCCATGGCCGGCCTCGCCCTCTCCCTCATCAGCATGTTGTTCGAACGCCGCCGGCAATTGCGGACCCTGCGCGAGCTGGGCATGGAGCGCACGGGGCTTTCGCTCGCGGCCGCGGCCGAAGGCGCCGGCATCGCACTCGTCGGGGCCCTCGGCGGCCTCGCCCTCAGCCTCGTCCTCGGCTCCCTGCTGATCTACGTGATCAACCGCCAGGCCTTCGGCTGGACCCTCGCCTGGCATCTGCCCGCCGGCACCATGGCCGCCCTGCCGGCCATCCTCGTTCCCGCCGGCGCCCTCATCGGCGCCCTCTGCGGCTGGTTCAACACCCGGATCCCCGTGGAACAGGAGGAATAATCCCCATGCCGACCCCGCTGCCCATCCGCATTTTTCCTTTCCCACGGCTCCTCGCCGCCCTCCTGGCCGCGACCGCCTTCATGGCGCGCCCCGGCCCGGCCGGCGCGGACACCGCCGTCGCCTCCGACGGCTATGCCGATCCGCAGCCCGGCGCCGAGGTGGTCTTTCCCCGCGACCACGGCAGCCATCCGGCCTATCGCATCGAGTGGTGGTACATCACCGGCCACCTCTTCAGCGAAACCGGCCGCCGCTTCGGTTTCCAGGTCACGTTCTTCCGCAACGCCCTTCGCCCCCTCGCCGGGCAGGCCCACAGTGGACACCCCGGCGGCCCCGTCGCCGGGCGCGATCACCTCTTCATGGCCCACACCGGCTTCTTCGACGCCCGGACCGGGGACTACCGGACCGAGGAGCGCTTCCACCGAAACGGCTGGCGGGCCTGGGCCGCCACCAACGGGCTCGACCTCGCCAACGGCAACTGGCGCCTCACGGCCCTGCCCCATGCCCCCGCCGACAGTGCCGCCCCCCCCATGAAGATCCGGGCCACCGTCCGGGAAGGCATTGCCTACGACCTCGTCCTCACCCCCGAAAAGCCCCTGGTCCGGTTCGGCCAAAACGGGATTTCGCAGAAAGGCCCCGAACCCGGCGCCGCCAGCCTCTACCTCACCTTCCCCCGCCTCCGGGTCGAAGGGCTTCTCTCCCTGGACGGGCGCGACATCCCCGTCACCGGCCAAGCCTGGATGGACCATGAAATCAGCAGCAGCCAGCTCGGCACCGACCAGGCCGGATGGGACTGGGCCAGCATTCAGCTCCAGGACGGCCGGGAGGTCATGCTCTACCTCCTGCGGCGCAAAGACGGAACCGTCTCCCCCTACTCCACGCTCACCTGGATCGACACCGAGGGGCGCACCACCGCCTTCGGCCCCGACCGCTTCACCTGGGCGCCCCGCCGCACCTGGACCAGCCCCCACACCGGCGCGGAGTATCCCGTCGACATCGATGTCACCCTGCCCGACCCCGCCACCGGCCGGCCGCGAACCCTGCGCCTGCGCCCTCTCGCCGACGCCCAGGAACACCCCGGCACCCTCAGCGGCGTCCCCTACTGGGAAGGCGCCTGCGACGTACTCGATGAACACGGAACCGACATCGGCGACAGCTTCATCGAACTCACCGGCTACGCCGGCGACCTCACCGACCGCCTCCGATAGCCCTCCCCCCGCAGCCCCTCGGAACGGCCCGTTTTCGCCGTGCGTAAACGGGACATAAATATGCGCATATGAGTATATCCGCTGTTTCCCGGACCCTCTATGTTGGTACTCGGAAATCCGGCGCGATTTCGGCCGCTGGACGTCGTGAGAGGGGATATGAAAGCGCCTGTCGCCGGACGACAGGCGTTCTTTGCTGGAGAAGATGGCATGAGAAAGAGACAACGGGGTTCCGTCTGGTTTTGCCTATGGGGTCTGGGATTGGCGGCGGCGGGCATTCCGCCCGAATTGCCCGCGCAGGAGATTGCGCGCATCGATGTGGCCGAGGCCGTGGAGCAGGCGCGGCTGCGGGATGTGGAGTCCTTCATTGTGGTGTTCCGCGATGACGCGAAAACCGACGTCAAGACCGCCGTCCGGGCGACGACGGACGCCGGGTTTGCGAACATCGCCTCCTTCGACAAGATCATCCCCGAGGGCAGTCCGCTGGAAAAGAGCCTGAATGACAAGGCGACCCGGGGACGGCGACCCGGCCGGGCGGAGCGGAACCTGATGAATATGCACCGGGCCTACCCGCGGAAGGGGGCGGATAAACTGGCGGCGTTGAAGGAGCTGCAGGCGTCCCCCCTGGTGAAATACGCGGAACCCAATTACCGGGTGCAGGCGTGCGGGATCCCAAACGACCCCCTCTACCCCTCGATGTTCCCCATGCACAACACCGGCCAGCAGACGTATCTGATTGAATCCGGGGCGGCGATGGGCTCGACCAACGGCCTGCCGGATGCGGACATGGACTGGCAGGAGGCGTGGACCAACAGTACGCCGGGTCAGGAATTCCCCACGGGCGAGGTCGTGGTCGCCGTGATCGACACGGGCGTGGATTACACCCACGGCGACATCACCAACAACATGTGGAAGAACCCCGGCGAGATCCCGGGCACCAAGATCGACGATGACGGCAACGGCTACGTCGACGATGTCTTCGGAGTGGATTTCTACTATGACGACAGCGACCCGATGGACCTGGAGTCAGAGGGCGGGGCCCACGGCTCGCACGTGGCCGGCACCATCGCGGCGGAGGCGGACAACGGGTACGGGGTGGCCGGGGTCAATCCCCACGCCCGGATCATGGCGTTGAAGTTTCTCGGTCCGGGCGGCGGGTACACGGACGATGCCATCGAGGCCATCATCTACGGCGTGGATAACGGCGCCCACATCCTCAACAACTCCTGGGGCGGAGGCTCGTGGCAGCAGTCGCTGCAGGACGCGATCGATTATGCGGTGACCAACGGGGTGGTGTTCGTGGCGGCCTCCGGCAACAGCGACAGCGGAAGCCCGTTCTATCCCGCCAGTTACCGGGGATCGATCTCGGTGAATTCCATGAACTGGAATGATGAGAAGGCCTTCTATTCGAACTACGGCTGGTTTACGGACGTCTCGGCGCACGGCTCGGAGATCGTATCGCTGAAGTGCGCGGATTACACGGACGACGACCTCGTGGTGTCGAATGACTTTGTCGTGTTTCACGGGACGAGCATGGCCTGCCCCCAGGCGGCGGGGGCCCTGTCCCTGCTGGTGGCCAAGTATCCCGGGCTCCACCCCTACATCTATGAGCGGGTGCTGGAGGAGACCTGCGACACGGAGATGCTGGGCTACGCGGCCAATCAACCCTACGAGGGGGAGCTGGGCGCGGGCCGGATCAATGTAAACCGCCTCCTCAACGAGGATGTGGAGGCCGGGTTCCTGCGGCTGCTCTGGGCCGGCGACACCGATCTGGCGGTGCCCGGGGAGGATTATCACATCGCCATCAGCGCCGGCACCTGGACCAACGACTACACGGACGTGTCCATTGTGGCCACCAATACCACCGACGGCATCTCCCTGAACAACTGGTCGCACAACCTGGGATCGATGACCGGCCTCTCCCAGACCAATCTCTCCACCAATACCTTCGTGGCTACCATCGCCACCGATACCACCAACAGCCGGGAAGAGCTGGTCTTTGAACTGCGGGCGGACGGACGGGTGCTGGCCGAACAGACTCTTCGGCTGTCGTTTATCAACGGCAATGCCCAGCACCTGGTGGTGGACGACTTTAACAACGACGGCATCCGCGAGATCGCCACCGCATACCGGGACTACACCATGGTCTACAATGCGGACACCCAGCTTGTCTGGATTGCCGAGTCCACCCTGGGCGGCGGCAACTGGACCTTCAACATCGCCTCCGCCGACCTGACGGGGGACGGATTCAGGGAGATTGTCGCGACCGAGCACCGGTGGCTGTTCAGTTCCGGCCCCCCGGGGCTCTTTGTCTATGACTACGAGGGGGACCTGCTGGAGGGATTTCCCGTGATCTCCACGAATGCGGCGGTGGACGACCGGCGGGGCTTCGGGGAGCCCGTCCTGGCCGACGTGGATGAAGACGGGGCGGCGGACATTGTCTGCAACATGGAGTACACCAACGGGACGTCGTTCGTTCGGGTCTACGATGCCGGGGCGTCCGTCCTCTGGGAGCGGGTCCTGCCGCTGCCGGAGACCGGCCCGCCCTCGGCGGCCGACCTCGACGGAGACGGGTACGAAGAGCTGGTGGTCTGGAACTACGACTACGGGGACAACGGCATGCCCCGGAGCCGCCTCTACGTCCTGGAGGGGGACGGAACGATCCTCTCTACCATTGAGATGCCGTTCATCTTTACCTCCGGCTTGAAGGAACTGCACACCTATGACAAGGCCGCCCCCGCCCTGGGCGATATCGACGGGGACGGCGACCTGGAGATCCTCCTGTACGGCTACGACAGCGAAAAACGCATCGCGGCCTACCATCACGACGGCTCGCCGGTAGCCGGCTGGCCGGTCTCCCTCCCCGGCGGCGTGGAGACCGGGTACCAGGCCATCCAGCTTGCGGACGCGGACGGGGACGGGGATACGGAAGTGTTTACCGCGGCGTCCATCTTTGACGGCGGCCGGTTTGCGCAGCTCTTCGCCTTTGAGGGCGACGGGACGAGCCTGAGCAACTTCCCCTCCGATGTCCGGGACGAGTGGGAGCCCGCCTTTCGGATCGACGACGTTACCGGGGACGGCCTGCCGAATATCCTGGTCGCCGGCGACAGCGATGCGCCCGGCACCAATGTGATCTATGTGCTGGATATGGACGGCACCCCGATTCCCGGGTACGACCCCTACGAGATCCCGCTGGACGGACTGATGGGCATTGAAGACATGGTGCTCACGACGCTGACCGGCACCACCCGGTACGTGGTGATGTCGATCGCGAGTGAGCTGGTCATGCTCAACACGGGCTACGGGCTCAACGAACTGCCCGGCGCCTGGCCGGCCCGGCACCGGGACGCCCGGCGCACCGCGGCCTGCACCGGCCAGACCGGCCCCGTCTACAAGAGCAGCTTCCAGGCCGATGCCCGCTACGCCATCTCGAACCTGACCGCGGTCTTCACCGCGCATCCGGTCGGGTTCGATGCCGCCGCGGCCTGGTACACATGGGATTTTGAGAACGACGGCATCGCGGATGTCCATTCCTATGGCGTGCCCATGGCGTCCAACGCCTATACCACGGGCGTGTACGATGTCTCGCTGACGGTAAGCAACGCGGCCGGGGCGTCCTTTACCCGGATCCGGTCCAACTACGTGCACGTGCTGGCGCCCATCCAGGCGGATTTCGAGGCGGTCATCACGACGGCGTCCGCCCCGGTCACCGTGCGGTTCACGGACCTCTCGCACCCGGCGCCGCAGAGCTGGGCGTGGGACCTGGACGGGGACGGCACGATCGACAGCACCGACCGGCACCCGGAATTCTACTACACGGACTCCGGCTCCTACACGGTCACGCTGACCGTGGCCAACAATTTCCATCCATGGGGCGGCTCGACAGATACGGTGACGCGCGCGAACACCGTGGTGCTGACGAATGAAACAAGCCCCACCGTGCACTACGTCTCGACCAACGGCCTGCACCTGTATCCGTTCAAGACGTGGCGCGAAGCGGCCACCAACATCCAGGACGCGATCGATGCAGGCTACAATGATCATACAGTGATCATCGGCGACGGGGAGTTTATCGTCGGCGGCGGGGGGAGTCGCCAGTTCTTCATCGACCACGTCGGGAAAAACCGGGACCGGCTGACCGTGCGATCGGCCAACGGGCCCCTCCATACCACGCTTGCAGGATGGGGGAGCAAACCCTATCACCGGGGATTCTGGATCGACGACGCCAATGACGTCACGATTGATGGATTCACCTTCCGGGACATCTACAACAACGGAGGCGGCGGCGTCCTCGCCGGCCTGCATACCCGCACCCCGGTCATTCAAAACTGCATCTTTACCAACCTGGTGGAGCCCACCCCCGTCAACGGCGGGGCGTGCATCAATATCTGGAACGACGGGGCCATTATTCGGGACTGCAGGTTTTTCAACAACCGCAGCCGCCGCGGCGCGATCCAGATCCGCACCCACGGCAGCTACACCGCCCTGGTGGAAAACTGCGAGTTTCGGAACAACAGCGGGGACAGCTATGTGTCCGCCGCGGCGATCCTGTTCGACAATCGCAGCGCCTCCTTTGCCTTCCCGGGCGACGTCGGGACGCACATCGTGCGAAACTGCCTGTTTGCGGAAAACACCGGCTGGTACAGCATTGTCTACAGCCAGCCGTCACTGACCCTGGAAAACTGCACCTTCACGGACAACCGCCTCCTGGTTCAGGGCGCCGGGATTCTGCGGAGCAAACACGAGAGCTGGGCCGAACTGGAGGGGACCAACCAGGGCCCCTGGACCGTTCGGAACACCATCGTCTACGATAACGATACCTTCGGGCCGGACTACCAGGACCAGCCCGCATCGCCGATCTCGTTTTCGCACAGTTGCCTCACGACCACCGTGGCCGGGGCCGGCAACATCACCGCGGATCCCGGGTTGTCCGGGCTGCCGGGGGACTACCACCTCTCCTCCTGCTCGCCCTGCATAGACGCCGGCACCAATCTGGCCTGGATGAGCGCCCCGCAGGCCCGCGACCTGCCGGACGGCGACGCGCGGATCCTGGGCGGCCGCGCGGATATCGGCGTGGACGAATTCAAACTCGGGGGCTGTATAACCGCATCGCCCCGGGCCGGCACCTCGACCCTGCATGTGGCCCTGTCCGCTTCCGCCCACTCGTATGCCGGGACCATCACAAACTTTGCCTGGACGTTCGGAGACGGATCCGGCCCGCAGGCCGGGGCCTCGCTGACCAATCTGAATCACAGCTACACCGGCGAGGGGCAGTATACCGTCGTGCTTACGCTGTATGACGACGCGGGCCACACGGCCTCCAACGGCCTTGTCATCACGGTGGACGATACCGGCCCGGAGGTCGACCGGGTGCGGGCCCGGGACGCCACCACCGTCGAGGTCCGGTACGACGAGGCGGTCCTGCCTGCCTCGGCTACAAACCTCGCCCACTACAGCCTCGATACCGCCGTCATCTCCAACGCCGTGATGTCCGGCCCCGACGCGGTGTGGCTGACCGTCGGGGAGCTGGCGGATCTCGCGACCAATACCCTGACGCTGTCCGGGATCCTGGACGTGTACGGCAATGTGATGAGCGGCCCGTCCACCCAGTCTTTTGTCTACGTCGACCCCTACGCGGACAACCGGTTGATGTTTGACTTCGGGTACGATGCCACCACCAACGCGGGGTGGAACAATGTGGGCGGATACCTCAACGGCTATGCCCTCACAAACGTGGTCAACATCCGCGGCGGCGCCGTCGAGGCCTCGCTCACCCTGCTCGACAACTTTGACCAGCTCTATACCTCCGCGGGCAGTTCCGACACCAATACCCTCTATCCGGCGACGGCGCAGCGGGATGTCATCAACCACAACGAATCCTTCGGGAAACAGATGGAGCTGGCCGGGCTCAATCCGTCCAATACCTACGACCTGATCTTTTTTGCCTCGATCTCGCACAATGATGACTACGCCTCGTTCTACGGGGTCGGGCCCCGCCTGACCGAGGTGTTGCAGACCTACGGCAACACGTCCAACACCGTGATGCTGTCCGAAGTGGCCCCGGAGCCGGACGGTTCGATCCGGATCGACGTCTACAAAGAGGGCGTCGCGGCCAATCTCGGCGTGCTGGAGGTGCGGCCCCATACGCCCAATATTGAGATCTCGACCAACCGGGTGCATGTACCGGAAGGAAACACGGCGGTCTTTTCCGTGCGCCTCCGCGAAGACCCCGGCGGGGTGGTGACCGTGAAGGTCGAGAGGGCCTCCGGCGATGCCGACATCTCGGTGAACATCGGAAGCCGGCTCGTCTTTACGCCCGACGACTGGGACGCCTGGCAGGCCGTCCAGCTTCTGGCCGAGGAGGACGGGGACAGCGCATTCGGCACGGCGACGATCCGCTGCTTCAACACGCTGTATATCAGCCGCACGGTCACGGCGGTCGAGGTGGAAAACGACGTGGCCATCAGCGTCTCCGATCACCACGTGTACGTCCCGGAAAACAGCGGGGCACAGTTTGATATACGCCTGACGGCGCCGCCGACACATCCCGTGACCGCGACCGTGGCCCGGGCGTCCGGGGATGCCGACATCCAGGTGCTGCTCGGCACGAACCTTGTCTTCACATCCAACACCTGGGACGCCGGGCAAAGCGTGGTCCTCGCCGCCGGCAGCGATCCGGATGCGGACAACAGCGCGGCGACCATCCGCTGCGAGGCGCCTTCCCTCGGCAGCACGGCGGATGTGACGGCCGTTGAGATCGACGCCTCGTTCGAAGGCTTCACCGCGTACCATGACATGGATGACGACGCCCTCCGCAACCCGGCGGATCACGCGCACGCCACCCACGGCAGCACCCACGGCACGGCCTACGCCCTTCGGGATATCGATTCCGGCTCTACCACGGGAGTCGAGGTGGTCTATGCCTACTACGACGACAACGGGGAGAGCCCCGCCGCGACCGATCAACACCTGCCCGACACCGGAAACGCCGCCGCCTACCGGGACGCGTTCCGCATGTTCAACGGCTTTATCGATGCGGCCTCGACCTTCCGCATCCGCAACAGCGACCACCACGAGTACGCCACCATCACCTTTACCAACCTCCTGCCCGGGGCGCGATACGATGTCGCCCTCTACATGAACCGGGACCGCTTCGACGCCGCGGCGAGTGTGTTTACCCTGCAGGGCGCGGAGACCTTTGCGCCGGCGGCCAGTGACGGCGTGGACGACCTGGGCGACGCCGATGACGCGACCTTCCGCCACGACTGCAACAACACGGAAAGCGGCTATGTCGTCGGCTGGAACAACATCCACCCCGTGGATGGGCAGAACGCCTTCTCGGTGAACGTGTCGGTATACTTCGAGGATACCTTCTCCTACCTGCCCCAGGCCGTGCGCCTGGTTCAGCGGGACGGGACGGCGGACCACGAGCAACGGGTGGTGGTCAGCACCAACCGGGTGGTCATTCCGGAACCGTCCTATCAATCCTTCGAGGCCCGCCTGGCGGTGCAGCCTTCCGGCGTCACCACCGTCACCGTGCGAAAGGTAGCCGGCGATCCGGATATCCTCATCAGCGAGGGGCAGGACCTGGTGTTTTCCGCGACCAACTGGAACCTCCCCCGGACCGTCACTCTCTGGGGCGGCTCCGATGCGGATGACACGGACGGCGAAGCGACCCTGCACGCCGTGGCCGCGGGCGTCACCACCGCCGTTACCGCGGTGGAGGCCGATGACGAAGATGCGACCGGCCCCGTGCCGCGGTTTGCGGTGGCGCCGGATACCCAGTCCGTATCCGTGTACTTCAACGAGGCCGTGGACAGCGCGACATCCGGACAGCCGACCCACTATTCCCTCGACCACGGCATCAGCGTAAACGGCGCCGCGCGCAACGCCGGCGACCCCACCCGGGTCGATCTCACCGTGTCGACCATGACGGCGGGGACCTACCGCCTGACCCTGAACGGCATCCGGGATCTGCACGGGAACACGATTTCCGCCAATGCCGGGGTCACCTTCACCTACAGCGGGTCCGTCGGCTTCTACACCAACACGTTTGATGCCGATCCGGGCTGGGTCGAGACCGGCCTGTGGGACTTCGGGGCACCGACCGGACAGGGCGGCTCGAATGACGCGCCGTACGGATGGGGCCATCCCGATCCCGTCAGCGGATACAGCGGCTCCACCGTCTACGGATACAACCTGGACGGCAACTACCAGCACGCGGATCCCACCGTCGACGGCGAGGAATATTCATCGCCCTTCTACCTGACGACAACCGCCCTGGACTGCTCCGACTATGTCGACATCAGCCTGGCCTTCCGGCGATGGCTGAATGTGAAGGGACTTTCCACCTGGACCTATGCCCAGGCGACGGTCGAAGCCTCCAGCAACGGGATGGACTGGACCACGGTGTGGAGTTCGGACCAGTCCAACATCGCGGATGCCGCCTGGACGCACGTCTCCTTCGATATATCCGCCGTGGCGGATCGGGCGGAAACCGTCTATCTGCGGTGGGGTCTGTACTACGAATCCGGCTGGTACCAGGCGAGCGGCTGGAACCTCGATGATCTCGTCCTCTCCGGCACGTATGTCGGCGAACCCGCCGGGGGCATTGAACTGTCCGCCACCAGCCTGGCGGTGGCGGAGGGAAGCAATGCGACATTCTCCATCCGCCTGTACAGCGCGCCGTCGCAGGCGGCCACCGTCACCGTCGCCCGCACCGGCGGCGACGCCGACATCGGGGTCCAGGGGGCCTCGAGCTTCGTGTTCGACACCAACAACTGGGACAGTTGGCAACCCGTCACCCTGACGGCAGCCCAGGACCCGGATTTCGCGGACGGCGTCGCCACCGTCACCTGCACGTCCGCCGGGATGGATGCGGTCTTCGTGGCGGTCACGGAAGTCGACGATGAACTCAACCCCGCACTCTCCCTGCCATTCAGTGAGACCTTCGAGGGGACCCCGACCCATATGGCGGGCGCCCGGGGCGATGTAACCGGGCAGCACGGCTGGACCGGCGAACAGGCCCTGGTGACCGATGCCGACGCCTACAACGGCACACAGTCGCTCCATATCGCCGAGGGCCACGCCGCCCACGCCTTCGTGGACGGCCACACCAATGTGACGCTCACCTTCCGGGCCCGCCCCACCTTCGGCGACACCAACAGCGCGGCGGATACCGACGCCACGGTGATCTTCTGGTTCAACACCAACGGCCATTGCGTGGGCCACAACGGCCCCTCCGCGCAAACCTCGGCGGTCGCATTCCCGGAAGGCAAATGGCTGACAATGGATCTGTCCATCGACTACGGGGCGGGGACCTGGTCCCTGGAAGTCGATTCCACCAATGTCTTCTCCGACTTCGGCTTCTTCAGCGGCGCGAGCTCGTTTTCCCGGTTCAAGGTCCGGCAGGAGGCCACCCATGCAGTCGCCCTCGACGACCTCCACTTTGCAGGCGCGGCGGGGGGACCGGACTCCGACAGCGACAGTGACGGCATCCCGGACTGGTGGGAGACCCACCACCAGGGCACCCTCACCAACATGCATGCGGCCACGGATCTCGACGGTGACGGATTGTTGGACCTGCAGGAGTATATCGCCTCCACCGATCCGACGAACGCGGCGAGCCGCTTCCGGGTCCGGGGATTCCAGCAGCGGGCGCAAAGCCAAGATCATTTCGTGCTCACCTGGGATTCGGTATCCGGCCGCGTCTACACGGTCTACTGGGGCACCAACCTTGCGCAGACGTCCGACTTCGAGCACCGGGCCGCCGACGTCCCGGCCGTACCGCCCCGGAACACCTGGACGGATTCGACCCATTCCGCGGAGCAGAGCGGGTACTACCGGATCGACGTGCGCCTTTCGGACTAGCCCAGCCCCGGCCCCGCCCCATCGGACGGAGCCGGGGGCGGTGGGCTCGCCGCGATCACATCTTTCGGATCTGCTTCCGAAACGCCCCCGGGGACAGGCCCGTCGCTTTGCGGAACAGCTTCGAGAGCGTGTGCCCCCGCGCATACCCGATGGTATCGGCGATTTCATCAATCGTCATATCGGTCTTCTGCAAAAGCTCCTTGGCGCGGTTGATGCGTACCTGGAGCACGTATTCCAGCGGAGCACATTGGGGTCAGAGCACGCTGACCCCCACCACGCGAGAAAGAACCACGGATGAACACCGATTGACACCGATCGGTGCCGCAGACTCC